>DASQRM010000201.1:0-39591 GCA_035642895.1 Streptosporangiaceae bacterium | reverse complement strand
GTCTGGCTCCCCGGGATCACCTCACTCCCTGCCCGCTGGGCTCACGGGCCGGTCCCGCGGCCCGGGCAGCCGGGCCCGCTCAGGCGCGCGGGGCCAAGAGCGGCCGGCCGACGGGGAGCCTGAGCCGACCTCCCATCCCGTTGGCCACCCCGGCCGCCGAGGCGTACCAGGCCGCGGCCGCGGTGACGATGCCTACGTACCCGCCGAACTTGACGGTGCCGCTGCTGCCCGAGAAGTTGCCGATGAACAGGATGATCTCGGTGAGTTCCAGGGTGAGAAACACCGCGAACACCGCCGTGTTCACCTGCGTGCTCCAGATCAGCATGTAGGTGTTGAAGATGGCGAAGGCCAGCAGGATCCAGCCGACGTCCTTGCTGAACTGGTGGGCCAGCAAAGGGTGGGCAAGGAGGTTGTTCCCGACCAGCACGAAGTAAAGACCGAGGCCGATCCAGAACCCGCCGTAACTGGCGAACGCCGTGGCCCCGAACACGTTGCGGTTGCGGAACTCCCACATGCCGGCCAGCAACTGGCCCAGGCCGCCATAGGCGAACGCGTACCCGAGCCAGGCCAGGCCACTCGCCGCGGTCATCCAGCCGGCATTGAACGCCGACAGCAGGAACGTGGTCAGGGCGAAGGCGGCGAGCCCCAGCGGTGCGGGGTCGGCGATCCCCGTCCCCAGTGCGGCCACCGGAGCTGCAGGAGCTGCAGGCAGGTCATCGTTGACGCTCAAGTGAATCCTCCCGATGAGGCGGTGCACTGCCCGGCCACGGGGGCAGGGGGCCCGGACGGCCGGGACGGCGCGTGGATTGGCTGAAGATCCCGGCGGCGGCTACTGGGCAGGCCTAAGGTGCCCGGCGCCTGGACCGCGGCCGACGTCCCCGGAACGGCGCGGAAAAACCGGATAGAACGAACCATGTGGGACCTTCTTCCGACTTCACAAGCGGCTCAGCAGAACCACACGGAAGATCTGCCCTGAGCGTAACGCCGGATTCCTCCCTGGGGGAGGCCCAGGTTTTGGTTACGCAGGCGCGACCGCGCCGCCGCTATGGCTGCGCGCCAACACCCCGCTCAGCCCGGTGCGCGTGGCCAGAACGTAGATCCGATCCTGCGGGGCGATCAGGTAACCGGGGCGCGGCGACCAGTCGACGGCGCCGCCCCCGGCGGGGCTGACCGCGATGACCCGGACCGCACCGCCGCGGTTCACGTCCTCCACCGGCTGGCCCGCCAGCTCTGCCCCGGCCTCCACCCTGACGTCCGCGATAAGCAGCACGTGCCGCCCGACCGGGATGGTGCGCAGCACCTGGTGCTCCATCATGGCGGCCGCGAAGGCCGGGGCCGCGAGGTAGGGGACGCTGCGCGAGATCGCGTTGCCGACCGTCTTCTGGACCCGCTCGGCCAGGTCGTCGTCGGACAGCCGCAGGACCAGCCGGACGTCGGCGGCCAGGGCCCGGGCGTGCAGCGCCGTCTCCAGGTTCACGATGTCGCTGTTGGTCACCGAGACGAGGGCCTGGCTGGTGCGGATGCCCGCGCTGCGCAGGGTCTCCTCGCGGGTGGTTTCACCGATCACCACACGCAGCCCCAGCTGGCGGGCCAGGCTGATCCCGGCCGCGTTCTCGTCCCGGTCCACGCAGACTACGTCGACGCCCAGGTCATGCAGCTGGCCGGCGATGCGGCTGCCGACGTTGCCCAGCCCGGCCACGATGACATGGCCGCTCAGCGGCCGTTCCTTACCACGCAGTGACCCGGTGAGCCGGGCCCCGACCACGGCCGCGGTGACCACCGGCAGGAACGCCATCCCGTCAAAGGTGAGCATGAACTGGGCGACCTTCTCCGGGGCGCTCAGCCGGGAATTGGTGAGCGCCGCGCCCGCCGCGTCCAGGAAGGTCAGGTACAGCGCGTTGCCGGGGGAGTAGCCGCCGGCGGTGGCGAGCAGCACGAAACCGGCCACCAGGACCGCGAACAGAGCCAGGAACACGAACCCCAGCTTGTACCCGAAGAGGAGCCGGGGCAGGTCCGCGACGGCCCGCAGGGGCCGCCGCCGCGGCCTGGTCAGCGGGTTGCGCGGGGTGCCGTCGGCCACGGCGAGCACCAGGTCGGCCAGGTCCTGGTCCGGGGGAAGCAACTGAGGCTGGCCGGGCGCCCCGGTCGTGGCCAGCCCGCAGACCAGGTGCGCGGCGTCCGCCTCGCCGGGACGCGCCACGAACAGGGTGCGCCCGGCCACCCGGACATGGCTCGGGGCTGGCTCGCCCAGGGCCGCGGCCACGAACGAGGGGGCGGCCATCGCGGAACTCGACAGCACCGCGCAATCGGGAAAGAAACTGCGCATCCGCTCGCCCAGCCCGGTGTTGAAGATCCGCATCACCAGCCTCAGGCCCGGGCTGACGTCCTGGGCGCGCAGCGCGGCGTGGAAGTTGGTCAGGTCGTCCCGGCCCATCAGGGCGATCGCCCGGGCCGACTGGGCTCCCGCATCGGCGAAGGCGGAGCCATCCAGTTCCGGCCGCTCGATGACCCGGACGCCCGGGAGCCGGGCGATTCGCGGGCCGTGACCGCGGGACCGCGCGCTGAGCAGCACGGTTACCCGCTCGCGATAGTTGGTGGTGAGCTCCTCGACGACCCGGTAGGCCAGCGCGTCGTCCCCGCACACGATCAGGTGGTGCCGGTCCTGGGTGAGTCGTCGGGGTACCGGGGGCACGGCGAGATCTAACCATAGCGGGGCACATGCCGGCTATCTGGGCACCCCGGCCGGGGTCGGCCGTGACCGGTCCGAGGTATCCTCCGGATGAAAGGGGCGAATGAATGCCAGGGTCTCGGGGAGGTCCGGAGATGACGGATGACGGCGGTATCCGGGCCTCGGACGCCGACCGGGAGCACGTCGTCGAGATCTTGCGCGAAGCTTACAGCGCGGGACGCCTGACCCTGGAGGAGTTCGACGAGCGGACCACCACCGCCTTCGCCGCGAAGACCTGGGGCGGCCTCCGGGCGCTCACCCGTGATCTTCCTCAGCAGGCCCGGCTGGAGGTTCCCCGGCCGGAGCCCGAGATCAAGCCGGCCCAGGACAAGCTGCTGCCGGTCGCGGCCGGGCCGCCCCGGCGCCGGGTCAGCCCTATGCTGCCCATCCTGGTCATCTGGCTGGGCATCGCGCTGACCGCCCGGGAACCCTTCGCGTTCGTCCCCGTCCTGGTCATCCTGTTCATGCTGCTCCGGCTGGCCACCCGGCCGACCCGGAGTAACCGGTGGGGACCGCACGGACGGCCCGGTGACCACGACTCAGGGCACGGTGACGGGTCCAGCCATCACCCGGACTAGGCACCCAGGCTAGGGCGAGGCGATCCGGTTCAGCTGGGGCGGCAGCTGGCTCGCCGCGCTGCGGTCCAGGAGGAACAGCGTGCGCTGCTGGCCGCGCGCGCCCGCGGCCGGGACCTGCACGGGCCCGGCGTCGGACAGGGCCAGCCGGACCGCTCCGGCCTTCTCCTGGCCGGCCGCGAGTATCCACACCTCACGGGCCCTCTGGATGGCCGGCAGCGTCATGGTGATCCTGGTCGGCGGCGGCTTGGGTGCGCCGCGGACCGCCACGACCGGCCGCTCCTCATACAGCGCCGGCAGGCCCGGAAACAGCGAAGCCACGTGCCCTTCCGGCCCGATCCCGAGCATCAGCACGTCGAACGCGGGCACCGGGCCGTGGTCCTGCGGCTGGGCCGCCTGCCGGAGTTCGGCCGCGTAGCGCGCGGCCGCCGCTTCCGGGTCGTTGCCGTCCGGGCCGTCGCTGGCTGGTATCCGGTGCACCCGGGCCGGGTCCGCGTCCACGTGGCTCAGCAGGGCCTGCTGGGCCTGCGTCTCGTTGCGCTCGGGATCACCGGAGGGCAGGAACCGCTCATCGCCCCACCAGATGTCCAGCCTCCGCCAGTCCACCGCGTCGAGGGCCGGTGCGGCCGCCAGTTCGGCCAGCACCGCGGTGCCGATGCCGCCGCCGGTCAGCACCAGGTCGGCCGCGCCCGTACTCGCCTGCGCATCCACCAGCCTGGTCACCAGCCGCGCCGCCGCCGCCTTGGCCAGCAGGCCCGCGTCGTGGTGCACCAGCACCTCGGGCGTGGTCACCGGGTGCGGTCTTTGCGGGGCGCCTGCGCCGCGTCGCGGGCCGTATCCGCGCTGGCGGCGCTCCGCCTGCGGCTGCTGCCGCCGTTTCTTTTCGTCGCGGCCGGCGCCGGAGCTGGAGGGGAGACGAACGGGGCGATGGTTTCCGCGTACACCTCATCGGGGTCGAGCCGGCGCAGCTCCTCGGACAGCAGTTCGGCGGTGTCCCGCCGGTGCAGCGCCACCCGGCGCTCCGGCTCGCCGGGCCGGCGCAGCACCGCCAGCCGGCCATCCGGGCGGGTCAGTGTCATCTCCCCGTCGCTGGTGTCGAAGATGACTCCGGTGACCCCGGGCCCGCCGGACACCCGGTTCTCGAACGGGACGCCCAGCCGCACGGACAGCCAGGCGGCGATCAGGTCCGCGCTCGGGTTGCCCCGCTCGGCCTCGACCCGGCCCCCGCTGATGGCGCCGTGCGGCTGGTCCAGCGTGGCCGCGAGCAGCGAGCGCCAGGGCGTGGCCCGGGTCCAGCTCAGATCGGTGTCCCCGGGCTTGTAGTGCGATGCCAGGCTGGCCAGGCAGTCGTGCGGCGAGGCGGCCGCGGCCGCGTCGGTGATCCGGCGCTGGGCCAGGGCGCCGAGCGGGCTGCGGAACGGGATGTCCGGGGGAGTCCCGGGCCACCAGGTCACCACCGGGGTGTCCGGCATCAGCAGCGGGGTGACCACCGAATCGGCGTGCTCACCCAGCGCGCCGTACATCCGGAGCAGCACCACCTCACCCGGGCCCGACTCGCCGACCCGGATCTCCGCGTCCAGCCGGGACCCGGCCTCGGGCCGCCGGGTGATCACCGCGAGCACCCGCATCGGGTGCTCCCGGGCCGCCTCGCTGGCCGACCGCACCGCGTCGTACTGCGCGGCCTCGTCCGTCATGATGACCAGCGTCAGCACCATCCCGCTGGCCGGGCCGCCGAGCCGCTGCCGGGCCTGCCGGATGGCCTCATGGATCCGGTCGGTCGTCGTCTCGGCCAGGTCGATCATCATCGGAGGCAGTCCTTTCCGACCGCGCTGCTCAAACCCGTCCTGCTCATCGCGTGCTGCTCAAAGCCGTCTCCAGGCCCGTCCGTCGCGGGCCATCATCTCGTCCGCCGACGGCGGCCCGGCCGAGCCGGCCGGGTAGGGTTCCGGCCTGCCGTGGATGGCCCAGAAGTCCTCGATCGGGTCGAGGACCATCCAGGACAGCTCCACCTCGCGATGGCGGGGGAACAGCGGCGGATCGCCGATCAGCACGTCGAGCAGCAGCCGCTCGTAAGCTTCCGGGCTGCTCTCGGTGAACGATTCGCCGTAGGCGAAGTCCATGTTCACGTCGCGCACTTCCATCGCCGAGCCGGGAACCTTGGAGCCGAACCTGACCGTGACCCCCTCATCCGGCTGGACCCGGATGACCAGGGCATTCTGCCCGAGTTCTTCGGTGTCGGTGGCCGCGAACGGCAGGTGCGGCGCGCGCTGGAACATCATCGCGATCTCCGACATCCGGCGCGGCAGCCGCTTCCCGGTGCGCAGGTAGAAGGGGACCCCGGCCCACCGCCTGGTATCCACCTTCAGCTTGACCGCGGCGTAGGTCTCGGTCTTCGAGTCGGGCGCCATGCCGTCTTCTTCCAGGAAGCCCCGGACCGGGATACCGCCCTGCCAGCCCGCCGCGTACTGCCCGCGCGCGGTGGTGGCCGCGAGATCCTCGTGCAACTGGACCGCGGACAGCACCTTCTCCTTTTCCGCCCGCAGCGCGTCCGCGTCGAACGAGACGGGCTCCTCCATCGCGGTCAGGGCCAGCAGCTGCATCAGGTGGTTCTGGATCACGTCCCGGGCCGCGCCGATGCCGTCGTAGTACCCGGCCCGGCCGCCCACGCCGATGTCCTCGGCCATGGTGATCTGCACGTGGTCCACGTAGCCGCGGTTCCAGATCGGCTCGTACAGCGTGTTGGCGAAGCGCAGGGCCAGGATGTTCTGGACCGTCTCCTTGCCCAGGTAATGGTCGATGCGGAACACCGATTCGGGCGGGAACACCGCGCTGAGCGTCGCGTTAAGCTCGCGGGCACTCTGCAGATCATGGCCGAACGGCTTCTCGATAACGACCCGGCGCCAGGGCCGCGGATGCCCCGGGGCCGGCGGCGGCGGCGCGGACAGCCCGGACCGCTTCAGCTGGGTGACCACCAGCTCGAAGAACTTGGGCGGGACGGACAGGTAGAAGGCGTAGTTGCCGCCGGTGCCGCGATCGCGGTCCAGCTCGGCCACGCAGTGGGCCAGCCGGTCGAACGCCTCCGCGTCGGTGAACTCGCCCGGCACGAACCTGACCCCCTCCGACACCTGCCGCCAGACAGTGTCCCGGAACGGGGTCCGCGCGTGCTCTTTGACCGCCTCGTAGGTGACCTGGGCGAAGTCCTCATCCTCCCAGTCGCGGCGGGCGAACCCGACCAGCGAGAAGCCGGGCGGAAGCAGGCCCCGGTTGGCCAGGTCGTAGATGGCCGGCATGAGCTTCTTGCGGGCCAGGTCCCCGGTGACGCCGAAGATGACCAGGACGCAGGGGCCCGCGACCCGCGGGATCCGGCGGTCCCGCGGGTCGCGCAGCGGATTGGCCGCCGCGCCGCTCACCACCTCCATCAGCCCGGACGGGTCAGCCAGCGCCTCCTGCTCGGCCGGGCTGACGGACGGGGCAGCGTCCTGCTCCCCGCCGAGCTCCGGGCTGGCCGCCTGGGTGGCGTCCTGGGCCGCGGTCGCCGAATCAGTCATTACTGCGCTCCGTCTGCTGTTGCCAGGCGGCCAGCGGTCATGGCTTGTCCACCGCGGCCATGTTCGACTCGATCGTGCCCAGGAACTCGTTCCAGGAGGCGGCGAACTTCTGCACGCCCTCGTCCTCGAGTACGCGGACCACGTCGTCGTAGGAGATACCGAGCTTCTCCAGCTCGGCGAAGATCTTCCGGGACTCGTCATAAGTGCCGCGGATCGTGTCCCCGCGCAGCTTGGCGTGGTCGGCGGTCGCACGCAGCGTCGCCTCCGGCATCGTGTTGACCGTGTCCGGGGCGACCAGCTCGACCACGTACATGGTGTCCTCGAAGGCGGGGTCCTTGGTGCTGGTGGATGCCCACAGCGGGCGCTGCACCTTGGCCCCGGCCTCGCGCAGCGCCTGCCACCGGGGGGTGGAGATCCGCTCCTCGTAGAGCTCGTAGGCCAGCCGGGCGTTGGCGATCGCTGCCTTGCCGCGCAGCGCGGCCGCCTCGGGGGTGCCGATCTTGTCGAGCCTGCTGTCCACCTCGGTGTCCACCCGGCTGACGAAGAAGGACGCCACCGAGGCGAGCGTGGAGATGTCCCGGCCCGCCGCCAGGGCCTGCTCCAGGCCGGCCATGAACGCGTCGATGACCTGGCCGTAGCGCTCGAGGGAGAAGATCAGCGTGACGTTGACGCTGATGCCCTCGGCCAGGGCGGCGGTGATCGCGGGCAGGCCCTCGAGGGTCGCCGGGATCTTGATGAACAGGTTGGGCCGGTCCACCAGCCACCACAGCGCCCGGGCCTCGGCGATGGTCTTCGCGGTGTCCTTGGCGATGCGCGGGTCCACCTCGATCGAGACCCGGCCGTCCACGCCGTCCGTGACGTCGTAGACGGGGCGGAACACGTCACAGCCCCAGCGGATGTCGTAGGTGGCGATAGACCGCGCCGCTTCCTCCAGCTTCACGCCGCGGATGGCCAGATCGGCGAGCTGCTTGTCGTACGCGTCGCCGTGGGCCACGGCGCTGGCGAAGATCGTCGGGTTGGAGGTCACGCCGCTGACGGCCCAGTCCCGGATCAGCTCGGCGAGGTTGCCGGTCCTCAGCCGTTCCCGGCTGATGTCGTCGAGCCAGATGGATACGCCGGCGGCGGTCAGCTCGCCGAGGATCGGGTGGGCCTGTGGGGTTTGTGGCACAGAGGTCATGACTCCTCGCTTCTCGCGTTCGCTGCGGTGCTCAGCCGGGCCAGGCTGGAGCGGGCGGCCGCTGCCACATGCTCCGCCGTGAACCCGAACTCCTCGTACAGCTTCGTGTACGAGGCGGATGCCCCGAAATGCTCCAGGCTCACGCACTCACCGAAATCGCCGGTGAACACGTGCCAGGGCTGTGCGACGCCGGCCTCGACGCTGACGCGCGCCCGGATGTGCGGTGGCAGTACCTCCTCCTGATAGGAAGCATCCTGCCCGGTAAACCATTCCACGCACGGCATGGAAACAACTCGTGTCGGGATTCCCTCATCTTGGAGAATGTCTCGTGCCGCCAGCGCGATCTGCACCTCGCTGCCGGTCGCTATCACGATCACCGTCGGCTCACCGCCCGCCCCTTCGGCGAGGATGTACCCGCCCCGGGCCGCCCCATCCGCGCTGGCCAGGCCGATGCCGTCAGAACGGTCCAGAACGGGCAGGTTCTGGCGGCTCAGGCACAGCCCGGCGGGCCGGTCGGTGTGCTCCAGCACGGTCTGCCAGGCCACGCTGGTCTCGTTCGCGTCGCCGGGCCGGACCACGTCGAGCCCGGGGATGGCGCGCAGCGCGGCCAGGTGCTCGACCGGCTGGTGGGTCGGCCCGTCCTCGCCGAGCCCGATCGAATCGTGCGTCCACACGTAGGTCACCGGCAGCCCCATCAGCGCCGCGAGCCGGACGGACCCCCGCATGTAGTCGCTGAAGACCAGGAAGGTGCCCCCGTAAGGCCGGGTGAGCCCATCCAGCGCGATGCCGCTGAGGATCCCGCCCATGGCGTGCTCGCGGATCCCGAAGTGCAGGGTGCGGCCGTAGACATTGCCGGGGAACATCTCGGTCTGGTGCTCGGCCGGGATGAACGACTTCTCGCCCTTCATCGTGGTGTTGTTGCTGCCGGCCAGGTCGGCCGAGCCGCCCCACAGTTCGGGCAGGACCGGGGCGAGGGCGTTGAGCACCTCCCCGGACGCCTTGCGGGTGGCCATGCCCTTCTGGTCCGGGGGGAAGGAGGGCAGCGCCTTGGCCCAGCCATCGGGCAGCTGCCGGGCCCGGAGCCGGTCCAGCGTCGCGGCCTGCTCGGGGTTGGCCCTGGCCCACGCCTCGAAGGTCTCGTCCCACTCGGCATGCAGCCGTTTGCCCCGCTCGCCTACCTTGCGGGCGTGCGCGACCAGCGCGTCCTCGGCGGGAAAGCTCACCGCGGGGTCGAAGCCGAGGACTTGCTTGGTCGCCGCGACCTCGTTCTCGCCGAGCGCCGCCCCGTGGGCCTCGCCGGTGTTCTGCGCGTGCGGGGCCGGCCAGGCGATGATCGTCCGGAGCACGATGATGGACGGCTTGTCGGTGCGCGCCCTGGCCTCCAGCAGCGCCTGGTACAGGCCGGCCGGGTCCTCGTGGTAGCCGTTCGGGTGCCGCCAGTCCACCCGCTGCACGTGCCAGCCGTAGGCCTCGTACCGGGCGGCTACGTCCTCGGACTTCGCGATGTCCGTGTTGTCCTCGATGGAGATCAGGTTGTCGTCGTAGACCATGACCAGGTTGCCCAGATCCTGGTGCGCCGCCAGCGAGGACGCCTCGTGGCTGATGCCTTCCTCGATGTCGCCGTCCGAGGCGAATACGTAGACGTGATGGTCGAAGGGGCTGTCACCCTCCGGCGCGTCCGGGTCGAGCAGGCCCCGGTCCCGGCGGGCGGCCATGGCCATGCCGACCGCGTTGGCCAGGCCCTGGCCCAGGGGGCCGGTGGTGGTCTCGACGCCCGCGGTCAGGCCGTGTTCCGGGTGCCCTGGGGTCAGGCTGCCCCACTCCCTGTAGCGCTCCAGGTCCTCCAGGGTCAGCCCGTAGCCGGACAGGTACAGCTGGATGTACAAGGTCAGGCTGGAATGCCCGCAGGACAGGACGAAGCGGTCCCGGCCGAGCCAGTCCGGGTCGGCCGGGTCATGCCGGAGCACACGCTGGTAAAGCAGGTAGGCGACCGGGGCCAGGCTCATCGCCGTGCCCGGATGGCCGGAACCCGCCTTCTGCACGGAATCCATGGCCAGAACCCGGATCAGGTCGACGGCGCGCTGGTCAGCCTCGGTCCACTCCAGCGTGGCGGAGCCGGTGTCTGCTGCCTGGGTGTTTGGTGCGCTGCGAGATGGGCTGGTCACCGCGGGATCAGGGCTCCTCTCGTGGCTGGCGCCTGGCGCCCCTAGGTCAGGCAAACGAAACCCTATCCCCAGTTTGACCTACTTCCCGGGCCGGCCCCGCGGTGCCCCGGACGCCGGCCGCGGCCATGCTCAGGGCCACGGGCTTGCGGTGTCGGCTGATCGGGGCGGTTCCCGGTACGCTCCCTGCCATGGCGACCTCGATGCCCGGTTTCGACCCGCGGGCCGTGATCGAGGGCCGGGCCCCGGGCCGGCCGCGGATCGGGCTGATCCTGGGGATCATCGCCGCCATCGGCTGCACGATCGTCGTACTCGGCGCGGACGTCCTGCAGAGCGTGGACGCCGCCGGGCACAGCGTCGCGCCCTTCCTCATCGCGGTGCCCCTCGCGCTGCTCCCGGTGCCCTTCCTGGTGGGCTGCGTGCTGCTGCTCGACCGGCTGGAGCCCGAGCCCTGGGCCAACCTGGTGCTCGCCTTCGCCTGGGGGGCCGGCGTGGCGGCCCTGCTCGCGGCGGTGATCAACACCGCCGGCCTGGTCTTCATCACCCAGCCGGCGCTCGGCCAGAACACCGGGGAGTACGTGTCCGCCACCTTCGGGGCTCCGGTGGTGGAGGAAAGCCTCAAGGGGCTCATCCTGATCATCCTGCTCTGGCGGCGGCGCCAGGAACTGGACGGCCCCACCGACGGCATCATCTACGCGGCCATGGTGGGCCTCGGCTTCGCGATGATGGAGAACATTGGGTATTACATCGGCGCCCTGGTCCGTCCCGAGGTGGGCGGGGTCAAGCTACTCGGCGCCACGTTCGTGCTGCGGGGTGTGCTGTCCCCGCTGGCGCATCCCATCTTCACGTCCATGACCGGCCTCGGGGTGGCTTACGCGGCCACCCACCGGCACGCCCGCTGGGCGGTGCCGCTGGGCCTGCTGGCCGCGATGATGCTGCACGGTACGTGGAACGGCCTGACCGCGTTCGGGCTGCACGGGCTGGCCATCGCGTACGCCATCCTGGCCTGCGTGCTGGGCATCCTGATCGGGGTGATCGTCGCCGACCGGCGCCGGATCGTCCGGCTGATCTGGCGGTTCCTGCCCGTGTACGAGGCCACCGGCGTGGTCACCGAGGCGGACCTGAAGATGCTGAGCACGCTGCGCGAGCGGCGGGCCGCCCGGCTGTGGGCGCGGCGCACCGGCGGCCGGGCCGCGGCCAAGGCCATGGAGGACTACCAGCTGGCCGCCACCGAGCTGGCCCTGGTCCATTTGCGGGCCCAGCGCCAGATCATCTCCCCGGCCCAGTTCGAACAGCGGCGCCGGGACCTGCTGCGGCTGATGGCCATGGCCCGGAGCGCGTTCTTCCAGCGCCAGCCGGAGCCCCCGCAGCCGCCCTGGGCGCCGCGCGCCGCGTCAGGATTTGGACGGCACCGTCAGGGTCCCGCCCATGCTCCCTAGGCCGCCCGTTTCTGGTTCGCCCGATTCTGGTTCGGCGACCGGCAGCACCGGACCCCGGTCCCGGGTGGCGAACATCAGCCGCAGGGCGGCGATCCAGATCAGCACCGACCCGCTGACGTGGACCCAGACCAGTCCGGCCGGGAGGCCGCTGAAGTACTGGGCGTAGCCGATGACTCCCTGCAGCCCGACCAGCCCGAGCAGCAGCCACCCCAGCCTGCGCACCCGCCGGGGCGCGCCGGTCAGCTGCAGGCACACCGCCAGCACCGCCACCAGGGTGCCCAGCATCCAGCCGATGTCCGCGTGCATCTGGGTCACGCCCTCCAGCGGCAGGTGGTAGCGCGGCACGTAGGAGGGCCGGCCCCCGGCGTGCGGCACGAACGTCGACCCGGCCAGCGGCCCGGTGCCGGCAACCACGGTACCCGCCCCGAGCATCAGCGCCACCACTGGCACCAGGGCCACCGACAGCACCCGCAGGTCTGCCCGGACCAGCCTGGTCGCAGGCTGGCTCCCCTCGGCGCACCGGGACCAGAGCGTCACGGCCAGCGCCAGGATCGTGCTGGACAGCAGGAAGTGGACTGAGACGGCAGCCGGGTTGAGGTCGGTGAGCACCACGATCCCGCCCAGCAACGCCTGGGCCACCACGCCGAGCGGCTGGGCGGCGGCCAGCCAGATCAGGCCGCGCCGCCGGGCCCGGCCCGGGCGGAACCGCCAGGCCGTGATGATGACCAGCACGGCCACCACCATGACCGCAAAGGTCAGCATCCGGTTGGTGAACTCGATATAGGTGTGGATGATCGGGTCACCGCGGGTGCGCGCCGCGACCAGGCTGCTGGACGTGCAGTCCGGCCAGTCGGGGCAGCCGAGGCCGGACGCGCTCAGCCGGACCGCGGCGCCGGTCATGATGATCCCGGCGTTCGCCACCACCCCGGCCAGCGCGACCCGGCGCATCGAGGTGGGCGTGGGAAAGAGGAAGGGCGCCGCCCAGGCCCGGACCCCGCGGCGCGCCCTGGTCCGTGCGGGTGCGGGCCCAGTCGGGGCGGATCCTGTGGTGGCGGGCCCGGTGGTGGCGGATCCGGTGGTGGCGGGCCCGGTGACGCCCGGGGTGAGATCGGCTGGCACGGACCCCATGGTAGGAGCGTGGTCGCGGGCGTGCACCCGGTGGCCCCGGGTTATCTGACCCCATGAGCGGGCCCCGTTAGATAACAGGGTTACCTGGCTGACAGCGCGGCGCCGGCGGAGGCGACCGTGACGCACCCGATGGCGGCCCACTCGGCCAGGCTGAGGCTCTGGCTGAGCATGACCAGCCCGACCAGGGCGGCGACTGCGGGCTCCACGCTCATCCAGATGCCGAACACCTTGGCCGGGACCCGGCGCAGGGTCTCCAGTTCCAGCGAGTACGGGATGATCGAGGACAGCAACCCGATAGCCGCCCCGGTGGCGAGTACCCCCGGGCGCAGCAGGGAGCGTCCGCCCGCCGCCACGCCTACCGGGGTCACGGCCAGCGCCGCCACGGCCATGGCCACCGTCAGCCCGGACGACCCGGGAAAGCGCCGTCCGGTGGCCGCGCTGAGCAGGATGTAGATGGCCCACGAAGCCGCCGCGGCCAGCGCGAACAGCAGCCCGGCCACGTTGAGCCCGGCCAGGCTGGCACCCCCCGGGTCATGAACGGCGGCCGCCGGCGCCGTGTCACCCGCCCGGCTGAGCAGCGCGACCCCGGCGCCCGCCAGTGCCACCCAGGCCAGGTCGAGGAGGCGCCGCGACGCGGCCACCGCCACGGCGAGCGGCCCGAGGAATTCCACCGTGACCGCGATGCCCAGGGGGATCCGGGCGAACGCCTGGTAGATGGAGTAGTTCATGATGGCCAGGGTGAGCCCGAACGCCACGACCACGGCTGCGTCCGCCCAGGCGCGCCTGCGGATCAGCCCGCTGATCTCCCGGTGCAGCCCGCGGGCGCCCAGCACCGCGAGCAGCAGCACCGCCGTCCACAGCCGGAGCCCGGTCACCGCGGCAGGCGGCACCTGGCTGAACAGCCGGGCCGCCAGGCCCGCGCCGACCTGCACCGAGACCACGCCGGTCAGCACGAGAATCGCCGGCGGGGTGGCCCCGAGGGCCGCCTGCGACCTGGCCTGGGTCACGGCGGCGTTACTCCCAGCGGAACACCCGCGCGGTCACGCCGATCGTGACGGCGGCCCAGGCCAGCAGCACGACCAGGTCGCGCACGGGCAGCCCGCCCGCATGCTGCAGCACCGAGTGCAGGCCGTCGGACAGCGCCCCGGACGGCAGCAGCCGCAGCACCGGCTGGGCGCCGGCCGGGAACTTGCTCAGCGGGAAGATCACCCCACCGACGCCGAGTAGCACCAGGTAGACCAGGTTGGCCGCGGCCAGCGTGGCCTCGGCCCGGAGGGTTCCCGCCAGCAGCAGGGCCAGGCCGCTGAACGCGGCGGTGCCGGCCAGCAGCAGCAGCACCACCCAGGCCGCGGCGGCCGGGCGCGCGTCCGGCCGCCAGCCGAGGCCCAGGCCCACGGCCAGGATCACGACTACCTGGCCCAGCTCGACGATGAGCACGGCCAGGGTCTTCGCGGCGATCAGGCCGTCCCGTCCCAGCGGGGTCGAGCCGAGCCGTTTCAGTACGCCATAACGCCGCTCGAAGCCGGTCGCGATGGCCTGGCTGGTGAAGGCGGTGGACATGACCGCGAGCGCCAGGATGCCCGGCACCAGGAAGTCGATCCGGGGCCCGGACCCCGTCTTGATCAGCGGCTCCAGGCTGAACCCGGCCAGCAGGGCGACCGGGATGATCAGGGTGAGCAGCAGTTGCTCGCCGTTGCGGACCAGGATGCGCAGTTCCAGCCCGGCCTGCGCGGTGATCATCCGGGCCCGGGGAGCGCTCCCAGGATCCGGGGCCGGCCATGTTGGTGCGGTTCCGCGGGGCCCCTCGGCCTCGCTGGCGAGGAGGGGTGCGCCGGAGGCGTGTCCCCGCCGAGTCGGTGACTCGCGGGGGGCTCCGGGGGGTCGTCCCCCCGGGCTAGCAGAGCCACTCACGAGCGCAGCTCCCGCCCGGTCAGCTCGAGGAACACGTCCTCCAGGGTGCGGCTCTCGATGCGCAGGTCCCGGGCCAGCACGCCGTGCTCGGCGCACCACGCGGTCACCGCCGCGAGGAGCTGCGGGTCCACCTGGTCGTGGACCTCCACGATGTAGTGGCCGGCCGGGGATTCCTTGGCCGCGCTGCCTGGCGGCAGGGCGGAGATCAGCCCGTCGGTGTCCAGCCCGGGCTCGGCCCGGAACCGCAACTGCCCGGCGGTGCCGGTCAGGTCGGCCGGCGAGCCCTCAGCGACCAGCCGCCCGTGGTCCACGACGGCGACCTGGTCGGCCAGCCGCTGGGCCTCATCCATGTTGTGCGTGGTCAGGATGACCGCCGCGCCCGCCGCGCGCAGGCCGGCGATCAGCTCCCAGGTGGCCAGCCGGGCCTGCGGATCCAGGCCCGCGGTGGGTTCGTCCAGGAAGACTAGTTCCGGGCGGCCGATCACCGCGGCGGCCAGGGCGAGCCGCTGCTGCTGGCCGCCCGACAGCCGCCGGAACGGGGTACGCAGGGTCGCGCCCAGGCCGAGCCGGTCCAGCAGCATGGCCGGGTCGAGCGGGTGGGCATAGAACGCGGCCACCACCCGGAGGTACTCGGCGGGCCGCGCGGCCGGGGGGATGCCGCCCGACTGGAGCATCACGCCCACCTGCGGGCGCAGTTCCCGCGCGTCCCGGGCCGGGTCCAGGCCGAGCACCCGGACCTCGCCGTCATCGGGCTGCCGGTAGCCCTCGCAGATCTCGATCGTGGTGGTCTTCCCGGCCCCGTTCGGGCCGAGGATGGCGGTCACCGCGGCCCGGGCGGCCCGCAGCGTGAGCCCGTTCACCGCGGTGACCCGGCCATATCTCTTGACCAGGCTGGTGATCTCGACTGCGAGTCCGGTACTCACGCACGCGAGTCTAGAGGCTGGGCAGTGCCGCCCCTCCCGGCGCCTGCCTTCGTGATCAATGCCTCGAAAAGCCGTATATCGTCTCCGGCTTCGGGGTGCCACTGCACCGCGAGCAGGAAACCGGCCGTCCCGTTGCCGGCCGGGTCAGGCTCCACCGCCTCGATGGTGCCGTCGTCCGCCCAGGCGGTCGCAACCAGGCCCGCGCCGAGCCGGCCGATGGCCTGATGGTGTGAGGTGGGCACGTCCGCGCGCACCTGCCCGTCCGCCCCAGGCGGCCCGAGGATCCGGCCGACCGCACTGTCCGCCGCGATCCGGACCAGGTGCGAGCCGTACGACCCGGCCGCGGAACCGTGCTCGTGGTGGCCCACCTCGTCGGGCAGGTGCTGGCGCAGCGTGCCGCCGCGGGACACGTTGAGGATCTGCAGGCCGCGGCAGATGGCCAGGACCGGCAGGCCGGCGGCCAGGGCCGCGCCCAGCAGGGCGCGCTCGGCCCGGTCCCGGCCGGGATAGATGCGCTCGGTGAGCGGGTGCGGGTCCGCGCCGTAGGCGGACGGGTCGATGTCCCCGCCCCCGGACAGCACGAGCGCGTCGAGCCTGCTGATCGCTTCCTCGATCCCGGGCAGCGGGGGAAGCAGGACCGGGATGCCCCCGGCCGCGGCCACCGCCTCCGGGTAGCTCATCGGCACCAGCGCCGCGGGCCGGTCCCAGGGGCCCCAGCGGGCGGGCTCCCCGTAGGCGCTGATGCCGACGTGCGGGGTGATGGCTCCGGAGCTCATAGCGGCGTCACGTACGCGCCGGAGATGCCGCCGTCCACGAGGAAGTTAGCGGCGGTGATGAAGGACGCGTCGTCACTGGCGAGGAACGCGACCGCGGCCGCGATCTCGTCGGCCTCGGCGAACCGGCCCATCGGCACGTGCACCAGGCGCCGGGCGGCGCGCTCGGGGTCCCGGGCGAAGAGCTCGCGCAGCAGCGGCGTGTTCACCGGCCCGGGGGATAGCGCGTTGACCCGGATGCCCTCCCGGGCGAACTGCACGCCGAGCTCCCTGGTCATGGCCAGCACGCCGCCCTTGGATGCGGTGTAGGAGATCTGCGAGGTGGCCGCACCCAGCGTGGCCACGAACGACGCGGTGTTGATGATCGATCCGCCGGGCCCGCCCGCCGCGGCCTGGCGCTGCATATGGGGGATGACGTACTTGCAGCACAGGAACACCGAGGTCAGGTTGACCTCCTGAACCCGGCGCCAGGCGTCCATGCCGGTGCTCAGGATGGAATCGTCGTCGGGCGGCGAGATGCCCGCGTTGTTGAACGCGATGTGCACCGCCCCGTAGGCGTCCACCACCTGCTGGTACATCTCGCGCACGGCATCGGAGTCGGTGACGTCGGCGTGCACGAACAAGCCGCCGGCCTCCTCGGCGGCGCGCTTGCCCGCCGCCTCGTCCACGTCGACCGCCACCACGGTGGCTCCCTCAGCGGCGAGCCGGCGCGTGCTGGCCAGCCCGATTCCGCTGCCCGCGCCGGTGATCACGGCGATCCGGTCCTGCAGCCGCTGCATATACCTGCCTCTCACTCGGTGGCGATGAAGACGTTCTTGACTTCGGTGAAGGCGTCCAGCGCATCCGGCCCGAGCTCGCGGCCCAGCCCGGACTGCTTGAACCCGCCGAACGGGGTCCAGTACCGGACTGAGGCGTGCGAGTTCACCGACAGGTTGCCGGTCTCCACCGCCCGGGCCACCCGCAGCGCCCGCCCGATGTTCTCGGTCCAGATAGACCCGGACAGACCGTACGGGGTGTCGTTCGCGACCGCGATGGCCTCCGCCTCGTCCTCGACCGGGACGACGGCTACCACCGGCCCGAACACCTCCTCGGTGAACGCGGGGTCGGCCGTGGTCACCGGGGCGAGGACGGTGGGCGGGAACCAGAAACCCGGGCCGGCCGGGGCGCTGCCGCGGAACGCCACCGGGGCGCCGGGCGGGACGTACGACGCGACCCGGGCGCGGTGCTCGGCCGTGATCAGCGGGCCCATCTCAGTGGCGGAGTCCGCGGGATCACCCACCACCATGCCCTTCACCGCGGCCTCCAGGAGCTCCATGAACCGGTCGAACACGCTGCGCTGGACCAGGATCCGGGACCGCGCGCAGCAGTCCTGCCCGGCATTGTCGAAGACGGCGTACGGCGCGGTGGCCGCGGCCCGTTCCAGGTCGGCGTCGGCGAACACGATGTTGGCGCTCTTGCCGCCCAGTTCCAGGGTGACCCGTTTCACCTGGCGGGCACAGTCCGCCATCAGCTTGCTGCCCACCTCGGTCGACCCGGTAAATACGATCTTGCGGACCAGTTCGTGGTCCACCAGCCGCTGGCCCACCACCGAGCCTTTGCCCGGCAGCACCTGGAAGACGCCTTCGGGCAGGCCGGCCTCCAGGGCCAGCTCGCCGATCCGGATCGCGGTGAGCGGGGTACGCTCCGCGGGCTTGGCGATCACGGGATTCCCGGCGGCCAGGGCGGGCGCCAGCCCCCAGCCCAGGATCGGCATGGGGAAGTTCCACGGCACGATCAGCCCGACGATGCCGACCGGCTCCTTGAACGTGACGTCGAGGCCGCCCGGCACCGGGATCTGCTGGCCGGTGAGCCGTTCCGGGGCGGCGGAGTAGTAGCGCAGCACGTCGCGGACGTTGCCCGCCTCCCAGCGGGCCTGGCCGACCGGGTGGCCCGAGCAGGCCACCTCCAGCCGGGCGAGTTCCTCGAGGTGGGAGTCCACCACGTCGGCGAAGCGGCGCAGCAGGGTGGCCCGGTCCCCGGGGGTCACCGCCCGCCACGCGGCCTGCGCGGCAGCCGCCCGAGCGACGGCCTCGTCAGCCTGCTCCGCCGAGCACGACGGCACGGTGGCCACCGTCTCCTCGGTGGCCGGGTTCAGCACGGTGAACGTGGACATGCCCGCTTCCAGTCTCCTTCGCCCGTGGTTCGGGTCCCCGTGGTTCGGATCCCCGTGGTTGCGGCCCGGCGCTACATCCGTTCGAAGCTCCGGTGCAATTCCCAGTCGGTCACCGCGGCGTCGTACGCCGCGATCTCCACCCGGGCCGCGTGGGCGTAGTGCTCGACCACGTCGTTCCCGAAGGCCTCGCGGGCCAGTTCGCTCTTCAGCCACAGATCCAGAGCATCGCGCAGCGTGGACGGCACCCGGCGGCCCTCGGCCGTATAGGCGTTCCCCTCCAGCGGTTCCTCGAGCGGCAGCTCACGGTCCACGCCGTGCAGCCCGGCGGCGATCATGGCCGCCACGGCCAGGTAGGGGTTCACGTCCCCGCCCGGGACCCGGTTCTCCACCCGCAGCCCGGCCCCGTGCCCGACCAGCCGCATCGCGCAGGTCCGGTTGTCCACGCCCCACCGGACCGCGGTGGGCGCGAAACTGCCCGGCACGTAGCGCTTGTAGGAGTTGATGTTCGGCGCGTGCCACAGCACCAGCTCAGACAGCAGCGCGAGCTGGCCCGCGATGAAGTGCTCGCCGAAGGCGGACAGCCCGTGCGGCCCGTCCCCGGCCATCACTGGCGTCCCGTCGTCGCCGCGGACCGAGAGGTGAATGTGGCAGGAGTTGCCTTCCCGGGCGTTGGGTTTGGCCATGAACGTGATGCTCATGCCGTCGGCGTCGGCGATCTCCTTGGACCCGGTCTTGTAGATGGAGTGGTTGTCGCAGGTCGTCACCGCCTCCGCGTAGCGGAAAGCGATCTCGTGCTGGCCCAGGTTGCACTCGCCCTTGGCCGACTCCACCTGGAGGCCCGCGCCGCTCATGCCGTTGCGGAGCTTGCGCAGCAACGGCTCGATCCGGGCCGTGCCCAGGATCGAGTAGTCGACGTTGTAGGAGTTGGCCGGGGTGAGGTTGCGGTACCCGGCGGCCTGCGCGGCGGCGTAGGAGTCGGCGTAGACCACGAACTCCAGCTCGGTGCCGGCCATGGCCCGCAGGCCGCGCTGGGCGAGCCGGTCGGTCTGGGCCTTCAGGATCTGCCTGGGTGAGGCCACCACGGGTGAGCCGTCGTGCCAGGTGAGGTCGGCGATGACCAGCGCGGTGCCTTCCTGCCAGGGCACCCGGCGCAGCGTGCTCATGTCCGGCGCCATCACGAAGTCGCCGTAGCCGGTCTGCCAGGACGACATCGCGTACCCGTCGACGGTGTTCATCTCCACGTCCACCGCGAGCAGGTAGTTACAGCCTTCGATGGCGCTGCCCACCACGTCGTCGAGGAAGAACTCCGCAGCGAGCCGCTTGCCCTGCAGGCGTCCCTGCATGTCGGTAAAGGCGACCACGACCGTGTCGATATTGCCCTCGCTCACCTCCACGCGGAGCTGCTCCAGGCTGAGCATCCCGCGGCGCCGGGTGTGCGGGGTCGCCCCACGCTGCTTCTCCATGGGCCTCCAGTCCGAGAGCCGTCTGCCTACTGCCTACCTGCTACCTCTGCCTCTCTGCTACCCGGGACGCGTTGATCCAGTCGGCCCGGTCAGCCGGCCAGTTCCTGCTCGATCGCGGCCAGTTCCTCCGGCGTGCCCTGGACCCGCGGGCCGGTGAACCAGTTCCGCGCGGAGGCCAGCCAGTAGATGCCGGCGAAACCGATCACCGCGACGACGGCGAACACCGCGTAGTTGAACGTGGTCCAGGTGATGGGGCCGACCTGCGGCAGCATGAACAGGATCGTGATGATCGCCACCCAGGTCACCGCGATAATGCCGACCGGCTTGCTCCACCGGCCCAGGTGCCAGGGGCCGCGCTGGAAGCTGTCGCCCTGGCGCAGCCGCAGGAAGGTCGGTATCACGTAGGCGATGTAGAGGCCGATGACCGCGATGGAGGTGACCGCCGCGTACGCGGTGGCGTTCCACAGGTAGGGCAGCCCGAGGATGAGAGCGCCGGCCGCGGCCAGCCAGATGGCGTTGGTGGGCGTGCGGGTGCGCTTGTTGACCCGGTGCCAGAACGCGGAGCCGGGCAGGGCGCCGTCCCGGGAGAACGCGTAGATCATCCGGGAGTTGGCGGTGACCGAGGACATGCCGCAGAACAGCTGGGCGCCGATCACCACCAGCAGCAGGAACTTGGCCCAGGCCGTCCCGGCGGCGTCGATGAAGATCTGCGCGGGCGGCACGCCGATGGGCCCGGTGCGCTCCGCCTCGTAGTGCTGGATGGCGAAGGTGATCCCGATCAGCAGCACCCAGCCCGCGACCAGCGAGACCAGGATCGACATCACGATGCCACGCGGGCCGCTGCGGGCGGCGCTGTGCGTCTCCTCGGTCATGTGCGCGGAGGCGTCGTAGCCGGTGAATGTGTACTGGGCGAGCAGCAGGCCGATCAGCACGATGTAGATCGGGGAGACGCTCAGCCCGGTGTCGTTGACGAAGTGCCCGAACACGAAGCTGGCCGGCTGGTGGTGCGACGGCACGAAGACCAGCACCGCGACGATGAGCAGCACGCCGACGATGTGCCACCACACGCTGATGTCGTTCAGCAGCGCGACCAGCCGGATGCCGAACTGGTTCAGCAGGCCGTGGACCAGCAGCACGATCGCGTAGATCAGGATCGTCACCGAGTGCGCGGTGCTCCAGCCCCACACCAGCGCACCGAACGCGTTGATGAAGAATGCCGCGCCGAAGTCGATGCCCGCGGTCACCGCGACCTGTCCGAGGAAGTTGAACCAGCCGGTGAACCAGGACCAGGCGGGACCGTGCCGCGGCGCCAGCTTGGCTGACCAGTAATACAGGCCGCCCGCGGTCGGGAAGCTGGAGCAGACCTCGGCCATGGCCAGTCCGACGAACAGGGTCATGATGCCGACGCCCAGCCAGCCCCAGATGATGACGGCCGGGCCGCCGGTGGCCATGCCGAACCCGTACAGGGTGAGACAGCCGGACAGGATCGAGATGATCGTGAACGAGACGGCGAAGTTGGAGAACCCCGACATCCGCCGCCGTAGTTCCTGCGCGTAGCCCATCTGGTGCAGGGCTTGCTCGTCCGCGCTGAGCGGTGCCGCTTGCTCGTTGACCGCCATGACTGCTCCTGAATGCTGAGAGGGCCCGGGAGGGCCGGTTACCTGGGCTTACGGGGCCTTAGACCTGCGAGGCCGGGAGCGGAGCGGACGCTGATCTGCCCTCGGTGGAGCGAATGGTTTAATATCAGACCATTGATGGATAGCGAGCGGCCGATGTCAAGACCCAGCACCGGATTTCCGCGCCGCGCCAGCCGGTTTCCCGGGCCGGCGGCGGCGCCGTGATCGCGGCCGGGGTGGACCTGGCGGCCGTATTCGGTCCCGTCCGGTCGCAGAACGCGTTCGAGGAGACGGTCGAGCGGTTGCTGGCCGTCATCAAGCTGGGCGTGGTCGGCCCCGGTGAGCGCTTCCCGCCCGAGCGGGAACTCGCGGCCCTGCTCGGCGTCAGCCGGATCACGCTCCGCGAGGCCATCGGGGACCTGCGGAACGCGGGCTACGTGGAATCGCGGCGGGGCCGGTTCGGCGGCACCTTCGTCAGGTACACCCCGCCTTCGCCGAGCCGCGTCGAGCTGCGCCGGATCGCGGTCGAGGACGCTGACAAGATCAACGACGCGCTCACCTTCCGGATGGCGGTGGAAACCGGGGCCGCGCAGATCCTGGCCCAAGTGGGGGAGGATGGGCGGGATGATCACGGCCGGGATGATCACCGGCGGTCCCGCGAACGGGTCCGGGACGTGCTGCTGACCCGGCTGGGCGCGGTGAACCGGGCCGGCCCCCAGGACTACCGGCGGATGGACACCCTGTTCCACCTGGCCATCGCTGAGCTCACCGGGTCCAGCCTGCTCGCCTCAGCCTGCGCCGATGCCCGGGTGCGCCTCAACGACCTGCTGAACGCGATCCCGGTGCTGCAGCGCAACATCGACCACACCGCGGCCCAGCACACCGCGATCGTGGACGGGATTCTGGCCGGGGACACGCGGCGGGCCCAGCGAGCCGTGGCCGAGCACCTCGACGGCACCGCCGCCCTGCTCCGCGGCTTCCTCGAGTGACGGTCAGGCCGGGTGCGACGGGTGAGCGGCGGCCACGATGGCTGATCGCAATCGCCGGACCGCGTCGCCTCGTGCCCCAGCCAGGGATGGCTGGTCGGTGAGCCCGGCGGCCCGGACGGGCACATGCCGGGGGGAGCCGGGCGAAGGCCGACGAGATGGTCTCCATGACGACCGGGTGGCGGCCCCAGGAGCCGCCGATGATGACCAGTCCGGGGTCCGCGAGCGCGACGATGGCGGCGAGGACCCCGCTGATGGCCTGGCCGAGGGCCTGCCGCGTGCCCGTGGCCTGAGGGTCCTGGCCGGTGGCCACGCTGAGCAGGCGGTCGACGTCGATGGCCGTGGACCCGGCCCGGCGCAGGCCAAGGTCGCCGAATACCTCGATCAGGCGGGTGGCCTGCCCGTGCGGGCCGACGGTGACGAGGTGCGCGATCTCGCCGGCCAGCCCAGCGCACCCCCGGCTGACCTCGCCATCGCTGACGATGGCGCAGCCCAGTCCTTCGCCGAGGAAGACATAGGCGAAGTCATCCAGGCTGCCGGTGCTGCCGTGCTCCCGCTCGGCCCGCGCGGCCCAGTTCACGTCGTTGTCGACGATGACCGGGCCCCCGACCTGGGGCGCCAGAATCTCGGCCGGATTCAGTTCCCCGAGCAGGAACGGGGAGTCGGAGAGATGGACCAGCCGGCCGCTGCCGCGTTCCACCGGGTCGGCGGCGCTGACGACGGCGAGCCGCGTGGTCGGCCCGGCCTGGCGCTGGACCTGCGCGGCGGCGCCCAGCAGCGCTGCGGTGACCGGCACCTCTTCGACGGGACGGTCGAGCAGTACGACCCGTGGGACGCCGCCTACCGCACCGCCGGGCCGCAGTACCCCGGCACGACCATGTGCTCGGCCTTCCGTACCTTCCAGGGCTGGACCGTCCGGTCGGATATGGACCACGACCAGGGAGTCCTGCACACCGTCCCGATTCCCTCGGCCATGGCCTACCTCATGCTGCGGCCGCTGCTGGCCGACGTCCCCGAGGACGACATGTGCGGCGTCACGGTCAACCAGGTCTTCCCGGCCAGCGAGACCTGGCATCCGCTCCTCATGCGGGCCCTCAGCGCTATCCCCGACGTCCGGGCGGGTGACTCGGTCTGGTGGCACTGCGACCTGGTCCACAGTGTGGCGCCGGTCCGTAACCAGCAGGGATGGGGCAACGTGATGTACATTCCCGCCGCTCCCTGGTGCCCTCGCAACCGCCAGTACGCGGCCAGCGTCGCGGAGGCCTTCAACACCGGGTCCAGCCCCGCTGATTTCCCTGCCGGGCACTACGAGCGCGGCTGGGCCGGCCGGTTTGCGGCCAGCGATCTCAACGCCACCGGGCGGCGCGGGCTCGGCCTTCTCGGCTAAACCACGGGACGTGGCTCGCGGGTGGATGCCGGGTGGTGGCGCTACCGCGTCCCGGCCGGGGCAGCCCGGCTGGAACCGGATCATTGACACCATGCGATACCTACAGACGACCGGCAGGTCCGCCGCCAGCGTGATCCGCGCCGACCCCGGGCCCCTGCCTGACGGTCATGTCCGGGTCGCCGTCGCCTACGCCGGCGTGTGCCACACTGACCTCGCCGCCGTCGCCGAGGGTGCCGGGCCTTTCCCTCGCCGCCTCGGGCACGAGGTGTCAGGCGTCATCGCCGAGACCACCGTCGGCAACCGTCCCATCGGCACCCGCGTCGCGGCGTACGCCGAGGACGGTTATGCCTCTGAGACTGTCATCCCGGCCCACCGCACGGTCCCCCTGCACCCCGGCTGCTCACTGCTGGACGGGGCCCTCGCCGAGCCGGTCGCCTGTGTTATCGGCGGCCTGGAGATGCTCTCATTCCGCGAACATGCGCAGGTCATCCTGGTGGGCGCGGGGTTCATGGGGTTGCTCGTGCTGCGCTACCTGGCCGCCATCGGCCATCGCGTGTTCGCCATTGAACCGCGCGCGGCCGCGCGGAAACTCGCGCGCTCCTGGGGCGCAGACACTGCGGTGCACCCCGATGAGGTGCCGGGCGGGATGCGCCGCAGCGGCCCGGTCGTCATCGAGGCGACTGGTGAGGAAGCAGGCCTGCACCTGGCGAGTGACCTCGTCGCCATCGACGGCACCCTCGGCATCCTGGGTTACCACCAGTCCGGCGGTGGCCGCCGCGTGATCGACATGCAGGGTTGGAACTTCCGCGCCATGCATGTCGTCAGCCTGCACAACCGCAGCACGCGGAACGCCCTGACCTGGATCGACCGTGCTCAGCGCTCCGCCGCCCTGGGATTTATATGTCCGGGCCAGCTCGTCGACTCCGAGGTCGGTCTCGATGAACTGGCTGGCCTGTTGTCCGGCCCGCCCAGCCATGACGCCATCAAAACGGTCCTGCGCCTGAATGAGCCCTAGCCCCGCTGGCCCGCGTACTCCGGGGGCCATGATCATCCCGGGCGCGCGAATGAGGCAACTTTCAGTAACTGGACGGATACTTTATGTATGCGAAGATAAAAACGTCGCCGGGATCCAGTACGTCAGCGTAAAAACTGAAATATCCGGCCCGAATGGCGTGTTCGCCACGGTGTCGCGTCCGCCGCCCCAGGTCGGGCGGCACCCCGTGGCCACCTGGTCCGGCCGGCTTTCCCAGCCCGATCAAGGAGCCCGCCCTCCTGCAGGGGGGCTGGATTGCGGGGGCGGAAGCATTTACGGCACAATGATGTTGTGAAAAGTATGGGACTGGACAGTGCGGGAGCTGGCGCCCAGGGCGGCGCCGTGGTTCCCGCTGCGCTAGATCCCTCAGCGCGCGCGCATCCGGCACCGGCGCATCCGGCGCCGGCTCACCCGGCACTGGCGGGACAGCCCGGATCCGAGCGCGGTACGCGGGCCCAGATCGCGCGGCTCATCCTGGAGAACGGCCCGGTCACCGCTTCCGGCCTGAGCACCAGGCTGAACCTGACACCCGCGGCCGTCCGGCGGCACCTGGACAACCTGCTCGCCGACGGGATGATCGAGACCCGCACGGCCCGCCGTCCCGCGAGCCGGGGACGTGGCCGCCCGGCCAAGCTGTTCGCGATCACCGACATAGGCCGGAGCGCCTTCGAGCACGCCTACGACGATCTGGCCACCAGCGCGCTGCGCTTCCTGGCCGAGGCAGCCGGCCCGGACGCGGTCGCCGAGTTCGCCCGCCGCCAGGTCGCGGACCTGGAACGGCGGTACGGCCCGGTGGTCCAGGGCGCCACCCCCCGCGACCGGGTCGCGGCCCTGGCCGAGGCGCTGTCCGCCGACGGCTACGCCGCCTCGGCGAGCGGTGCTCCTTCCCCGGGCGAGGACGTGGACCGAGGGCAGCAACTCTGCCAGCACCACTGTCCAGTGGCCCACGTGGCCGCCGAATTCCCGCAGCTGTGCGAGGCCGAGACGGAGGCCTTCGCCCGGCTTCTCGGCACTCCGGTGCAGCGCCTGGCCACCATCGCGCACGGCGATGGCATCTGCACCACCCACATCACCGCACCGGCTCTGCTGAATACCCGCACCACACCACAACTGAACACCAGCACCACACCACAACCGAACACAATCGGAGGCATCTCCGTATGACCGCAACCGCGCACCCCGAACTCGAGGGACTCGACCGATACAAGTTCGGCTGGGCCGACTCGGACGTGGCTGGCACGGGCGCTCGCCGAGGTCTGTCCGAGGAAGTCGTCCGCGATATCTCGGGCAAGAAGAACGAGCCGGACTGGATACTCGACCTGCGGCTCAAGGGCCTGAAGCTGTTTGACCGCAAGCCGATGCCCAACTGGGGCGCTGACCTGTCCGGCATCGACTTCGAGAACATCAAGTACTTCGTCCGCTCCACCGAGAAGCAGGCTGCGACCTGGGACGAGCTTCCCGAGGACATCAAGAACACCTACGACCGGCTGGGCATCCCCGAGGCTGAGAAGCAGCGGCTGATCGCCGGCGTGGCCGCCCAGTACGAGTCCGAGGTGGTCTACCACAAGATCCGTGAGGACCTGGAGGAGAAGGGCGTCATCTTCCTGGACACGGACACGGCGCTGCGCGAGCACCCGGAACTGTTCCAGGAGTACTTCGCCACGGTCATCCCGCCGGGCGACAACAAGTTCGCGGCGCTGAACACGTCCGTGTGGTCGGGCGGCAGCTTCATCTACGTGCCGAAGAACGTGCACGTGGACATCCCGCTGCAGGCCTACTTCCGGATCAACACCGAGAACATGGGCCAGTTCGAGCGCACGCTGATCATCGTGGACGAGGGTGCCTACGTGCACTACGTCGAGGGCTGCACCGCGCCGATCTACAAGTCCGACTCGCTGCATTCCGCCGTGGTCGAGATCATCGTCAAGGCCGGGGCGCGCTGCCGCTACACCACGATCCAGAACTGGTCCGCCAACGTCTACAACCTGGTCACCAAGCGGGCCGTGTGCAGCGCCGGCGCGACCATGGAGTGGATCGACGGGAACCTCGGGTCCAAGGTCACGATGAAGTACCCGGCCGTCTACCTGATGGGCGAGCACGCCCGGGGCGAGACCCTGTCGGTGGCGTTCGCCGGCGAGGGCCAGCACCAGGACGCGGGGGCCAAGATGGTCCACTGCGCCCCGAACACCTCGTCCAACATCGTGTCCAAGTCGGTGGCCCGCGGCGGCGGCCGGACCTCCTACCGCGGCCTGGTCCAGGTCCAGGAAGGTGCCGGGCACTCCAGGTCCACGGTGAAGTGCGACGCGCTGCTGGTGGACACGATCAGCCGGTCGGACACCTACCCCTACGTGGACGTCCGCGAGGACGACGTCGAGATGGGCCACGAGGCCAGCGTCTCCAAGATCTCCGAGGACCAGCTCTTCTACCTGATGAGCCGGGGCATGACCGAGGACGAGGCGGCAGCCACCATCGTGCGCGGCTTCATCGAGCCGATCGCCCGTGAGCTGCCCATGGAGTACGCGCTCGAGCTGAACCGGCTGATCGAGCTCCAGATGGAGGGGGCGGTCGGCTGATGGCAGGGCTTCAGGGGGCGGTGGAGTCCGCCGCCCCGGTTTCACGGCTGCACGAACATCACTCGGCCGACCTGGCTGATTTCCCGGTGCCGACCGGGCGGGAGGAGGAGTGGCGGTTCACGCCGCTCCGCCGCCTGCGCGGGCTCCAGGGCGACGCGGCGCTGACGTCAGGCAAGGTGAGAATCCAGGTGGACACCGCACCAGGTGTCTCCGCTGCGTATCCGCAACGCGGCGACACCCGGTTCGGGTCGGCCTTCCAGCCCGCCGACCGGGTGAGCGCGAGAGCGTTCGCCTCGTTTGAGACGGGCACCGTCATCAGCGTCCCGGCCGACACGGACATAAACGAGCCAACCATCATCTCCGTCCGCGGAGAGGACCCGGCCGGGGTGGCGTTCGGGCACACCCTGGTGGAAGTGGGACGTCACTCACGCGCAGTCGTGGTGCTTGATCACGCGGGGTCGGCGACGTACGCCGACAATGTCGAGTTCGTGGTCGGGGACGGGGCTTCGCTGTCCGTGGTCAGCGTCCAGGACTGGGCGGCGGACGCGGTCCACCTGTCGCATCACCAGGCGCGGGTGGGGCGGGACGCGACGTTCCAGCACACCGTGGTGAGCCTGGGCGGAGGCGTGGTCCGGCTGGCCCCCGCCATCAGCTACACCGGCCCCGGCGGGGACGCGGAACTGCTCGGCCTCTACTTCGCCGACCCGGGGCAGCACCTGGAACACCGCCTGTTCGTGGACCACAACCAGCCGCACTGCCGCAGCCGGGTCGACTACAAGGGCGCCCTGCAGGGCGACAGCGCGCACTCGGTGTGGATCGGCGACGTGCTGATCCGGCCCGAGGCGATCGCCACCGACACCTACGAGCGGAACCGGAACCTCCTGCTGACCGAGGGGGCCCGGGCCGACTCCGTGCCGAACCTGGAGATCCTGACCGGCGAGGTGGTCGGCGCGGGCCACGCCAGCACCAGCGGGCGGCTCGAAGACGAGCACCTGTTCTACCTGATGGCCCGGGGCATCCCGCTGGACGAGGCCCGCCGCCTGGTCATCCAGGGGTTCTTCGGGCAGCTGATCGCCAAGATCGAGGTGGCCGAGCTGCGTGAGCGGATCACCGCCGCGATCGAGAACGAGCTGGCCCGGCTGCCCGGCCTGCAGGGGGCCCCGGCATGAGCGAGACCAACACCTCCCGGACCACGGGCACCTTCGTCCGGGTCTGCGCGCTGGCCGACCTCCCCGAGCAGGGGGCCATCGGCGTAGAGGTCGGCGACCTGCCGGTCGCCGTGGTCCGGGTGGGCGGGGAAGTGTTCGCGCTGCACGACGTCTGCTCGCACGAGGAAGTGCCACTGTCTGAGGGGGACGTCTACAACCACACCGTGGAGTGCTGGCTGCATGGCTCCTGCTTCGACCTGCGCACTGGCGCTTCCACCGGCCCCCCGGCCACCAAGCCCGTCCCGACCTACCCGGTGAAGGTCGAAGACGGCGACGTGTACGTCGCCGTCCCGGCCACGTCCGGGGCCTAACCAACCAACATGAGCTGGAGATTGAGATAGCGATGGCCACTCTGGAAATCCGCGACCTGCACGTCAGCGTGGTGGATGCGGCCGATCAGAGCCGCGAGATCCTGCGCGGCGTCGACCTGACCGTCAAAGACGGCGAGATCCACGCCATCATGGGCCCGAACGGCTCCGGCAAGTCCACGCTGGCCTACGCGATCGCCGGGCACCCCAAATACCGGGTCACCCAGGGCAGCGTGACCCTGGACGGCGAGGACGTGCTGTCCATGAGCGTGGACGCGCGGGCCCGGGCCGGGCTGTTCCTGGCCATGCAGTACCCGGTGGAAGTGCCCGGCGTGACCGTGTCCAACTTCCTGCGCACCGCGGTCACCGCCGTGCGCGGCGAGGCGCCGAAGCTCCGCGTGTTCCTCAAGGAGATGCGCGAGGCCATGGCCGCCCTGTCCATCGAGCCCCAGTTCGCCGAGCGGAACCTGAACGAGGGCTTCTCCGGCGGGGAGAAGAAGCGGCACGAGATCCTGCAGCTCGAACTGCTCAACCCGAAGTTCGCGATCCTCGACGAGACCGACTCCGGGCTGGACATCGACGCGCTCCGGGTGGTGTCCGAGGGCGTCAACCGGTTCAGCGCCCAGCCCGGGCACGGCGTCCTGCTGATCACCCACTACACGCGGATCCTGCGCTACGTGAAGCCGGACTTCGTGCACGTGTTCGTGGGCGGCCGGATCGTCGACGAGGGCGGCCCCGAGCTGGCCGAGACCCTCGAGGCCGAAGGCTACGAGAAGTGGATCAAGGCCGCCGCGGGAGTTCCCGCATGACCCTGGACGTGGCGCGGATCCGCAAGGATTTCCCGATCCTGGACCGGCAGGTCCGGGACGGGCAGCCGCTGGTCTACCTGGACAGCGCCAACACGTCGCAGAAGCCCCGCCAGGTCATCGAGCGGCTGGACGAGTTCTACGAGCGCCACAACGCCAACATCCACCGGGCCAGCCACCAGCTCGGCGAGGAGGCCACCGCCGCGTACGAGGGCGCCCGGATCAAGGCGGCCGGCTTCATCGGCGCCCGGGACGAGAGCGAGGTGGTGTTCACCAAGAACATCTCCGAGGGCATCAACCTCGTTGCCTACGCGCTGGGTAACGCCTCGGCCGGCCAGTCAGGCGGGAAAGGCTCGGAGCGGCTCCGCCTCGGGCCCGGTGACGAGATCGTCATCACCGAGATGGAGCACCACTCCAACATCGTCCCGTGGCAGCTGCTGTGCGAGCGCACCGGCGCCACGCTGCGCTGGTTCGGGGTGACCGACGACGGCCAGCTCGACCTGTCCCAGGCCGATGACCTGATCACGGAACGGACCCGCCTGGTGGCCCTGGCCCACCAGTCCAATGTGCTCGGCACCATCAACCCGGTCCGGGAGATCGCCGACGCCGCGCACGCGGCCGGGGCGCTGGTGCTGGTGGACGCCGCTCAGTCGGTCCCGCACATGCCGGTCGACGTGCAGGAGCTGGGGGCCGACTTCCTGGGTTTCACCAGCCACAAGATGTGCGGCCCGACCGGCATCGGCGTGCTGTGGGGCCGCCGGGAGCTGCTCGAGGAGATGCCCCCGTTCCTGGGCGGCGGCGAGATGATCGAGAGCGTCTGGATGGACCACTCGACGTTCGCGCCCCCGCCGCACAAGTTCGAGGCCGGGACCATGCCCATCGCCGAGGCGGCCGGGCTGGATGCGGCCATCGACTACCTCACCGACGTGGGCCTGGACGCGATCCGGTCGCACGAGCAGGATCTGATCGCCTACGCGCTGGACGCCCTGGGTACCGTGCCGGGCCTGCGCGTCCTCGGCCCCTCGGACCCGGCCGTCCGCGGCGCGGCGCTCTCGTTCACCCTCGAGGACGTGCATCCGCACGACATCAGCCAGGTGCTCGACGAGCACGGCGTCGCCGTCCGCGCCGGGCACCACTGCGCGTGGCCGCTGCACCGCCGGTATGGCATCCAGGCCAGCACCCGGGCCTCGTTCTACCTCTACAACACGACCGCGGAGGTGGACGCCCTGGTCCGGGGAATCCGGCAGGCCCAGCGGTTCTTCGGAGGGGTCTGATGCGCCTGGAGTCGCTGTACCAGGAAGTCATCCTGGACCACTACCGGCACCCGCACCACAAGGGGCTGCGGGAGCCGTACGACGCCGAGGTGCACCATGTGAACCCGCTCTGCGGGGACGAGGTGACGCTGCGGGTCACGCTCAAGGACGCGACCGGGGAGCCGGTCGTGGCCGACGTGTCCTACGACGCACTGGGCTGCTCGATCAGCCAGGCCAGCGCGTCGGTGATGAGCGAGCTGATCATCGGCAAGACCGTGCCCGAGGCGATGAGCCTGGCCGAGGAATTTCTTCGCCTCATGCAGTCCAAGGGCCAGGCGGAGCCGGACGAGGAAATCCTCGGCGACGGCGTGGCGTTCGCCGGGGTAGCGAAGTACCCGGCCCGCATCAAGTGCGCCCTGCTCGGCTGGATGGCCTGGAAGGACGCGACCGCGCAAGCGCTGGAGGAACACAATGACTGACGACACTGGCACCGGCGGCCCGCTGCTGGAGATCACCCCCGAGACCGAGGATCTGGTCGAGGCCCTCCGTGACGTGGTCGACCCCGAGCTCGGCGTGAACGTGGTCGACCTCGGGCTCATCTACGGGGTGACGCTGGGCGAGGACAAGACGCTGACCATCGACATGACGCTGACCAGCGCGGCCTGCCCGCTCACCGACGTGATCGAGGACCAGGCCCGGTCGGCCCTCGACGGGCTGGTCAGCGACTTCAAGATCAACTGGGTCTGGCTGCCCCCGTGGGGCCCGGAGAAGATCACCGACGACGGCCGGGAGCAGCTCCGCGCGCTCGGCTTCAACGTCTGAGCCCGCCAGCCTGACCCCGCCAGCCTGAGCAGGCCGCGCCCGCTCCCGCAGGCCGGCCCGCCCGGAAAGCTCCGCCCGCGGCGAGGTTCCTTCTCCGCAACGGCCCTATCGGCCGGCTCACCCCTCGCCGGTCAGGTCATGCGGCGTCGGCGCCGGCGTCCAGTTCCGGGGCATAGCGGCCTTCCATGGCTGCGACGTTCATCGCGACCCGGTGGCCCAGCGCCCGCTGGCCCGCTGCCCACCCGCCGGGCCGGCCACCCCAGGCGGCCAGCGCCGGCCCGGTCAGGGCGCGGCCGAACGCGAACGTCAACGGCCAGATATGCGGCACCGACTGCATCGCCGCCAGGATCTCGGTGGCCCGCTCGGGACGCTGACTGTCCCCCGCGAAGGCCACGCCGGCCAGCGTGAGCGGAACCCCGGCCAGGCTCCGCACGGTCGCCTCGGCGCTCTCTGCGGCGCTGGCCCGGCGCCCGGACCGCCGTCCCGGCCGCGTCATGGTCGGTTTGAGGATCACGGCCGCCGGGTCCACCTCATACTCGAGCAGCTCGCTCATCACCGCCAGCAGCACGAGCGACATCACCGCCTCGCTCTGGGCTAGTGAACACTGCGCCGCCGAATGCAGGCCCTCCACGTCCAGGTGCGGTGCCATCACCGGGACGAGCCCAGCCGCCTGGCAGGCCGCCGCGTACCGCCCCAGGGCCTGCGCGTTGGCCCGGACCGCCACCGGCGACGGGGTCCCCGGCCCGATCCGCAGCACGGCCCGCCAGGTCGCGAACACCGCGCCGCGCCGGGCCCACCCCTCCAGCCGTGCGGGGAGCCCGTCCAGGCCCTCGGTGATCGTCTCGCCCCGGGTGCCGGGCAGCGGGTGCCGGCCGGTGTTCGCCCGGACCCCGGTCAGCAGGCCGGCTGCGCCGATCGCCTCCGGCAGCGGCAGTCCATCGGACGAGCGCTGGTCCATGCCCTCGGCGTCCAGGATCACCCCGCTGAGGCCAGCCCGCAGGCCGGGCGCGGTGACCAGCAGCTCGCGGAAGGCCCGGCGGTTCTCCCCGGTGGGTGGCACGCCGGCGGCCGCCAGCCGGCCGGACAGGGCTGCGCCGCCCGGTCCGGTGGCGAGGATCCCCCTGGGGGGTGCCACCAGCGCCGAGGCCCGCGCCGCCAGTGTGTCCATCCGCCGACGGTAGGCCGGGGCCCGTGCGGGCACATCCCCCGCCGGGGTGGACCGGGCGGGGGAGTCGCGGCCCGCAGCTACCCCGGGGACTCCCCGGCTGGGGGGAGGTGGGGCGGATCGGCGCCGCTTAGGGTGGAAAGTCCAGTTCAGGCCGGATCCACGATGCGTGCTGCCGTGCTCACCCGGCTTCAGGCGGGAGGCGACCAGGCTGATGCCCGACAAGCTCATGCGGCTGCGCCGGAGTGAGCCGGCGCCGGAGCCGCCCCGCCCCGTCATGCTTGCCATCGCCGGCGACAGCGCCGCGGGCAAGACCACCCTGACCCGGGGCATCGCCGCCGCGCTCGGCCCTGACCGGGCCACCGCGCTGTGCGTGGACGACTATCACCGCTACGACCGGATGGAGCGGCGCTCGGTCCCGTTCACCGTGCTCAACCCCGAATGCAACTACATGTCTGTGATGGAGCAGCACCTCCAGCTGCTCGCCCTCGGGCGTCCCATCCTCAAGCCGGTCTACGACCATTCGACCGGGCAGCTGGTCCGGCCGGTGCTGGTCGAGCCCCGGGAGTTCGTGATCGTCGAGGGGCTGCTGCCGCTGCATACCCGGCTGTCCCGGGCGTGCTTCGACATCGCCGTGTACCTCGACCCGCCCGAGGACATCCGGAGAAAGTGGAAGCTCACACGGGACTGCGCCGAGCGCGGGTACACGCGCGAGCAGGTCCTGGCCGAGCTGGAGCGGCGCGAGCCGGAATCGGATGCGTTCATCCGCCCCCAGCGGCAGCAGGCCGACATCTCCGTGCGGTTCGCCCCGGCCGCCGGGCACGACGCCCGGCCCGGGATCCCGCTGTCTGCGGAGATCCTGCTCCGGCCGACCATCCAGCATCCGGAGCTATGCCACGTGCTTACCGACGACGACCGGCGGACCGTGCACCTCAAACTGATGCGGGACGGCGACGGCCGCCCGGTGGACGCCCTGCACATCCATGGGTACGCGCCACGGGAGGACAGCCGGATCGTGGAGAAGGCGATCTGGGAGCAGCTGTCGTTCGCGCCCTCCCAGGCCATCGCAGGCGAGGGCCTGCCGGACAAGCTAGGCGAATACGCCCCGGGAAGGCGCAGCGAGCCGCTGGCCATCGCCCAGCTCTTGCTGCTCTGGCACCTGCTCGAAGCGCGGACGTGACCGCCAGGTGGGTACCGTTCCGGACATGGGCCACCTGACGCCAGACGGTCTGCTCCACGGACCGGTGACCGTGGTGATCGTCGACGACCACCAGATGGTCCTGGACGGCCTGAAGGCCATGCTGGCGCCCTACCGGGACCAGGTGGAGATCGTCGGCGAGTCCAGCGACCCACGCGAGGCGGTCCGCCTGGCCGGGGAGCTGAAACCGGACGTGGTGCTGCTCGACGTCCGGCTGCGCGGGGCCAGCGGCCTGGACTTGTGCGCTGAGATCCTCCGCAGCACCCCCGGCTGCAAGGTCGTGTTCCTCACCGTCTACGACGACGAGCAGTACCTCTACCAGGCTCTCCGGGTCGGGGCGGCCGGGTTCCTGCTCAAGCGGATCCGGGGCGGCGAGCTGGTGGACTACCTGCGCCGGATCTTCGACGGCGAGGTGCTGATCGACCCTAGCCTGGCCGGCCGGGTCGCGCTGTCGGCGGCGCGGCTGCGCAGCGGTGAGTTCTGGCCTGGCGCCCACCTGGGCCTGACCCAGCGGGAGAGCGAGGTCCTGTCCCTCCTGGTCGGCGGCCTGTCCAACCGGGCCATCGCGATGCGGCTGGTGGTCAGCGAGGAGACCGTGAAGACGCACTCCCGGGGCATCTACCGCAAGCTCGGCGTGTCCGACCGGGCCGGCGCGGTCGCGGTCGCGCTGCGCGAGGGGGTCTTCCATTGATCCCCGGCCGGGGTGCTGGCGACGGGGCGGGCCGGCTCGGGGTCGCCGACGCGGAGCGGGAGGCGCAGCTCCTGTCCAGGGTGGTCGAGACCATCTCGGCCGGCCTGGACCTGGACCGGATCCTGCAGGGCGTCGCCCAGCTGGTCACCGAGACCACCGAGACCGATGTGTGCTTCGTCCACCTGCTCGACGAACGGGGCCTCAAACTCCAGCTGCGCGGGGCGACACCGCCCTTCGACACCATGGTGGGGACCGTCGAGCTGGCGCTGGGTGAGGGAGTGGCCGGCTGGGTAGCCGATCACGGCCAGCCCGTCGTGATCGTGGACAACAAGGCCGCCGACCCCCGGTATCGCTATATCCCGGCGCTGCGCGGGGAGGAGTTCACCTCCATGCTGTCGGTCCCGGTGGTCACGCCCATGGGGCACCTGGTCGGCGTGCTCAACGTGCACACCCGGCTACGCCGCGAATTTACCCCGGCCGACGTGGAACTGCTCCGCACGGTGGCGGGCCTGGTGGCCGGGGCGATCGAGAACGCGCGACTGCACCGCAGGCTGGCCGAGCGGGAGGAGGCGCTGGAGCGGTTCGCCGAGCGGATGGTCGAATGGCAGGAACACGAGCGGCGCCGGATGGCCGGGGAGATCCACGACGGCATCAGCCAGCGCATCGTCAGCCTGTTCTTTCACCTGTCGGCCGCGGCGGACGCCATCCCGGGCTCACCCGGGGTCGCGGCCGAGCAGGTGGCCCGGGCCCAGGAACTGGCGGGGGCGGCCCTGGACGAGACCCGGTCCGCGATCGCCGGGCTGCGCCCCCCGGTGCTGGACGACCTCGGCCTGGCCGCCAGCCTGGAGAGCCTGGGCCACGGGTTCCCCACGCTGGACGTGCGGATCGACGCGGCCCCGCTCAGCATGGCCGAGCATGCCGAGACCGCCGTGTACCGGACCGCCCAGGAAGCAATGCAGAACGCGGCCAAGCACGCCGACGCCCGGTCGGTCCGGGTCCGGCTATACCGGGAGCAGGACCGGGCCGTGCTGGAGGTCACCGACGACGGCACCGGTTTCGACTTGGCCGCGGCCCCGGGGGCCGGCACCCCGGGGGGACCCACGGGATTCGGCCTCTCCGGGATGCGCGAGCGTGCCGAACTGCTCGGCGGCCACCTCGAGCTGACCAGCACCCCCGGCCATGGCACCACCGTCCGCCTGGCCATCCCGTATCTTCCGGCCGCCCAGACGGCCGCAGGTCCGCCTGCCTGATCCGGGGTAGCCCCGTCGTGCCCGTGGCGTGACGCCGGTCACAATTGCGCCCGCGTGATGACGGTGCTGGCCGCCGCGCCGGGCGAAGTTCATCCCAAGTGCCGAGCCAGGCTAACGCAAACGCATGACCCTCTTTAGTAACCGTCTTCCTAATGTGTAGTACATAACCTAGGAAGGCTGAGGGAGAACCACGATGGCGCTAATAAAGGGCTCGGCGGCACACTGGAGCGGCCAGATTGTCGCGCTGATCCCGGCGCATAACGAGGAAGACTCCATTCAGCACACCATCTCGGCATTGCAGGCGCAGACGGTGCCTGCGGACCGCATTATCGTCATCACCGATAACTGCAGCGATGAAACTCCTGCGCTAGCGCGGGCAGCGGGTGCCGAAGTGATGGTCACCCGGGGGAACACGCACAAGAAAGCCGGCGCTCTTAATTACGCGCTGGAGCACGTCCTGCCTGGGCTGTCCGATCAGGACGCCGTTCTGGTCCAGGATGCCGACACTTTCCTGGATCCGGGATTTCTGGCTGCGACGACACGCAAGCTGGGCGAGGGTTTCGGCGCGGCCGGGGGAAATTTCCGCGGCCGGTCCGGCGGCGGAATGTGCGGCGCGCTGCAGCGCAACGAATACGCGCGCTATGCCCGGGACACGGGCCGCAAGCAGGGCCGGGTGCTGTGCATCACCGGCGTGGGGACCCTGCTGAGCGTGGTGGCCCTGCGGGATGTGGTGGCCGGTATCCGCGACGGGCGGCTGCCCGACTCCGGCGGCGGCTACGCCTACAGCTACGCCACGCTGACCGAAGACAACTGGATGACCCTCGCGCTCACCCATCTGGGGTACCGGGTCGTGTCGCCCCAGGACGCGACCATGTCCACCGAGGTCATGCTCACCTGGCGGGAACTAGCCCAGCAGCGGCTGCGCTGGAAGCGCGGCGCATTCGAGGACCTGCTCAGCTTCGGGTTCACCCGGAAGACGATGAAGGGCTGGGGCCTGCAGCTGGTGTCCGCGCTGGGCCTCGTCGCCACGGCGGCGTACCTCGGCACGCTGATGGCATCCCCCTGGCTCGGGTTCCACCCGCACCTGATCTTCGCCTGCATCACGGTCCTTTACGCCGTGGAGCGGCTGGTGACGGTCCGGTCCCGAGGCTGGAAGGTCGCGCTGGCCTCCGCGACGGTCGTCATCGAATGGGGCTACGACCTGTACCTGCAGTTCGTCCAGATGCGCGCCCTGTGGGGAGTGGCCTGGCGGACGCAGAAATCCTGGTAACACTCCGGCGGTCAGCACGGGCGCCGCGGCGGAACAGGACACCGGAATACACACCAAGAGAGGAGGAACTGCGATGTATGGCAAGGCTATTGGGGCAGCACTGCCCACGACTGGGCTGGCCGCGCATTTCGCGGGCGGGCTGACGTACCTGTACGCCGGGATGATCGCGTTTGTTGTGGTCGGCGCACTGTTCGCGGTCAAGCGGATGCTGCCCGCGCGGCACACCAGCTGACCGGCCCGGGGCCCGGGTCGATCCGGGCCCCGGGCGCCAAGGCACAGGAGAAAGGAGTTTCGTGATGCGGATCAGGCAAACGGTCCGGCCACTCGCGTGGACGCTGCTGGCTTGCGTCCTGCTGACCGCCGGCTGGGCGGTGTACATGGTGACTGATCCGCTTGCCGGGCACCGGCAGCAGACCCTGCAGGAACACCTGTACCAGCAGTGGCGGGCCCCGGTGGCGCCCGCCCAAGCCGCGCCGGCCCGCGCTGGCCCGGCCGGGATGCGGAAGGCCCCCGCAGGCACGGCCAGGGCTGGGACGACCAGGGTTCGCACGACGATGGCCGGGACGACCGGGGCTCGCACGACGATGGCCGGGACGACCGGGGCTCGCACGGCGACGGCGGGGGTGACGGGCAGCCAGCTGCGCCCCGACCGGATCCGGCCGGTGACGGGCCAGCCATTTGCCCTGATCCGGGTGCCCGCCTTCGGCCGGAACTGGCAGTTCGCCATCGTGGAGGGGACGGCTCTCAGCCAGTTGGCGCTCGGGCCCGGCCACGTCGCGGGAACCGGGCTTCCAGGGCAACCGGGCAACTTCGTGGTGGCGGCGCATGACGTGACGGCCGGCAATCCCTTCCTGCACCTGCGTGCGCTGCGATATCCGGACAAGGTGTATGTCTACACGCGCACCCGGGTATACGAGTATGAGGTCCGCTCCGAGCGGATCACGAGATACACGAATGTGGGAGTGGAATACCCAGTTCCCGGTCATCCGGGGGTGGCACCACACCGTTCGCTGATCACCTTGATTACCTGCGCGCCGGTGACGCTGGCGTTCACGCCCTGGCGTATTGTCGTGACCGGGGAACTGGTCAGCGTGTCGGCCCGGAAATAAGCAAGCAGATAATAATGGGCAGCGGGGCTGATGACGGCGTATACATTCCAGGACGAGTTCGACGGGCCGGCCGGCGCGCCACCCGACCCCAGCAAATGGTCGTATGACCTGGGTGGCGGAGGCTGGGGGAACAACGAGCTGGAAATCTACACAGATTCCCCCGCCAATGCGTTCCAGGATGGCCGGTCGCACCTGGTGATCCGGGCCGAGAAACGAGTGGCGTCCGGTGGCCATGACGGCCGGCCGCAGGTCCGTTACCACAGTGCCCGTATCAAGACGCTGGGGCATTTCGCCCAGTCCGGCGGCACTTTCGAGGCCAGGATCAAGCTGAATTCGCAGCGTGGTCTCTGGCCGGCGTTCTGGCTGATGGGCCAGGACATCTCGACCACGGGCTGGCCCGGCTGCGGTGAGGTGGACGTGCTGGAGGATTTCGGCTACTCGGCGGTGCAGTCATCGGTGCACGTCCCGGCGGGCGGCGATGCGGTGCACAGTGCGCATCGTGATCTGGCCTCGGACACCGGCTGGCATGTGTACCGGATGGCCTGGCTGGCCGACCGCATGTCGTTCAGCCGGGACGCACGGGAGTACCTGACGGTGCACCGCGACTTCTGCCCCCCCGCGGCCTGGGTGTACGGGCCGGGGCAGCCGCATAACGGCGGAGTGTTCCTGCTGCTGAACCTGGCGGTGGGGGGCAACGTGGGAGACCCGCCGGAGAGCGTTGAGTTTCCCGTTGACCTGATGGTGGACTACGTCCGCGTCCGCGGCCCGGGCTTCGCCGCAGGCTAGTCCCGAGCAGGACCCTGCGGGCCGGCGAATACCCGGCTGGCGCGGACGTCAGATTCACTGATCTGGATGAGGGCGTCCCGGCCGATGGTGCCGCCCGCCGCCACCAGCCGCCGGGCCTGGCGCAGCCGCATCCGGTCGATGGCGTTGCGGA
>DASQRM010000200.1:0-38108 GCA_035642895.1 Streptosporangiaceae bacterium | reverse complement strand
GCCCGCGGCTGGCGGGTCCTGCTCTACCCGCCGGCGTTCGTGGCCGCGGTCGGCGGCCTGCTGTATGCGGGCCTGCGGGTGGGCGGGCACGCCTACCAGGCGGCCATTTCGCAAACCACCACGAACCGCGCGCAGGGCGTGGTCCCGGTCACCACGTTCCTGCGGGAATTCGCGGAATGGGGTGGCGTGATATTCGTGCTGGCGGTGATCGGCACCGTCGCCTACATATGGCGGGTCCGCACCGAACCGGACGAGTACATCGCGACCGTGGGCGGGCGTTTCTGGCGGGCCGCACTCGGGGTGGTCCTCACCGGCACCGCGCTCCTGGCCCCGCTCTACCAAGCACATCTGCACACGGACATCTCCTTCCAGAAGCACATCGGTTTCGGTCTCTTCTTCGCAGCGCCCATCGCGGGACTGGGGCTGTCCCGCATCCTGGGAGATCATCTGCGCCACCCGCACGTCGGCGTCGCGGCGTGGTGCCTGGCCCTCGTGCTCGGCCTGACCTGGTCCGGCGAGTACTTCCAGGTGTGGCCGGACTCCGGGCAGTTCGTGCAGGCTTTCAGTACGTACCTCAAGCCGAATGGCCGGTACCTGGTCGAGGCGCCCGAGGTCCCCATTTACTACCTGGAGAACAATCCGGACGCGCAGCCCCGGCAGTTCTACTCGACGTACTACCTCTCCTACACCAACAAGAAGGGCGTCACGCAGACCGGCCCGGCGGGCTACGTGTCCGCGCTGAAGGATGGGTACTTCCAGACCGTCGTCTACTACTTCCAGGTGACGCCGCCCGTGGACGGCGTCCTCGCGCACACGCTGGCGACCAGTCGCTCCTACTACCTGGCCGCGGAAATCGGCATGAGTGACTCGTTCGGCGCCGGTGACTACTTCGTCTGGGTCAAGGGGCACGCGCCGGCGCCCGGCGGCGTCTTCGCCCACGCCAGCTCGAAGTACCCGGATCTCGGGACCAAGCTCAGGGAGCTGGCGCCCTGACCCGGCTGCGCGTCTAGCTGGTGTAGACGCTCACGTAGCGCACGACCATCGTTCCGTTGGATGAGGTCTGGCTGGTGGGGGTGGTGCACCGGCACTGGTCATCGGGGAACGAGCCCCCCATCGCGAGGCTGAGCAGGATCGAGTGGCCATGATCGACGGCCGCGGTCCACACAGCCGTCCCCACCCGGCTCTGGCTCACGCTGTAGAACTCGTGCCCGTCCAGGTACCAGCGGATCTGCTCGTGGCCCGCGTGGCGCCGGTCGATGATCATGGAGTAAGTGTGGAAGGACGTCTCGCATCCCGGGCACGGCCGCAGGCCACTGCCCAGGCCAAAGCCCTCATGGCAGGGCCCCAAGCTCCCGTCGGGGTTGCGCTGGGTGATGTTGCCGCAGTGGAGGGTCCCGGAATCCTTGCTGAGACCGTCGACATCCTCCATGATGTCGATCTCCCCCGTCGCCGGCCAGTGCCCCCGGCCCAGCATCCAGAAGCCGGGCCAGTACCCCAGTCCATGGGCCACCCCCGGCTGCTTGATCGACGCGGTCACCATCATCTGGCCACCGGGCGGCGCCCCGAACAACCGGTTGGCCCGGGTCTCTATCCGGCCCGAGGTCCACGTGGCCTTGGGGTCCCCGGCCGCGCCGTGGCCGCGGGCGGTGATCTCGAGGTTCCCGTGCCCGTCGAGACGGACGTTATCCGTCGACGAGGTCATCGCCTCGACCTCATTGGTGCCGAAAACACCCCGGCCGGTGTTGTACTCCCAGTAGCTGGCCCTGACCATGGAGCCCGCCAGGCCATTGAACGTATCGGTCCAGGCCAGCTTCCAGGGCGGCGTTGAATTCCCTTGCGCGGAGGAACAACTGAGGCCGCCCAGAACCAAGAGACTGCTGAGCCCGGCCATGAACAGTCGTGACCAGAGCGAGGCACGTGTGCGCAGCGTTGCCTCCTACGGCTGTCGGCCCGGACCGTTTGTCCGCCGGCATATCCCCGGACATCCTGCCCGAAATCCTATCGGCATCCAGGGCCCGTTCCGCCTGCTCGCCCCGGCCATGCCAGCATCGCAACCGGGCCGGGACGATCCCGTGATGCCATACTGCCTCGGATGGCGCACGAGCCTGGCTGAAAGGGGCAGCGCATGTCCGGTCCGCTCACGGGCCTGCGGGTGGTCGAACTAGCGGGGATCGGCCCGGTGCCGCACGCGGCGATGCTGCTCGGCGACCTGGGCGCCGACGTAGTCCGGGCGGAGCGGCCCACCGCCACCTTCGACCCGACGGGAGATCGCCGCGATTACACCTTGCGCAGCCGCCGGTCGGTGGCCGCGGACTTGAAGTCCGACGCCGGCCGTGAGCTGGTGCTGCGCCTGGTGGCCAAGGCGGACGTACTGCTGGAAGGGTTCCGGCCCGGTGTGGCCGAGCGGCTGGGGGTCGGCCCGCAGGAGTGCCACGCGGTGAACCCGGCGCTGGTCTACGGCCGGATGACCGGCTGGGGCCAGGACGGGCCGATGGCCGCGCAGGCCGGGCACGACATCAACTACATCTCGCTCACCGGCGCGCTGCATGCGATCGGGGCCGGGGACCGGCCCGCCGTGCCGCTCAACCTGGTCGGCGACTTCGGTGGCGGCTCCATGTTCCTGGTCACCGGGGTGCTCGCCGCCCTCTGGGAGCGGCAGCGGTCCGGCGCCGGGCAGGTGGTGGACGCGGCCATGGTGGACGGGGCCAGCGTGCTGCTGCAGATGATGTGGGCCTTCCGCGGCGCAGGCGCCTGGACCGACGACCGCGCGGCCAACCTGCTCGACGGGGGCGCGCCGTTCTACGACACCTACACCTGCGCGGACGGCCGGTGGATCGCGGTGGGCGCGCTGGAACGGCCGTTCTACGCGCAGTTCCTGGCCGGTCTGGGGATCGCCGGTGAGGACCTGCCGGAGCAGATGGACCGCTCTGGCTGGCCCCGGCTGCGGGCCCGCTTCACCGAGGTGATCGCCAGCCACAGCCGCGACGAGTGGTCGGAGATCTTCGCCGGCACCGACGCCTGCGTTACCCCGGTCCTGTCGTTCGGCGAGGCGGCCCGCGCGCCGCACATCACGGCCCGGGAATCAGTGATCACGCTGGACGGGATACCGCAGGCCGCGCCGGCCCCGCGCTTCTCCCGGACCCCGGCGGGCACGCCCTCGGCTCCCCCGCTATCCGGCGGCGACACCGCGGCGGTGCTGGCCGACTGGGATGCCTGATTACGGCGCCCGCTGAGCACGCCCGCCCGGGCTCATGAGGCCAGGTGGCGGCTGATAACGAGGCGCTGGATCTGGTTCGTGCCCTCGAAAATCTGCATGATCTTGGCTTCGCGCAGATACCGCTCGACCGGGAATTCCTGGCTGTAGCCGTAGCCGCCCAGGACCTGGACGGCGTCGGTGGTCACCTTCATGGCCGCGTCGGTCGCGACCAGCTTGGCCACGCTGGCCTGCTCACTGTAGGGACGCCCGGCGTCCCGGCGGCGGGCCGCGTCCAGATAGGTCGCCCGGGCCGCGTGGACCGCGGCGGCCATGTCCGCGAGCAGGAACGCCAGGCCCTCGTGCTCGATGATCCGCCGGCCAAAGGTCTGCCGCTCCCGGGCGTAGCCGACCGCGCAGTCCAGGGCGGACTGGGCCAGCCCGACGGCGATGGCCGCGATGCCGAGCCGCCCCGAGTCCAGCGCGCTGAACGCGATCCGCAGCCCCTGCCCCTCGGCCCCGATCCGGCGGTCCGCGGGCAGGCGCATCCCGTCGTAGCGGGCGCTCGTCGTCGGCACCCCGCGCAGCCCCATCTTCTTCTCCGGCTCGCCGAACGACAGACCGGGCAGGCCGGCCGGCACCAGGAAGCAGGAGACCCCCTGGCTGCCCGGGGCCGTGCGGGCGAACAGCGTGTACGAATCGGCCTTCCCGCCGCTGGTGATCCAGGCCTTGCTGCCGGTGATGACGTACTCGTCGCCGTCCCGCTCCGCCTTACAGGCCAGCGCGGCGGCGTCCGAGCCCGCCTGCGGCTCCGACAGGCTGTACGCGCCGAGCATGCCGCCGCCCAGCAGTTCGGGCAGCCAGCGCTCCTGCTGCTCGGGCGTGCCGAAGGTGGCCAGCGGGAAGCACGACAGTCCGTGCACGCTCACCGCGACCGCAACCGCGGCCCAGCGCATCGCCAGTTCCTCCAGTACCTGCAGGTAGACCTCGTAGGGCTGGCCGCCGCCGCCCAGCGACTCTGGGTAGGGCAGGCTGAGCAGGCCCGCCGCGCCGATGATCTTGAACACCTCGGCGGGGAAGGTCTCGGTCGCCTCGGCCTCCACCACGCGCGGCGCGAGCTCCCGCTCGGCCAGCTGGCGGGTCAGGTCAAGCAGATCAGCAGCCTCACGGGTCGGCAGCATCCGGTCCACGGTCATGGTTCCAGCCAACCATCCCTCAGCGATTGCGCCACCACGGCATGCCCTGCCGCGTTTCCCCGATATCCTGACGGTAGCCGTTCAGCAATACAGCCGTTGCGGGACCCGCCGGGGACCTGATCGGGAGGTGGCGCCGGTGAGCACGACGCACGTGGCTCTCGGTCGGCCTCGCGACCCCGAGGTGGACCGCCGGATCGCCCAGGCGGCGCTCGACTTGTTCGCCGAGGCGGGCTGGGCCGGCTTCGCGATGGAGGCGGTCGCGCGCCGGGCCGGCGTCGGAAAGGCCTCGCTGTACCTGCGGTGGAACACCAAGGAAGCGCTCCTGGCCAACGCGGTGACGTGGCGGCTGGCCCGGGTGGCGGACGTGGACACCGGCACGCTGCGCGATGACCTGGTGGAGCTGGCCACCCAGATACTCGGCATCTACGTGGGCGACACGGGCCACGCCGCGTTGCGGCTGAGGCTGGAAGCGGCCGCGATCCCCGCCGTGGCCGGGCACTACGCGGCCATGCAGCGGGCCGAGATCCTGGCCGCCCGGGCCATCGTCCGGCGCGGGATCAGCCGCGGCGAGATTGCCCCGGGCACGTCCGTCACGCTGCTGCTGGACACGCTGGCGGGCGGGGCCATGATGCACGCGATGAGCACGCCCGCCGACCGCCGCGCCGAGCTGGCCCGGAACATCGGCATCCATGCCGAGAGGCTCGTCGACTTCCTGATGCGCGCGGTGACCAGTCCTGCGGCGGACGGGGCATGACCGCTCGCGACGTGACCACCGGTTCCCACGGCGCCGGTCCGCATGTCACGGGCCCGCATGTCACCGGCCCGCACGTTACCGGCCCGCGCGATTCCGGCCTGCAGGTCACGGGCACGGCGCAGCGCGACGCCTGGCGGGCCCGGGTCCTGCCGCCCGTCGAGCAGGTCCGGCCGGGCTTGTGGTCGGTGCCGGTCCCCATCCCGGATAACCCACTGCGCTACACCCTGAGCTACGCGTTCACCGGCGACGCGGGCACCCAGATTGTCGATCCCGGCTGGGACTCCGCGGCCGGCCGGCGGGCCCTGACGGACGGCCTGGCCACCGCCGGGGTGACGCTGGGCGACGTCACCGGGATCGTGGTGACCCACATCCACCCGGACCACCACGGGCTGAGCGGCTGGGTCCGCGAGCAGAGCGGGGCCTGGATCGCGATGCATGCCGCGGAGGCCGAGACCCTCCCGGCCCGGATCTGGCCGGACCAGGAACCCGGCGCCGACCACGACTGGCTGCGCGGGCACGGTGTTCCCGAGGATGATGCTGCCCTTCTCCTGGCCATGGATCCCGCGCACGTCGCCCGCGTGCTTGACCTGCCCGAGCCGGACCGCTTCGTGGCCGACGCCGAGCGGCTGCCGATCGCGGGCCGCGACGTGCGGGCGATCTGGACACCAGGGCACACTCCTGGCCATCTGTGCCTGCACGACGCCGCCGCGGGCGTGCTGCTCACCGGCGATCACCTGCTGCCCCGGATCAGCCCCAACATCAGCGTGCTCAGCACCCGGGACGCCGACCCGCTCAGTGACTACCTGGCCTCGCTGGACCGTACCGGGAGCTTCGGGGCCGACGAGGCGCTGCCGGCCCACGAGTACCGGTTCCGTGGCCTCGGCGTGCGCTCGGCCGCCCTCATCGCCCATCACCATGACCGCAGCGCGGAGATCCTGCACGTGATCGACCGGCTCGGACAGCCGACCGCCTGGACCATCGCCAGCCAGCTGACCTGGTCCCGCGGCTGGGCCGCGCTGCACGGCATGATGCGCCGGATGGCGCTCGGCGAGACCGTCGCCCACCTGAACTACCTCACCACCATCCAGGCGGTGCGCCCCGTCGACGGCCCGCCGCTGCGCTGGACGCGGACCTGACGGGCTCCTCACCCCGAAACAAGTTCGTCGTGAGCGCCGACAGCTAGTCCTCCCGAATCACCAACAGGAAACACAGCTGAATCGTTGGTTATGAGGCTGCGGCCCGGATGTGCCTGCCTATCCCCTCGTTGTCCCCCTGCTCACCCCCAGGAGCGCCGCGGATGACTGACACCCTGGACACGACGACCGTTGCGGCTACCGTCGAGCGGCAGAAGCTGCCCGCTGAACTAGCTACCTCCGGGTTCTGCCTCTGATCTCATTGGCCCTGAGCTGACCGGGGCGCGATCCGCGCGTCGCTGGTCAAGAGCTCCCTCTTGCTCGGTAGTGTCGGCACGCCGTGATGCTGCCCGATCCCCGGCCGGGCTGGTGCGGACGGCCACGGCACAATTCGGGCCGCCAGACGGGAAGATTCGGCGGGCGAGCCGGTTGTACGTAGCGGAGGAAGCTCCGGGTAAGCCGTGAACGAGCCGAGCAGGGGGTGTGAATTCGTGGAAGCGGCCATCCTGCTGGCTCTCGGGGCCAGTTTCTGCACCGCCACCTCCTCGGTGTGCCAGCGTCTCGGCGCGAAGAAGGCCGGGTCCTCAGGATTCGACATCTACCTGCTGTTCCGGCTGGTCCGCCAGCCGATCTGGGTGCTCGGCCTGGCCAGCATGATCTTCGGCTTCATCCTGCAGATCAGCGCCCTGCACTTCGGCGCGCTGGCCCTGGTCCAGCCCATCCTGGCGCTGGAGCTGATCTTCGTGTTCGCTTACATGGCGGTGATCGGCTCGCGCGGGGTGAGGCGGCGCGACTGGCTGGCGGCGATCGCCATGTGCTCCGGGCTGGGCCTGTTCCTGCTGGCGGCGTCCCCCTCGGGGGGCCGTTTGCACGCGCCCGGCTACTTGTGGTGGCTGGCCGGCCTGACGTCGCTCGGCGTGGTGCTCGGCGCCCTGGCCATCGCGTTCGGGCTGGGCCGCCGTCCCGGTGCCGCCCCCTCGCGCCGGGCCGCCGTGCTCGGCGCGGCCACCGGTGTGGCCTGGGGCTTCGTCGCCGCGGTGATCAAGGAGCTCAGCTCGCACCTGGGCGACGGCATCGAGGCCATCCTGACCAACTGGTCGCTGTACGTCCTGATCGGGGCGGGAGCAGCGACCCTGCTGCTGGCCTCCCACGCGCTGGCGGCGGGTCCGCTCGCCGCGTCCCAGCCCGGGTTCACCATCCTCGACCCGCTGTCGGCCAGCCTGCTCGGGGTGTTCCTGTTCAGCGAGCACATCCAGACCGGAGTGCTGGACCTGGCCGGTCAGGCGCTGGCCCTGGCCCTGATCGTCGGCGGCGTTTCGGCGCTCAGCCACAGCCACCTCATCGTGGGCGAGGACGACCTCCCCTCCGTCCGGGCCGACGAGTTCGCCACCTCCCGCTCGCGCCCCGCCGCGGCCCAGCGCTCGCACTGAACCCCCATGCTTCAGCACCACATTTCCCGCGTGACGTGCGTCCTGGCGGGTGTTTTGTCCGATTATGGCGACCGGTCCGCGGGAAAAGTGAGCGGGAGGGGCCAGTGTGACTGGGGAGACGGGCCACCGGAGACCGGGGGGATGGGCCGGCGGGGACGGGGACCAGGGCCGGTCGCGGTATCACCGGGTTGCGCTCGCCGCAGCCGGCCACCACGGTCCGGGGGCGGTACCACACGCTGACCGGCGCCCGATCCGACCCTAAGCCGGTCCAGCAGCGCACCCGGCGGGCTTCATCGGCGGCCACGGCGGGAAACGCAGCCCGCGCACCGCGGCCCGCTTCGCCCAGCACTGGAACTTCGGCGGCGGCGTTCGGCGCGGCGGGCGCCGGGCTCGCGATCGTCTGCCTGCCGCCGCGCACGCCGGCCGTGCTGGAGCCGCTGGCGAGCGCGCTGGCGGAACTGCCCGCGGCGGCACTCGGCCGGCCGGGCGCGAGCGCGACGTAGGGTTCGACGCGTGGAACTGGTCATTGAGGACGCCGTCGTGATCACGATGGTGCCGGGCGCCGGGACGGCCCGGGCCATGCTCGTCCGGGACGGCCGGATCGCCGCAGTCGGCGACCCCGGGGAGATCCGCGCGGCGGCCGGCCCCGGCGTGGAGGTGGCCCGGCTGGACGGGGCCACCATCGTCCCCGGGCTGATCGATGCGCACTGCCACGTGGCCGACATCGGCTATCTGGCGGCGGGCGCCGACTGCAGCCAGCCGTCCGCGCCCGACATCCCGGCGATCCAGGCGCGGCTGCGCGAGGCCAGCAGCCGTACCCCGGCAGGCTCGTGGGTCACCGGGAGCGGGTACGTGGAGTACCAACTCCGCGAGGGCCGGCATCCCACCCGCGCCGACCTGGACCAGGCCGTGCCGGACCGCCCGGCCGTGCTGTACCACACGTCGCTGCACGCCTGCGTGCTCAACAGCGCGGCGCTGCGGGCCGCCGGGTTCGAGGACCGGCAGCCGGATCCCCCGGGCGGCGCCTTCGGCCGCGACGGCGAGGGCCGCCTCGACGGGGTGGTGTTCGAGGGCCCGATGTTCGCGCTGCTGGAGAGCAACCTGCGCGACGACATCACCCGGATGGGCGCCGCCGAGCGGGCCCGCCTGATGCAGCGGGCCGGGCAGCGCCTCGCGGCGCTCGGCGTCACCGCGGCCTGCGACGCCGACCTGCGCCGGGACACCTTCGCCGCGTTCGCCGAAGCGGACCAGGCCGGCGCGCTGCGCCAGCGGATCTACGGCCTGGTCGTGCACGACCAGGTGGACTGGCTCCTCGCGAGCGGCCTGCAGGGCCGGCACTCCGGCCGGCTGGCCACCGAGGCGGTGAAGATCTGGGCCGACGGCGGGATGAGCAGCCGCACCGCGGCTATCCACGGCAGCTACCCGGTCCCGCCGCACGGCTCGGGGATCCTGTTCTTCAGCCGGGATGAGCTGATCGCGATGGTCCGCGAGTTCGACGCCCGCGGATTCCAGGTCGCCGTGCACGCCCAGGGCGACCGGGCCATCGGGACCGTCCTGGACGCGTACGCCGCCGTGCTGGGCGGCGGCATGGGGCTGGCCGGGCCGGGGCTGGGCGGCCCGGGGCTGGGCGGCCCGGCGCATTCAGCACCGGCGGGACGGAACCCGAGGCGGCACCGGATCGAGCACGCCGGCGCGATGTACCCGGCGCTCACGGCCCGCGCCGCGGAACTCGGCATCGTGATCGTCAGCCAGCCCGGCTTCCTCTCCGCCCTGGGGGACGGGTTCGCGGCGGCGTTCCCCGGCCAGGCCGACCAGCTCTACGCATTCGGGTCCTGGCGGCGGGCCGGCCTGACCGTCGCCGGATCCTCCGACGCCCCGGTGATCAGCGCCGCCCCGCTGCTCGGCATCCGTGATGCCGTGATCCGCCGCACCGACGGCGGCCAGGTACTCGGCCCGGACGAGCGGCTCACCGCCCGGGAGGCGCTCGCCCTGTACACCACGGAGGCGGCTGCTGCGATGCACCGGGAGGACGAGATCGGCTCGCTCCAGCCCGGCAAGCTCGCCGATTTCGTCGTCCTGGACGCCAACCCGCTGCAGGCCGATCCCGCCCAGCTGGCCGGCCTCCAGGTGCTGGCCACCGCCGTGGACGGGACCCCCACGTACCAGGCCGGGAACGTCCTTCCCGTTCGCTGAGGGATCCGGGCCGGGGGGCGTTAGAGCGAATGAAGGGGTTCACGTGGCCCGCCGTCCATCCCAGGCTCAGGTGAGCCGTGGACCTCGATCATGGCCGGGGGGCCTTGAAGTAGGCGGTGGAGGCGGCCTGCCACAGCCGCACGACCGCGATGAGGCCGAACAGCCAGATCACGAACGCGAGGATCTTGACCGGGACGGCCACCGGGTTGACCAGGCCGCCGAGCGCGTCCAGGGTGGCCAGGCCGAACAGCACCGTGCCGGTGATCCGGGCCCAGTTCTTCCCGGCCTGGCTGGCCCGGGCGATGAGGAGCCACGCCGCGATGGCGATCAGGCCCGAGACGATGCTCGCGATCAGCAGGACGTGCTGCTCCGCGGCGACCTGGCTGGCACTCAGGTTCGGGAAGCGCTTCTCGATGGCGGTCTTGGTGGAGCCTTGCGTGACCACGGAGCTGATCAGGTAGATCAGGCTCGCGGCCGCGCCGCCGTACATGGCCTTGACGGCCTGGCGCACGGAGCCGGGGACGGTGCGGGGCTGGGGGTCGGGCATCTGGGTGGTGCCCGGGTACGGCTGGTACATGATCGTTCCTTTCATGAGGGAGGGCAGGTTCTGAGCGTGAGCGAGCAGGTTGGTGCGAGGGGATGAGCAGGTGCCGGCCGGGCCGGGCGGGCCAGCCGGGCGGGGGTCAGCTAGGCCGCGGCCGGAGTCCAGACGCGGAGCAGCCGGTCGGAGAGCGGCCCGAGCGGGACGCTCCGGTTGGTCAAGGCCACCTGGACCTGTCCGTCGCGGATGTGCAGCCGCAAGAAGGTGCTGGCCGGCGGGGCCGCCCCGGCGTGCACGGCGAGATCGCCGCGGCCGGACACCAGCCAGCCGAGGCCCATCCGCCACCCCGAGGAGGTCGCCGCGGTGTGCGGCGTGACCGCTTCGCGGGCGAGCTGCGCGGGCAGCAGCGTGGCCCACCCGGTGCCCAGCCGGACCGTGTCGCCGGCGGTCGCCCACAACCCGCCGATCGCCGGGATGGTGCAGATCACCTCCCGGACCGCGGTGAACGTCCCGTCCGGGTTCGCGTTGTAGCCGGTCACCGCGTCCGGGCCGAGGTCCGCTGAGCGGGCCGGGAACGAGGAGCTGGTCAGCCCGAGCGGCTCCAGCACCAGGTCCGCCGCCGCGTGCGCGTACGGCACGCCCGTGACGTCGGCGATCAGCTGGCCGAGCACGCCATAGCCGCCGTTGCCGGGCCGGACCGTGCCGCGCGGGCCGCTGCTGGAGACGACCGGGCCGGTGACGCTGACCAGGTCGGGGACGTGGTCGGCGAGCAGCTCGGACGGGGCGGGGCTGTCCACCCCCGCGGTGTGGGTGAGCAGCTCCCGGACCGTGATGGTGTCGTCTTCGAGCCGCACGGCGCGGAGCCGGTCGTTGGCCGGGGTGTCGAGGGTGAGCCGGCCGTCGGCCACGAGGCGGAGGACGGCGGTCGTGGTGACGAGCGCGGAGCCGCAGTAGGCGGGCCAGCGGTGATGCGCGTCCAGCTCCGTGCCCCGGTCCAGGTCGGCCCAGCCCTTGGTGACGATCCACGGGATGGTGCCGGGGCCGCCGCCGGCCATGGCCAGCCCGGGCAGGCCCAGTTCCGCGACGCTTTCGTCCGCGATCTCCTCCACCGTGGCCGGGACGTCGCCGGTCCGCCGGGCCGCCGGCGGCGCCGCCACCCGCGGGTCGGTGATCTGGTGGCCGAGCGGAACGGCCAGCAGCCCGGTCAGCCGGTGCGGCGGATCGGCCGCGGCGGAGGCGAAGACCTCCAGGCCGCCGATCCGCACCTGGGCTGCGAGGGGGGTCTGGCTCACGACCGTTAGTTCCTCGCGCAGCGCCGGGGCTGCGCTGGCGATCGCCGCGATCAGCTCGGGTGCCGGGCGCGCGGCCAGCAGGTCCGGCGAGAAATGCTGCTGCATCTCCTCCGGTCGCGGAGCGGTCCAGCCGGGCTGGTCGGCGCCGCGGAACCGGGTGATCACCCAGCCCAGCTGGGGCAGCACCTGGCATTCCGCGGCAGGCTGCTCGCTGATGCGCTGTTTGAGCGCGGTCCAGCTCGGCTGGCCGTACTCCCAGGCGATGGCGAGTTGCGCGACGTGCAGGGCGGGAAATTCACCCGCGGCCAGGCGGCGTTTCGCCTCGAGCTTCAGGTACCGGAGACTCGGCCGTCCGGGCAGCGGACGCGTTGACGCGCTGGATTTTGCGGCACCGGTTTTTGCTGGAGTGGGGTTCGCGGCGCCGGGGTTTGCTGAGCTGGGCATGGCAGCCCTTCCTCATGCCCGCTGGTCCGCTCGGTCCGGGCAGGAAAGACTAGCCGTGGACTGACACCACACAGCCGGTGAGCTTGCAGCTCTGCCTGCGGACCTAGAGGCGTCCGGAATCGCCACTGGCGATGGTACTCCTTCTACGATTTCCCGTCTTCCCCGGACGCGCCCGCGGGCCGGTCGGCCGGGCCGCCGCGGGTGAGGGCGACGGGGTCGACGACTCGGTCGAAGAGCTCCTCGCTGACCCCGTTGGCCAGCGCCGCCTGCTTGAGGGTCAGGTCATGGTCGACCGCGTAGTGCGCGATGACCGAGGCCTGGTCGTAGCCGATCACCGGCGACAGTGCGGTGACCATCATGACCGAGCGCTCGATGTTCTCGGTGAGCTTGGCCTCGTTGAGCTGGGTGCCCTCGATCATGAACTCGCGCAGGTGGTCGCACATGTCGGCCATGATCAGCGCCGAGTGGAGGTAGTTGTCGATAAGGATGGGGCGGAACGCGTTCAGCTCCAGGTTGCCTTCGGCGCCGCCCATGGTCACGGCCACGTCGGACGCGATGACCTGGATGGCCACCATCAGCATGGCCTCGGCCTGGGCCGGGTTGACCTTGCCCGGCATGATCGACGAGCCGGGCTCATTGGACGGCAGGATCAGCTCACCGAGCCCCGTCCGCGGGCCGGAACCCAGCCAGCGCAGGTCGTTCGCGATCTTGAAGAGGGTGACGGCCGCGGCCTTCAGTCCGCCGTGCGCGCGCACCATCCGGTCCAGGGTCGCCTGCGCGGTGAACTTGTTGCCCGCGGTCTGGTAGGGGACGCCGGTCATCGCGGCGATCTCCGCCGCGACCTCCGCCCCGAAGTCTTCCGGCGCGTTGAGGCCGGTACCGACCGCGGTCCCGCCCATGGCGAGTTGCAGCAGGCCGTGCGTGACGTGCTCGACCTCGGCGATCGCGTCGTCGAGCGCGGCGGCGTACCCGGACCACTCCTGGCCGACGGTCAGGGGGGTGGCGTCCTGGAGATGCGTCCGGCCGATCTTGACGATGCCGGACCATTTCTCCGCGTTGAGCGCGATGGCGTCCCGCAGCCCGCGCAGCGCGGGGATCGTCCGCTCGGTGGCCATGGTGTAGGCGGCGATGTGCATCGCGGTCGGGAACGTGTCGTTGCTCGACTGGGCCATGTTGACGTGATCGTTGGGATGCACGGGCTGCTGGGAGCCGAGTGTGCCGCCGACCAGCTGGATGCAGCGGTTGGCGATGACCTCGTTCACATTCATGTTGGAGTGGGTGCCCGAGCCGGTCTGGAACACGTGCAGCGGGAACTCGCGGTCCAGCTCGCCCGCGATGATCTCGTCGCAGACCCGCTGGATGAGCTGGCCCATCCATTCCGGCAGGCGGCCCGACCGGGTGTTGACCAGCGCCGCGGCCTTCTTGACGTAGCCGTAGGCGTGGTACACCTCGGCCGGCATCTTGTCGTGGCCGACGCTGAAGTGCTGCAGGCTCCGCTGGGTCTGGGCCCCCCAGTACCGATCGGCGGGCACCTCGACCTGGCCCAGGCTGTCGAACTCGATCCGGGTCCCGGCCGCATCCAGCCCGATAGGCAGATCGAGGATCTCCGGAGCTGCGTCATCGCCCTGCGCCATGACGGCCAGGCTACCGCCCGGTGCCCTCGGCGCTGCGGACCGAGATCACCGGCTGGGGCGTCCAGTCAGCCGCGGGCCGGCCCGCGGGCCGGCCTGCGCCCCGGCGGACCGCAGCCGCCCGGCGGCCCTGGGCCCGCCGATCGTGACGCGCACGATGGGCGTCGCGGGCGCGCCGGGCGGCGTCACCCCGGGCGACCATCTCCCTGATCTGCTCGGCGGCCAGCTTCTCGGTCATGACTGGGTGCATGGTGTTCTCCTGGATTCATTAGGCGGGCGGCCGCGCGGCGCCTTCCGCGCGGTGATCGTGCCCTGCTCGAAAATCTCGCCGCCCCAGACTCCGTGCGGCTCACGGCGGGCCAATGCGCCGTCCAGGCAGGCCCCGCGCAGCGGGCAGGGCCGGCAGTGGGCCTTGGCCAGTTCCAGGTCGGCGGGCCGGTCCGAGAACCACAGCTGCAGGTCCTCGCGCAGGCACGCAGCAGGCCGTCACGCACCACCGCCGGACTGGTCAGCAGGTTTTTCATGGCTGGGCTTCCTTCCTCGCGTCCCCCCGGGCGTCACCGGAATCCACCCGGCGCACCGAGATCAGGCGCATTCCGAGGTCGCCTATCTTGACCAGCACCCCGTGCAGGGCGGCCTGATCGGCCAGCGGTCCGGAGATCACCGTCTCCGTCTCCTCGCTGCTGATCCGGAGACCTTCGAACCAGGCGGTCCAGCGTTCCCCGAGGACGCCCTCGATCCGGATCTCGTAGTGCTCTGGCGCCATGCCGCTCCTCGTGATCTGAGTAGGTGTCCCAGCACGCTACGAAGGCACCGGCCAGTCAGGCGTCACCCGAAAGTGCCGCGGGGGGTGGAATCTTCTGCGGCGCGGGGCGTAGCCAGGTGGCACCCCCGGCCGGGACGAGGCCATCCCGGAGCGGTCATCTCTCTCGGCTAGATAGTTGACATTGACTATTCAATTCTGAATAATCGGTCGCGAGGAACCACCGACGAAGGGAAGAACGATGAACACGCAGACCCGCCCGGCCGGCAGCGCGGTCCGGATCCTCGCGGATCACCGCGCCGACAAGCGGCTGGGCAACTGGACCACCGGCCGGGATTTCGAGATCCGTTCGCGGCACGGCCGGGTCGTGCTCGACCTGCGCTCGCCGCAGATCCCGGACGGCGATATCCAGATCGACCTGGACCTGGACCGTTCGGCGGTGACGTTGCTGGTCGCCGAGGACGCGGTCATCGACCAGTGGGAGCTGACCTGGACGGGCGGTGGAAGGGTCAAGCAGACCTTTCATCACCCGGCAGCCCGCCCCGGGCGGAGGATCCGGCTCACCGGGCACATCCGCCATGGCGAGGTCCGGGTGCACAGCGGCGGGATCGCGCAGCTGTCAGCGATCTGTTCGCGGGAGTTTCTCGCCGACGCCCGCCGGGCCCACGCCGAAGGCCGCCTGCCCACCCTCGACGACCCGGCCCGCGGTGCCTGACCAGCCCGCTCAGTCAGCGGCCACCGAGGAGGAGCCCGTGCCCGGCAAGCGCAAGGTGGGCAACCTGCTGGCGCTGGCCGTCCTGTCCTTGCTCAGCCAGCAGCCCATGCACCCGTACGAACTGGGGCGCAACCTGCGCGAGCACGGCGACGACCGCAGCATCAAGTTCAACCACGGGTCGCTGTACATGGTCGTCGGGCAGCTGGCCAGAGCCGGGTTCATCACCGAGCAGGAAACCAGCCGGGGCGGGCAGCGGCCCGAGCGCACCGTCTACGCGCTCACCGATGCCGGGCGCGACGAACTGCGGGACTGGCTGCGCGAGCTGGTGGCGCAGCCGCAGCACGAGTACCCCGCGTTCGTCAGCGCCCTGTCGCTGATCGCGGCGCTGCCGCCCAGCGAGGCGGTCGGCCTGCTGCGCGCCCGGCTCGATCATCTCGGGCGCCAGCAGGCCGCGATCCGCGCCCTGATCGGGAAGTCGCAGTCCGACGGGGTGCCGGGGCTGTTCCTGATCGAGGAGGAGTACCGGCTGGCGCTGCTGGACACCGAGTCGGCGTTCACCGCACGGCTCATCGAGCGCATGAATGACCCCGGCACCGACTGGATGGGCCAGTGGGCGCGGTTCCACGGCGAGCAGGCACCGGCCCGGGAAAAGACCCAAACACCCGCAGGAGAGAACGATGAATACCAGTAAGGCAGCTCAGCTGAGCACCGCGGCCATGACGACCGGATCCGTCCCGTCCGCGGACGGGACGACGATCGGCTACCTGCGGGTCGGCCAGGGCCCGGGGGTGGTGATCCTGCACGGGAGCAACGAGTCGGCCCGCAGCCACGGCCAGCTCGCGCTGGGGCTGGCCGATGACTTCACCAGGACCGGTACACCAGCTGGGTGCCGCGCTTTGATCAGGAGATGAGCCAGGGCCAGGTGGCGGCCGCGATGATCACCAGCATGTTCGGGTGCGATCTCGCTCCCCCGGCCTTCAAGATCATGCCCCGGCGGCTGCTGGAGGCGATGACCAGTGCGGCCATGAAGAAGGAGGACGCCGCGGCCGCCCCCGACGACGCCACCATGCGGAAAGTCGCACCGACCCTGCGCTATGAAGGGCTGCTGCTGGCCGAGACGGCCGGCACCGTCAGCAGGTACGCCAGCGTCACCGCCGACGTGCTGCTGATGGGCGGCGACCTGAAGCGGCCGGCCTTTCTGCGGCCCGCGTTCGACGCCTGCGCCAGGACGCTCCCGCATAACCGGCAGGCCCGGTTCCCGGGCCTGGATCACGGCGCTTCCGGTGACCCGGGCCCGGCCAACCGCGGCGCCCAGCCCGCCGTCCTCACCCCGGACATCCGCTCCTTCTTCAGCCAGCCGTGACCCCAGCCGCCGGCTGGCCCGGGGAGCACCCACGCCCCGCCGGGTGACACCTGCGGGGCGGCCCGGCCCCCGGTAACGCCGGGCGCCGCAGCTGGCCCTGCTGGCCCGGGCCGGTCAGGAGGGCCGGCGGGTCAGCTGCGTGCAGGCCCGCAGGCTGGCGTAGTGCGCAGCGGCCCGGCGCGCCGGGGCGCCGCGCAGCGCGATCGGCTGGCCGGTCCGGGACACGACCGCGGGGATGAACCGGGCGGTCAGCGGCGCGTGGGAATGCAGAGTGAGTTCCAGCACCCCGGTGGAGGTGCTGTACGAGTGCTCCCACCACAGGAAGTTGCCCATCCCGTAGGCCACGAACGTGTGGCCCAGCCAGCCTGATCCCTGCAGCATGTGGGCGTGCGCCCCGATGATGATGCTGGCGCCCGCGGCCGCCAGCCTGGGAGCCAGGGACAGCTGGTCAGGGTCGGGGCACGCCTGGCCCTCAGTGCCCCAGTGCATGAACACGATGACGACCGGGGCCAGCTTCCGGGCGGCCCGCACGGCGGCCAGGGTCCGGGGCAGGTTGATCGCGTTGGCCTCCCCCGGCCGGGACCGGGTCGCCACCCAGGAGGACGCGAGCTCCGCGACCTGCGACACCCCGATGACCGCGATCTTCACGCCATTGATCGTGGTCACGTAGGGCGCCCACGCGGCGGCGGCGTCGGCCCCGATGCCCACGTACGGGAACCGGGCCGCTTTCGCCGCCGCGAGCGTATTCGCCAGCCCGGTCTGGCCGTAGTCGAGGACGTGGTTGTTGGCCATGGTGGCCAGGTCGATTCCCGCGTCGCGCAGGGCGGTGAACGCCACCGGGGTGGTGCGGAAGTGGTAGGTCTTCGGCTGCGGTTTCCCACGGCTGGTCACGGCGGTCTCGAGGTTCACCGCGGCGAAGTCGGCGGACTTCAGGACCGACGTGATCGGGCCGAACGCGGTGGCGGGGTTCTTCAGCAACCGCGCGGTGCGGCCGGTGAAATGGACATCGCCGGCGAAGGCCAGGGTGACGGGACCCGGCTGGGCCGTGGCCTGCTGCGTCCGGGCCTGCCGAGGTCTGGCCGGGCCCAGGGGATGCGCTGCGGTCCGGGCGGCGGCCGGGACGGCCTGCCGCGCGGGCGCGCTGCTGGTGCAGGCGGCGGCGAACATGGCCAGGACGCCGGTCATGACAGTGAGCGATCGCCAGGTAACCACGAGCACAGCTTACGGTTGTGGCTTGCACCGGCGTGCGATGACGCGCGGCGGCTCAGGAATCCGGCCGCGTCCCCGGAGGCCAGCCGGACGTTCCCAGAAATTGCCGGCCTTTGGCCGGCAATTAGCCTTTACCGGGATTGAAGATCGCCCGCGGGTCGAGGGCCTGGCGCACGGCCTGCTGCAGCGCGAGGGATCCCGGGTCGAGCTCACGCCGCATCCCGTCCCGTTTCAGCAGCCCGACGCCGTGCTCGCCAGTCACCGTGCCGCCCAGCGCGATCGCCCCGTCGAGCAACTCCTCGAACGCGGCCTGGGCCGCGGCCCGCGCGGCGTCGTCGCCCGCCGGCGTGACGATCAGCGGGTGCAGGTTCCCGTCGCCGGCGTGGGCGACGGTGGAGATCTGCACCCGGTGCCGGGCCGCGATCGCCTCGATCTGGGCCAGCATCGCCGGGACCTTGGACCGCGGGACGCAGACGTCTTCGGTGAGCACCGGGCCCAGCCGCTCGAACGCCGGGTAGACCAGCCTCCGGGCCTCGAACAGCGCCTCGGCCTCGGCGTCGTCGGTGGACTGGGCTACCCACAGCGCGCCCGCGCCGGTCATGGCCGCGGCGAGCCCGTCCGACTCGGCCGCACCGGAATCACCGTGGGTGTCCACCCGGGCCAGCAGCAGCGCCGCCGCGCTGGCCTCCAGGCCCAGGTGCTTCCAGTCCTCGACGGCCATGAGGCAGGTCCGGTCGAGGAGCTCGAGGACCGACGGGCCGAGCCCCCGCCGGGTGATCTGCGACACGGCCTCCCCCGCCGTGACCAGGTCGGGGAACGCGCCGACGACGGTCCGCGGCGTGCCCGCCAGCGCGGGCCGCAACCGCAGGGTCACCTCGGTGACCACGCCGAGGGTGCCCTCGGATCCGACGAACAGCCCGACCATGTCGAGGCCGGCCACACCCTTGGTGGTGCGGCGGCCGAATCGCACCGCATCGCCGTAGGCGACCGCACTTTCAGCCCCGGGCCCGCCGACCACCGCGCGCAGGCCCAGCACGTAGTCGCGGGTCACGCCGTACTTGAGGCAGCACAGGCCGCCCGCGTTGGTGGCGACGTTCCCGCCGATCGTGGACCACGGGGCGCTGGCCGGATCGGGCGGGTACCACAGGCCGTACTCGGCCACGGCCGCTTTCAGGTCGCTGTTGACCACACCCGGCTGCACCACGCAGAGCAGGTTGTCCCGGTCGATCTCGATGACCCGGTCCATCCGGGCCAGGTCGAGGACGACGCAGCCGTCGACCGCGTTGGCCCCGCCGGACAGGCCGGTGCCGGCGCCGCGCGGCACGACCGCCGCGCCGAACTCGGCGCAGATCCGGACGACCTGCTGGACCTCGGACTCCGAGCGGGCCCGCACACCGACGGCCGCCCGCCCGGCCGGCGCCCATTCGGCCTCGTCATGGGACAGAGCCGCGAGGACATCAGGATCGGCGACGATCCGGTCGCCGGGCAGGGTCCGGCCCAGAGCCTCGAGCAGCCGGCCTGCGTCCGCCTCGCCCGCTCCGCTTATGCGCTGCGCTGACTCCACAGCTCGACCCTAAGCGCCAGGCGGGGCCCGCCGTCCGCGCAGGGCCGCCCGGCCACACCCGCCAGTGCCCGGGCAGCGTCGTGATCCACGCCTACCTGATCATGGGATGGCGTACCGGGCCTCGCCGGGGATGTGTCAGGTGGCCTGGTGCCCGCTGGGCTCGGTTACTGAACCCGCCGTGACGGAATCGGCTGTGCCCGGCCACGGCGCCTGGCCCGGCCACGGCGCCTGGCCACTGGCTGGCCCCTGGGCAGGGCGGCTGACGGGACGCTGGGGCAGGGCCATCCACCCGCCCACCATGAGCAGCGCCACCACGAACGCGCAGTAGATCCAGAACGCCGGGGTGAGCCCCACGCTGACCGTGAGTCCGAGCCGCGCGGCCTGCGCCGGGGAGACCCCGAAGCTGGCCGGCGACACCGGCTCGCCGACCTGGACGAGGGCCGAGATCGCCTGGGCGGCCATGGGGATGGCGGCCCCGGCGAGCAGTACCGCGCCCAGCCGGACCGGGCGCCACAGGGCAGCGAAGGCCACCACGACGACGAGAGTGATCATGACCGCCACGTCGCCGACGATGACCGGGCCCGGATTCGCGAAGCTGTTCCCCGCGGTGATGGTGTTGGTCAGCCCGGCCGCGGTGCGCAGGGTGTAGCTGTCCCACGACGGGGCGAACGAGATCGCGGCCCCCAGCGCGGCGAGCACCGCGATGACCAGCGTCACCACCGATCCCCGCTGGCGCGCGTCCAGTTTCCGGGGCCGGTCGGCCGACCGGAGGCGGAAGGCCAGCACGGCGCCGGCCGTGCAGGCCAGCCAGCCCGCGAGCCCCAGCACCAGCCCAGGGCCCAGCAGGTGGGCGCCGCCGGAAAGCACCGTGCCAAGATCGGAGAAGAAGAAGCCGAACGTGACGAAGCTCATGCCCAGCGCCAGGAGGGCACCCATCCGCTGCCTGATCCCGCCGGACACGATGAGCACCGCGCTGGCCGCCCACACCGCCAGGTAGATCACGTGCGGCACCAGTTCGGCCGGCTCCTGGGCGAGGCTTCCGCCCGGCAGGTAGCTCGGGAACAGGCTGGCCAGCCCGCACACCACGCCGGTCGCCAGCAGGATGGCCGCGCTGAGCGGCCCGGCGGCGCGCAGACCTGACCAGCGGGGACCGGCCGTCGAGCCGGAAACGCCTGCCCGCCAGGAGGGGCCGGCCGCCGGCCGCCAGGAGGCGGGAGCGGCCGGCGGGCCGGCGGCAGGGCCGGCCGGGGGCCCGAGATGGACGATGGTGCCGGGCGCCTCGACCGCGTTAAACCGGGACCACGCTGCGGACCAGCCCGCGGGGGTCTCCGGCCACTGCTCCAGGGGCTGGTCCGGCGGTCCTCCCGCAGGCCAGACCGCGTAGCCGAGCGGGCCCCGCCCCAGCTGGTAGCCCGCTCCCCGATACCAGATCACGCTCTCCCGCACCGAATTCCAGCCTTTCGTGCTCCGCTCCCAGCCGCTTCCGTCCAGGCCCACGCTATGAACCGGACCTGAAGATCGGCTGGGCGGCCGGTGAGCCCTTCCTGACCGCCCGGCGACGGCCCAGGCCCGGCGGGCACTAGGCCCGGCGGGCACTGGGCCCGGCTGGCACTGGGCCTGGCTGGGCCCTGGGGTGGGCTACCGGGAAGGCGCGACCGCTTGAGGCTGTTCGGTCGCGGGCACGATGGGCGCGGTGCACTCCGGGCAGCGGCGGGCCGCGACCGGGATGCTCATGGTGCACTCGGGGCAGTTCCGCTCGGTCGCGGCCTGGTTGCGGTCGAACAGCTTCAAGGCCCGGCTCACCGGCACCACGACCACGAAGTACACCACCGCGGCGGAGATTGCGAAGGAAAGCACCTCGGTCAGGAAGGCGCCGTAGGTGAACCGCGACCCGTGAAACGTGAACACCATGCTGTTGAAGTTCGGCTTTCCGCCGATCAGCGACAGCAACGGGCTGATGAACGACTGGACAAACTGTTTCACCAGGCTGCTGAACTGCGCTCCGATCACCACGGCGACCGCCAGGTCGACCAGGTTTCCGCGCAGGATGAAGTTCTTGAAGCCACTCATGCGCCCTGGATTTCCCTCGTATCAAGAGGTTATTCGCGTCCACCCGGGCGGGTCCGGAGCACCCTGGAGCAAGACAGCGTGCTCATGGGTTGCGGCCCGAGAAGGCCCGGGTCTGGCGGACAGCTGTCTCGCCCGGGCCCGGCTTCCGGACGGCTGCGGCCGGTTCACGGCAGCGGCGGAAACGGGACACCAACAGCGCACTGATCACGGCGAGCAGGATGAGCACGGTGGCCCCGAGGGACAGCGCGAAACCCATCCGGAACCCTGGCGGCCGGTAGGTCCAAGTCACCACGCCGCGCCCGGCGGGCACGTCAACGGCCTGGACGAGGCCATCCCGGCGCACGGCCAGCGTCGCAGCCCGGCCTTGGCGGGGACGCCAGATCGCGGTCCACCCGGCTGTGGCCGCCACCGAGCGGATGACCCGGACGCCATGCGGGGAGAAGACGGCGGCCGCGGCCGGGGCGGCCGCGGACCCGGCGACCCTCCGCACGGACGCTCCCGGAGCCGGCCGGCCGGGGATCGCCTGGAGGCCGAGGGGGCCGCGGGCGAAGTGATCCACGAACACCGCGAACGAGCCGTCGCGGCCGGCATATCCCCAGCGCGGCGGGATCAGGGCGTCCTGCAATTGTCCGTCGGCCACGAACACCCGCCCGTCGGTATCGGTGACCGAGGCGGGACCGAGCCGGACGGGGTGGCCGCCCGCCCGGGCGACCACAGCGACGCTGGTCAGCGCGCGGGGCAGGCTGATCGCCAGCCGGGCGGGACCGGCCGCGGCCGCGGGGAACCAGCGCGTCGTGCCGTCGGAGGTCAGCAGCCCGATCCGGGTGCCGTCGGCCGCGTCCTGGCGGGCGTCCGCGTCCGGCACCTCGAGCCGGGTCACGCCGAGAGGTTCCGCGAAATACCAGGTGGCCTGGTGGCGCGCGGCGACGTCGCGACGGCCGGTGCCCGGCGGTCCGGGGGACGCCGCCGCTTTCCCGGCCGCGGCTGTCCCGGGCCTGGTGGTCAGGTAGGCGGGCACCGTGAGGAGGACCGACGTGTCGAGCTGGTCGAGGACGCCGGTGCGGACGGCCCGGGGATCGAGTACGTCCTGCCCGTCGCCGGTGGCCCGATGGGACCCGGTGGCCGAGGCGTAGAAGCCCGAGACGAGTGAGGAGTACCCCTGGACCGACGGCGTACGGGTGATGACGTTGAGGTCGGGCGCGCCGAGCAAGGACAGATCCTGTCCGTCGAGCTGGTCCGGGTCGTAGATCGCGAAACGCCCGGGATACCCCAGGGCCGCGATGGGCTCCGCCGGGGGGGTCCGGGCCGCAGGAGTCCGGGACGCGGCAGCCCGGCCCGCAGTCCGGCTCGCCGCAGCCGGGGCCTGGGCCGGGGCTGCGGCTGCGGTCCCGGAATCACTGCTGCCCAGGCCGGGAAGGACCGCAACCACGCCGAGAAGCGTGAATATGACCAGGTCGGCCACTACGAAGCCGGCCAGCCACCGCGAGCGGGCCACCGGCCGGAGGCGCCGGCCGACGATCACGAACGCGATGACCGCCCCGGCAATCAGCAGGTACGGGACGAGCCACGGCTTGAGGAGGCTGTCGAGGCTAGTGGCGCCCGGGCTGACCCGCAGCCAGCGCAGCAGGCCCGCGCCCCAGCACAGGCCGACGGTGACGACGGCGAGCACGGCGAGCGGCGGCAGCAGGGCCAGCACCGTCTCCAGATCGGGCCCGCGGCGATCGCGGATCCGCAGGAACCGGCGGCGGTCCGCACAGAACGGCTGGTCGGCCCAGTAGGCGAGCAGCACGGCGAGCGCCAGGTCCGCGATGAGGATGTTCCGGCTCTGCAGCCGCTGGCTGTCGAATAGCGGCAGGTGGACGAGCAGGCTCCCGACCGGGGAGTTGCCCCCGAGCGCGAGCACGATCCCGGCCAGCGCCATGACGTGCCACACAAGCCACTCGGGCGGCCGCGGTCGCAGCCGGACCCGGCCGAGCAGGGCGGTCGCGGCGACGAGGGGCAGGATCCCGACGTAGCCGGTCACCTCGGCCAGGTTGTAGCTCGCGAGGAAGGCCGGCTGCCCGAACGAGCCAGAGCCGCCCAGCAGGTCCGGCACCAGCATTAGCAGCAGCCAGCGGTGCGGGAGCGAGCCCGAGTTGAACAGGGCCACGGAGCTGACGCCCCGCTGGGACGAGCCGACGACGGCCAGGCCGGGTAGCCACTGAACCGCCCCGAGGCAGGCGCCCAGCGCCAGGCCGGACGCGACCGAGAAGGCCGCCGGCCCGAAGCGGCGCCCGAGCCGGACGATCTGCCAGGCCGCGTACAGGAGAACGATCAGCCCGGCATCGTCGATAGCCCGCGGCTCGCCCGCGAGGATAGTCAGGCCGAACGCCCCGGCCAGGATCCCGGTCCAGGCCACCCGGGAAGGCAAGGTGCGCGGCTGGGAAAGCCGGAGGACGCACAGCAACTGGACGGGCACCCAGCTCATGCCCGCCACCAGACCGAAATGTGCCACCTGGGCCGACATCGCCCCCGCGAAAGCGAACGACAGCGCGCCGAGGAGGCTCGGCACGCACGCCAGGCGCAAGCCGCGGAGGAAAGCGAACATCCCGAGCCCGGCGATCGCCCAGGTCAGGATCATGTTCAGGGTCCACGCCGCGACCGGCGGCACGACGGCGAACAACAACGTGAGCGGGTAGGCGGCCCCGGCGTTCCAGCCCGCCAGCAACGGGGCGCCGCTCCAGATGTACGGGTCGTACAGCGGGAGCTGGCCGCTGCGGATCTGCTGCCCGGCGAGCACGCGCAGCGGGAAGTTCTGCGTCAGGTCGTCACCGGGCAGCACCGGGTGCCCGAGCAGCGCGGGGACGCCGTACACGAGGACGGGCAGCATGAGGAGCAGGAGGACAGCCGTGGCCTCGCCCGGCCAGCGCCAGCCCAGGGACGTGCGGCGCACGGGGGACGCTCTCGTAGCGGATATGAGTGACAGCGCGGGGCCCCATCATGAGCGACTCTGGCGGCAAGAAGCTGCCAGGCTACCGGGGAAGATCTCGCTGACCCGCTGGACCCCCGCTAACTCTCAGGAAACTGGCCGCCGCCGACATCGGCCTGGCCGTGCGCGACCAGCCAGGCCAGGGCCTCGTGCAGGGCATCGAGCGTGCTGTAGCGGGGCGCGTAGCCGAGCACCTCGCGGGCCCCGGCGATGCTCGCGGTGATGCTGCGCATCGTGTGTTCCCGGGTAGCCTCCGCGTGCTCGGGAGCGGTCCGGCGCTCGAACTCGGGCCAGTCCACGAGGTCCAGCACCGGCTCGCGGCCGAACCACCGGGCGGTGCCGACCGCGAGCCCGCGCAGCGTCATGGCCTGCTCGGCCACCACGTGGAAGCTGGCCCCGATGGCCGCGGGCCTGGTCAGGGCCCGCTCGAAGGCCTGGGCCACGTCGTCGGCGTGCACGTGATGCAGCACGCCCAGCCCGTGATCGGGCAGCGCGAGCGGCTGGCCGGTGGCCAGCTGCGTCCAGACGGCCGGGTCCAGGTTGCCGGCGGGCGTGATCACCGGCCAGCCCGGACCGCTGATGTGACCCGGGTGCAGCACCACGGCGGGGACTCCGCCCGCCAGCGTCTCTCGGTGTAGCAGCGCCTCGATCTCCGCCTTGCCCGTGCCGTAGTCGCCGTACGCGGTGCGGGGCTCGTCCTCGGTGACCGGGACCCGGAGCGCGGGCCCGTGGACCCAGATCGTCCCGCAGTGCAGCAGCAGCGGGCGGGACGGGCGTAGCGCCTCGACGAGCTGGCGCGCCGAGGCCGCGGTAAAGCAGACCAGGTCGATGACCACGTCGGGATGCAGCTCCGCGACCCGGCCGCCGAAGGTCCCCGCGGCGTCCTCCGCGTCCCGGTCCACCGCCACCCGGGTGACCTGGTCCCATTCGGGGGCCCGGTGGTAGGGGTCACGTTTTCCCCGGCTCATGGCGATCACCTCGTGACCCCCCCGCACCAGCCGTGGCACCAGGTAGGTGCCGATGTGCCCGGTTGCGCCGATGACCACTATGCGACTCATCCCCGGTCCTCTCCTCGCGCCTTACCGCTCCTCGAGCCGGTCGGCCAGGTCCCGGGCGATCTCTGCCTTGGCCGTCGGCTCGCTGTCAATCAGCCACCGGAAGTCGTCGCTGGTGAGCTTCAGGAGCTGCCCGGGCTCGACGCAGACCACGGTGGCGAGGCGAGTGTAGCCGTAGCCGCCGCCCCAGTCCCGCGCGGCCAGTTCGCCGAAGTGATCTCCCGGGCCGACGGTCCGGATCCGCCGGCCGTCGATGAACACGTCAAAGCGCCCCGAGACGATGAGGTAGAACGATCGGTCGGAGTCCCACCGGCGGGTCACCTCCTCTCCGGCCGTCGTATCCAGGCAGGCGGCCCGGGCACGGATGGCCCGCAGCGTCGCGCCGGCCACGCGGGCCAGCAGCCGGGAGGTGCGCAGCGGATCGCCGTCCAGGGCGGCCAGGACTCCGGCCCGGGCATCGGCCGGGGCCGCCTCCGCGCCCCGAGCGTGCCGGGCCTCCAGGGTGCCCGGGGCGGAGGCCCCGGCGAAATGCTCGATGACCCGGCGCACGTCAGCCTCGGAGCTCGTCGGGTTGAGCACGCAGAGCCGGATGGCGTGGCGGCCAGCCAGCCGGGTACTGGAGACCAGCGCCGTCCCGCTGCGTTCCAGGGCACTGGCCAGGGCCAGCCCGCGGCGCTCGGTCTCGGCCTCGTCGCAGCCGGGCCATTCCCGCCGGAAGCAGACGATGCCCAGCACCGCGGGTGCCATGAGGGTGAGATCCGGATGCCTGCGGACCAGGGTCTCGGCGAACTCGGCCAGGTCGAGGTTGCGCTGGACCGCGGCCCGGAACGCGGCCAGGCCGAAGGTCTGCACGGACACCCAGACCTTGAGCGCCCGGAACCCGCGGGACAGCTGCAGGCCACGGTCGGCGAAGTTGACCTCGCCGTTGCTGCGGGCGTCGTTGTCGTCGAGGTAGTCGGGGTGAATGGCGAACGTGCGCTCCAGCCGGGCACCGTCGCGGACCAGGACACTGCCGCACTCCATCGGCTGGAACAGCCACTTGTGCGGGTCCAGGGTCACCGAGTCCGCGCGCTCGATCCCGGCCAGCAGCTCCCGTCCCTTCGGGGCCAGCGCCGCGAAGCCGCCGTACGCCGCGTCCACGTGCAGCCACAGTCCTTCCGCGGCGCATACGTCGGCCAGGTCCGCCAGGGGATCGACGGCCCCCGTGTTGGTGGACCCTCCGCTGGCGCACAAGGCGAACGGGACCCGGCCCGCCTCGCGGTCGGCGCGCACGGCGGCGGCCACCGGCCCGGGCTGCAGCCGCCAGCGGTCGTCGGTGGGCAGCACCCGTACCTGGTGCGGTCGCAACCCCATGGCCCGCGCGGTCCGGGCCAGGGAGGAGTGAGCCTGGTCGGACACGTACACGATCTCATCGTCTGACGGCCCTCCGGCGGCGTCCCGGGCGACCAGCAGCGCGGTGAGGTTGGCCGCCGAGCCGCCGGTCACGAGCACCCCGGACGTACTCCCGGGCATTCCCAGCCAGTCGCGGAACCACTCGATGACCTGGAGCTCGACCTGTGCCGGGCCGGCCGACTCCATCCACGCCCCGCAGTACGGGTTGGCCGCGGCCGCGGTCAGCTCGGCCAGGGCCGCCGGCCAGGTGGTGAAACTCGGCACGAACGCGAAGTAGCCGGGGTGATCTGTCCGGCTCGCGTAGGGCAGCACGTCCGCGAGGAGCCGGGCCAGCACCTCGCCGTAGTCCCCCGGTTGCTCGGGCGGCGGCCCGGCCAGCCGGCCGCGCATGTCCGCCGGCCCGGCCCGGCGCAGCACCGCGTCGGACCCAGGGTCCGCGAGCCTGGCCACGAGCGCGTCCACGGTGGCGTAACCGGCCCGCCGCATCGCCTCCACGTCCATCCGCAACAAGTGCTCCACCCCAGGCTCCCCCTTACCCGGACCGGCGGCGGGCCCGGTGAAGGCCCGCCACCCTGACGATGACGCCCTCACCGTAGCCCTGGTGGCCGTACGAAAGCCCTGGTGCTAGCACGATTGAGGGGCTGGCAGCGCGGCCTTACCCTCGGAGCACCGGGGGGAGGGTGACTGGTGGGGCGATTCTTCCGGGTGATCCATGCGCTCGTCCGCGACCCGGCCATGGCCCGCCTCATGACCGCGTTCGCGGCGTTCGTGGTCGCCGAATACGCCGCGTGGATCGGCATGCTGGTCTACGCGTACGGCCACGGCGGGGCCACCGCCGCCGGGCTGGTCGCGTTCGCGCAACTGGCTCCCGGCATTGTCCTCGCGCCCATGCTGTCCGCGGTCGCCGATCGCCGGTCGCCGACCCAGCTGCTGGCCGGTGGCTACCTGGTGGAGGCGCTGGGCCTGGCGGGTGTCGCGCTCAGCCTCGGGGCCGGCGCACCGCCGCTGCTGGCCTACGGCCTCGCCGTGCTGGCCACCACGGCGATGACCACGACCCGGCCGGCGCTGTTCGCCGCGCTGCCCGCGCTGGCCCGCGACGCCCAGCAGCTCACCGCGGCCACTGTGGTGGCCGGCTGGGCGGAGAACCTCGGCGTGGTCCTGTCCGCCCTGGTCGCGTCCCTGTTCCTGGGTCTCGGGCAGATCGGCGCGCTGTTCGCGGTGTGCGCCGTTCTGGTGGCCGGCGGCGCGGTGCTCGTGGCCCCGGTGCGGGTCACCGGGATGGCCCTGGCTGACACGGACCGTCCGCCGTCCCGTTTCACGACGCTGCTGGCCGGGGCCCGGGAGGTCACCGGGCAGCCGAGACCACGGCTGCTGGTGAGCCTGCTCACCGCCCAGTACGTGGTGGTGGGCTCGCTGGACGTGCTGTTCGTGGTGGTAGCCATCCAGGTGCTGGGCCGGGGCCAGGTGTGGGTCGGCTACCTCAACACCGCGTACGGGGCGGGGGCGGTGGCCGCCGGGCTGCTCACCGCGCACCTGCTCGGGCGGCGGCTCGGCCGGGCCCTGGTGACCTCCCTGCTCGCTCTCAGCGTGGGCCTGATCATCATCGCTTTCACCCACGCGGTCGGGCCGGTGGTCACGCTCATCGCGGTGGCCGGTGGCGGCCGGGCGGTCCTGGCCGTGTCCGCGAACACCCTGCTCCAGCGGGTGGTGCCCGCCCAGCTGGTCGGACGGGTGTTCGGGATCGTCGAAGGGCTGTCCATGGCCGGCCTGGCGGCGGGCTCGCTGCTTACCCCGCTGCTCGTCGGGCTCGGCGGGGCCCGGCTCGCGCTGATCGCCGTCGGAGCCTTGCTGCCGGTGACCGCGGCGTGCGGGCTGCGGACCCTGCGCCGGGTGGACCGGGGCCAGGCCGTACCCGTGACCGAGGTAGCGCTGTTGCGCTCACTGCCGCACTTCGCGGATCTGCCCGGCCCGGCGCTGGAAACCCTGGCCGGTGCGCTGGAGCGGATCGACGCGGTGCCAGGCCAGGTGCTCATCCGGCAGGGCGGGGCCGCAGACCGGTTCTACGCCATCGCCGACGGTGAGGTCGCGGTCTGCGTGGACGGGCAGCCCCGGGGAGTACGTGGCCGTGGCACCGGCCTGGGCGAGATCGCGCTGCTCCGGCGGGTCCCGCGCACCGCGACGGTCACCGCCGTGGGTCCCGCCACCCTGTTCGCCCTGGACGCCGATACGTTCCTCGCCGCGGTCAGCGGGCACGCGCCGACCCGGCGGCGTGCCGACCAGGTCGCCTCCCGGTGGGTCACCGCGGACGCCGGGGAGTAGCCGCCGGCCACTTGAGGCCGCCGTGACCTTTTTTGCCGGATCGGTGATCGGGCGGCCGGGTTCGCGCGTCCTATGTCTATAGGGCAGGTAAATCAGGCTCCCCGCATGTCGATAGAACGCCTAAGACACCTGCACCGTGCACCGGGCCGTTCGGCCATGACCTAGGTGCGCCGGGGGGCTGGCCGGCGGTGGTTCAGCGCGCCGGGCAGAGGACGCGGAGACCCGTGATGAATAGTCATACGTCGGCACCGGCGGAGGCCCCAGGGGGCACGCTGGTCGCCGGACCGATCGCTGCCTACCGGGAAGACCGGCCCACCAGGTGGCGCGTGCCCAGCGGATGGCCGCTGCTCCCGGTACTGATCGTCCAGGCGCTGCTGTCGCTCCGGCTGGTCTGGGCGGACACGGCCTACCAGGATGAGGCCCAGGCTTTGTGGGCCGGGCACCTGCAGTGGGCGAACTGGCTGCATGGCACGCCCATCCCCCCGTTGCCCTACTACCTCTCCGGCGCCCCGGTGATCTACCCGCCGCTGGGCGCGCTCGCGGACCATGCGGGCGGCCTGACCGCGGCCCGGGTCCTGTCCCTGGTCTTCATGCTCGCGGCGACCACCCTGCTGTGGAGCGCGGCGCGGCGGCTGTACGGGCGGCGGGCCGCGTTCTTCGCCGCGGCCCTGTTCGCCGTCCTGGGCCCCACCCTGCACCTGGGGGCGTTCGCCAACTATGACGCCCTGTCGCTGGTGTTCGTCGCCCTGGCGGCGTGGTGCGTGCTGCGCGTCGGGGACCGGGGGGAGGCACCGGGCCGCATGATCGCGGCAGGCACCGCCCTGGCCCTGGCCAACGCCACCTCGTACTCCACCATCCTGTTCGACGTCCTGGTGCCTGTGCTGGCCGTGCTGGCCGTGGTCCCGGCGATGGGTGGCCGGATCGCGCTGCGGCGGGTGGCCATCCTGCTGACCACACTGATCGCATTCCTGGCCGCGGGGTTGCTGATCGGCGGGAGCATCTATCTCATCGGGTTGAAGCGGTTCATCCTGGCCCCGGTGGCGCACACGAACTCGCCGCTGTCCGTGCTGTCCAGCACCTGGTACTGGGCGGGCGTGCTGGTCGTCCTGGCCGTGGCGGGCGTCGTGTTCAGCGCGCTGCGGCGGGAAGGACGGGCCCAGACCTGGCTGCTGGCCGTCCTGGCCGCCGCCGCGATCCTCGGGCCGGCCGAGCAGGCCTGGCTGCACACCGCCGCGCTGCTCAACGAGCATGTCGGCGTGGGCGCCTGGTTCGCCGCCATCGCCGCGGGCTACGCCGTCGACCGGTTCATCGCTGCCGCGCCGGCCGGGCGGCAGCAGGCCTTCACCAGCGCCACCTGCGTGATCGCGCTGGTCTTCCCGGTCTACCTGGGCGCGGTGCAGTCGTGGTCGTTCGCGACGAGCTGGCCCAACGCGAAAGCCTTCATCGCGGTCTTCCGCCCGCTGGCTGATCATGGCCACGGGCGGATGCTGGTGGAAGACCCCTCGATCGCCAAGTACTACCTGCCGGCCGGGCGCGAGTGGCGGCGGTGGTCCAGCACCCGCACCATCACCCTGCCGTCCGGGGCCAGCACCGGCAACGCGGTCGCCACCGCGGGCATCGTCGCCGCGGGCAACGCCGCGACCTTCGCCAAGTACATCGCCAAGGGCTACTTCTCCTACGTGGCCCTCAACTTCGCCGACACCAGCGCCCTGGACCACGGCCTGGCCACCCTGCTGCACCGCAACCCGCACTACCACACCATCCAGGTCGTCCCGTATGGCATCGAAGTCCCGCCGTTCGGCCAGGGCACCTATGTGATCTGGAAGTACGAGCGCTAGATGAGTGACCGCTACTGATGCAGCACGGCGGTGTGATGGCAGAAGTGCACCCGCGCGGCGCCCAGCGCGTGCATCCGCGCCCGCGATCCCTGCCACGCGGCGAAGTCGGCGGCCTGGCCGTCCGGCAGGCCCGAGCCACCCGGGCCGGGCGGCTCGCGGTACTGGCGCGGGGTGTACGCGGCGTCGCCGGTGAGGAGGTCAGCGGAGCCGTCGGCAGCGCGCACCACAACAGACTGGTGGCCTGCGGTGTGGCCGGGGGTGGTGATGACCGATACCCCGGGCAGGATCTCGGCGTCACCGTCGAGCAGCTCGAACGACGCGTTCATGAAGCCGAGCCAGTCATACAGCTGCGGCGTCTCGCGCTGCGCCCGGGCCAGCTCGGCCCGCTGCACGTAGACGGGTGCGTGCGCGAAGACGGCGTTCTGGCCGCAGTGATCGAAGTGCAGGTGCGTATTGACCACCAGGCCGATATCGGCGGGGCTCATCCCGATCCCGGCCAGCGCGTCCGCGGCGGTGCGGTTGACCACGCGCCAGTCGCTCAGCAGGTCATCCGGGCCGCCGACGCCGGTATCAACCAGGGCGGCCCCGCCGGGGTGGATGATGACGAAGCCGTGCACGGGCCATTCCCCGCCATCGGGCCCGCGCAGGGCGGCCAGGTGCAGCCGCCGGATCTCCAGGGTCATGAGCTCTCCAGGGTGGCGAGGACCAGGCCGGCGACCGCCGCCATCCCGGCCGCGTTGGGATGGTACGGCGCCCCGCCGCGCAGCGACAGGTGGAAGCGCCGCGTCCAGGGCCTGGCCGACCAGGCGTGATGATCGGCCGAGGCCGCTGAGGCCGCTACGTACCCGGCATCGGCTCCTACTCCGTCTCCATCAACAGAGTTTCCATGAGATCACGGTCACTTTCTGACGTATCGCACCAGCAATTGACCGGGATGGTGAAAGTCAGTGATAGGCGGCGCAGGGGCGCGCCAGCGTCCCCGGGGAATTCCGGGAATAGGGCGGAGAGCAGGGGGACCCGATGGGCCAGCAGCGTGGACGGGGCTGCCGTACTAGGTGATGGTGACTCCGAACTGTCAGCGTGACAGCAGGGCCTTGACCGGGGTCATGATGCCTTGATCGACTCATCGACCCAGGTACGCAGGGCGGCAGGCGGCAGGGCGCCGGCCTGACGGGCCACCACCTGCCCGTCCCGCAGCACCATCAGGGTCGGGATGGCCTGCACGCCGAACCGCTGCTGGAGCTTGGGTGAGTCGTCCACGTTGACCTTCACCAGCTTGATCCGGCCGGCCAGGTCGGTGGCCAGCTGTTCCAGGGCCGGGCTGACCATGCGGCACGGTCCGCACCACGGGGCCCACAGGTCCACGATGACCGGCAGCGCCGCGGCCTCGGCGACCTCGGCGAACGTGTCGTCACCGGCATTAGCGATCCAGGGCAGCGGACGGTGGCAGTTGCCGCAATGCGGGACTCCCGAGGCGGCGGCCGGGACCCGGTTCCGGCGCCCGCAGCTCGGGCAGGTCACGAGCTCATCGGACATGGTGGCCCCCTGGCCAGGACGGGTTCTCGTGCGCTGATGGCCAGCTAGCCGTCAGCGTAGCCGACGCGGATCACGGCGTCGCGGCGGGCATCCCCGCCCAGCAGGGCGCACGCCGCGGCCCCGGTGGCTATCCCCCAACTCCACCGGGGCCGCTCCAGGAGAGGCTGTCGCCCGCCGGTGATCTCGACGTGGCGGTTCGGCGCCGCCGCCTGCCCTCCGCCTCGGGCTCCGGAACCTCGCCGGTGATCACCAGCTCACTGTCGTTGCCGGTGGCGTGGGGCAGGTGCCCAGAAGCCCGACGCTGCCCGCCCCGGACCCGGTACCGCATCCCCCGACCGGCTAGTCATGCACGGCCCGGCCAAGGGGCGCGGCACAAGTCTCACCGGGACTACCCATCCTGACGTAGTGCCACGAAGCGGAGATGTTCCTCAGCACGCACACCGTCGCGTTCCACCTCCGTCAGGTTTTCCGCAAGCTGGATATCGGCTCCCGCGTCGATCTGGCCCGGGTCTGCACGGAGCAGGCCCAGACAGCGAAGGCGCCAACGGGAAGCGTCCGGCCGGGGAAAGGGGGACCTGGTGAGCGAGCGATGATCGCCAGGGCCGCCGGCCAAGGGGCAGCTACTACTTGGTGACGGGCGCCGATACCTGGCGGTGGGCCGACGGGCCTACACCATTCACGGCTTCCGCCACGGCGAGGCTGACCGAGCCCGATTGACCCGGGGGTCGGCCAACTTGGTGCGTGCTTGAACGAGAGCGGACGCTTGCCATATTATCGCAACCAGTCAGTTGCTATACGATGAAGGCAGCCGTGGCGTTCCTGATCGCATCACACGGATCGTCGGGATCGGTCACGGCCGGCCAAGGTATGGGACGGTGCTCACCACGGCCTAGGCCCGAGTGCCTGGATCGGCAAGGAGGCGAAGATTGACCGGCTCCGGGGATCACGCCACCAACGAGGTAACGACACGAGACAAGGAAACGGAGACCGGCCATGACCAGTCATAAGACGGGGACCCGCGAGGAGTGGCTGGCCGCGCGGCTAGAGCTGCTGGAGGCGGAGAAAGAGCTGACCCGGCGCGGTGACGAGGTGTCCCGGCGGCGGCAGGAGCTGCCCTGGGTCCGGGTCGACAAGGACTACCGCTTTGAGACCGACGAGGGAACGGCGTCGCTTGCCGACCTGTTCCAGGGACGCTCGCAGCTGCTCGTCTACCACTTCATGTTCGGCCCCGACTACACCGCCGGATGCCCGTCTTGCTCGGCGATCGCCGACGGCTTCAATGGCTCCGCGGTCCACCTCGCCGGCCACGACGTCACGCTCTGCGCGGTCTCGCGGGCTCCGCTCGCCAAACTCCACGCGTACGAGCGGCGGATGGGCTGGAGCTTCCCGTGGGCGTCCTCCTACGGCAGCGACTTCAACTTCGACTTCGGGGTGGCGCACACCAAGGAGGAGTGGGAAGCGGGAACCGTCGCGTACAACTTCGGCCATGAGGATCTACGGCCGGCAGCCGGCGAAGAGGGCTCCCGCGACGCCTTCACCGAGTCGATCGTCGGCACGAACTGGGAGACCTACCGGCGTGAAGGGCCGGGCATGAGCGCTTTCGCCCTGGAGGACGACACCATCTACCACACCTACTCCACGTACGCGCGCGGGCTGGACATCCTGTGGGGCATGTACCAGTGGCTCGACCGCGCGCCACTCGGCCGCAACGAAACCAGCATGTGGTGGCATCGCCACGACGAGTACGACCACCACTGAGCGGCGCTGGCCAGGTCCGGCATGAAGGACGGCCCTGACGTTAACCGGCGGCCAGCGGCATGCGGGCCGGGGTGACCGGTTCGGGCTGGGCTGCGGGCAGTCCGACCTCGATGGTCACGCAGTCCGCGTCACGCCGGGTGCGCGCCGCGGCCCAGTGACCGGAGATCATGGCGAGCACCTGGTTGTTGCCCGGCAGCACGTCCATGCAGAGCGACGTCACGCCGCGGGCCTGGGCCCGGCGGAGCAGCGTGCGCACCAGGGCCGAGCCCACGCCCTGGCCCTGCCAGGCGTCCGCCACCACCACACCTATCTCGGTCAGGGATTCGCCCCCGGCAGGCCGGTCGGCGGCTGCGGCCCGGCCGCCCACGGCGGCCCGGTCGGCGGCCATGGCGTGGCCAATGATGACGCTGCCGTGCGTGGCGAGCAGGACGTCGGCGTGGCCTGCCGGGCCGGCCTGGCCGCATGCGCGGCGGACCAGGGCCGGGGTCGGCCGGACCGGCGCGAAGAACCTCTGGACGCGGGTCCGGGTGGAAAGCCCGTCGAGGAAGCCGGTGAGCGCGGCCAGGTCTGCGGGGTCCGGCGGCCGGATCGTCACGGCCGCGTGGGCGGGAGCCTGGTGCACCTGGGTTCGATTCACAGACCCAGCATGGCCGCCAGTTGCTGAGTCTGTCAACCAGATTTAGCCTGGGCCCATGGAACGTACCTGGATCATGGACTACGACCCCGCCAACTGCGCGATCGGCGCTGCGGTGGGGATCATCGGCGAGCGGGCGACGTTCCTCGTGCTGCGCGAGGCGTTCAACGGCGTGCGCCGGTTCGCAGACATGCAGCACCGGACCGGGATCCCCCGGCAGGTGCTCAGCGACCGGCTCGGCCGCCTGGTGGAGGAAGGACTGCTGCGCAAGGTGCCGTATCAGGACAGTGGCCAGCGCACCCGTCACGAGTACCGCCTCACCGAGAAGGGCCTGGACCTGTATCCCGTACTGGTCGGGCTGATGCAGTGGGGCGACAAGCACGCGGCCGGACCGGACGGCCCCCCGGTCCTGCTCCGGCACCGCGACTGCGGGGAGCCGGTGCAGTTGCAGATGGCCTGCCAGGCCGGGCACGTCCTGGAGTCCGCGCGTGACGTCTCTCCCGTCCCCGGCCCGGGAGCCCGCAAGGTCGCCTGAATCGGACCGCCACGTGCTCGGCGACCTCGTGGTCGCGTACCTGACCGCCGGCTGATCCGGGTTAGGCCTGCGGGTCGTCGAGCACGGCCAGCAGCAGCCCGCCGATCATGGCCATGTTCTTGTGGAAGTGGATCCGCTGCAGCTTGCGGGCATCCGGGTCCTCGATCGTCCAGTACGGGTGCCCGGCCAGGGTGGTCGGGACCAGCGAGGCGGCCAGGGCCAGGGCGGACAGCCGCGGGGCCCGGCCCAGGGCCAGCATCGCGCCCGCCACCACCTGCACGGCGGCGTTCCCCCGCACCACCACCTCGTCGTCGGCGGGCAGCGGCACCTTCGTGCGGATCGCGGCCAGCAGTGGCGCGGCCAGGTCGACGCGCCCGCCGGGCGCCCGCAGGGCGTCGAAGCCGAGCAGCACGTACGTGGATCCGGTGAGGAGGCGGGCCGCTGGGCGCAAAGGCGCGAGCGTACGCCGGGCCGTGGTCATAACACCTCGATCGGGCTGGGACAGCTACGTCAGCAGGACTGTACGCCTGGCTATTGCGGCATATAAGCGGTGTGCCGGAATGCGCTAGGGTCCGCGCATGGAGGAGGCCAGCCAGGGGGCACTGGAATTCGACACGTCGGTCCCGAACATCGCCCGGATGTACGACTACTGGCTGGGCGGCAAGGATAACTTCGCGGCCGACCGGGAAGCCGCGGATCGCCAGGCGCGTGCTATCCCGCAGCTCCCGTGGCTCGCCCGCCAGAATCGTGGCTTCCTGCAGCGGGCGGTGCGCCCGCGAGGGAGTCACGCAATTCCTGGACATCGGCTCCGGGCTGCCCACCAATCAGAACGTGCATGAGATCGCGCAGCGCATCAACGCGGACTCCCGCGTGGTGTACGCGGAGGTGGTGGCGCACGCCAGGGCGCTGCTGTCCGTGGCCAGGCTGCGCGAGGTCATGGCCCCCGGCAGCTACCTGCTCATTTCCCATGCCGACGTGTCGCAGGCCCATGCGGTCGGGACGGAGCGCCGGAGCGAAACCGCCCGCGAACTGGTGGACGCCAATCAGGCCCTGGTGACCGCGCCCGCCCGCGCCCGCGACGAGATCAGCGGGTTCTTCGGCGACTGGACGCTGGTCGAGCCCGGCCTGACCGATATCTGGGCCTGGCGGGCGGTAGACGACACGATCGCCAACCCGAGCGGTTCATGCGGATCCTGGGCGGGGTGGCCCGGAAAGAAAGACCTTGACCGCGATCTGCGCCTGGCCCGTCAGCACGACCGCGTGCATGGCCGGAGAACGCCTTTCCTAGAAAGGCCTCTTCTGCCCGGCCAGGGCCGGGACCGTGCTGGGCAGCTTGAACAGGTCGATGCCATTGCCGAACATGATCTTCTCCCGCATCTGCGCCGGAAGGTGCTTGGCTACCCACTGCGGCTCGTCGAACGTCCAGTGCGGGTAGTCGGAGGAGAACAGCAGGATCTTCTCCGCCTCCATCCATTCCAGGGCCCGGGTCAGCTCCAGCTTGTTCTCGGGGTAGTCCAGCGGCTGCGTCGTGAACCAGATGTGGTCCTTCACGTACTGCGACGGCTTGCGCTTGAGGCCGTTCTCCGGGCCCCGGGCGGCGTACACGTTGTCCATCCGCCACATGAGCGGCAGGATCCAGTTGAACGCGTGCTCGATCAGCACGATCTGCAGGGTCGGGAACCGGTCGAAGACCCCGTCGAAGATCAGGCTCATGACCTGGTTCACCGCGAGCATCGAGTAGCTCACCATCAGGTCGTGGTTGTACGTCATGAACCCGACCGGGCTCATCGGGAGCTCGTTGTGCTGGCCCCGGCTGAGGTGGCAGGCCACCGGGATGTCGTGCCGGGTCGCCGCCGCCCAGATCGGGTCGTGCCGGGGATGACCCCAGGCCGGGCGAGGCTCGGCGGTGATCAGCACCTGGGACATCAGCGGGTTGCCCGCCCAGTGCTCGATTTCCCGCGCCCCGTCCCGGGGCGACTCGGTGGCCACGCAGATGGACCCGCGATAGCGCTGGTGCCAGTTGTTCTCGCGGTCCAGCCAGCAGGCGTCCTGCCAGAGGTTGGTGGCCACGGCCATGGCATGAGCTTCCTCGTCCGTCTGGCCGCCATGGTTGAGCGGGCCGAGGATGGCGATGTCCGAGCCGGCGTCCATGATCAGCTGCCGGAACGTCAGGGCTGGATCCGAGCCCGCGAAGTTGCCGTCGTCGGGGAACGTGTCGGTTCGCATCGCGTAGGCGTGGGCATAGTCGGGTGCGTCGTAGTAGTTCTGACCTCCCGCACCGTTCGCGCGCTTCACGAACAGATCGCGGAAGGCCGCCGGGATGAACGGCTCGAGTTCACCGCGCCGGGGGGTCGGGTGCACGTCGCTGTCCACGATCCGGACCTGCACGTGCTCGGCGCTCAGCTGGCGTTGCTGCTGGATGTCGACTGACATGTGATCCCTCGTCCCTGACCGATGAACCGATATACCTGATTACGCGGGGGCCGTCGCGGCCGCCTGAAGTCCGTAGAGCCGGGCCGCGTTCCCGCCGAGAACCTGGGCCCGCTGCCGGGCCGACCAGGCCTGGGGCAGGTCGCCGGGGG
>DASQRM010000199.1:0-20624 GCA_035642895.1 Streptosporangiaceae bacterium | reverse complement strand
GTTTCCAGGCTGGGCGGGGCGAAATGCCGGCCCGGTGCGGCTGCCTGGCCTGGGCCGGCGGTATCGCCAACGCGGAGGGTGTCGCCGATGCGGATGGCGCCGAGACCCCACAGCTTCCCGATCTGCCCGGCGGTGATGCAGGCCCGGGGCGCGGCCGGGCCGCGCTCGAAGACGCTGATCGCCGTGACCCGTCCCTTCCGGTCACCGCCGAACCGCAGCTGGTCCCGGGTCCGCACGGTGCCCGAGAACATCCGGGCGTAAGCGATCTTCTCCCCGGCCGGGCCCCGCTCGACCTTGAAGATCACTCCTGAGACCGGGCCGTCCGCGTTACCCGCGGCGGCTGGCAGGAATTCCCGGAGCCCGCCGGTCAGCGACCCGACGCCTGCGCCGGTGACGGCCGAGCCGCAGAACACCGGGTGCACCCACCCGCGACGGACCGCGGCGGCCAGGCCGGACCGCACCTGGTCGTAGGAGATGGCCGTCTCGTCATCCAGGTATGCGGCCAGGAACGCGTCGTCGTGGTCGGCGAGCACATCAGCGAGCCGGGCGGTGAAGGCCGCATCGCCCGCGCCGTGGGGGCTGAACACGGCGCGGCGGGTGCCGGGGCCCTGGACGGAGCCCATCGAGACGATCTCGGGGGTCAGCTTCTCGCGGATCTCCGCCAGCACCCGCTCGTCCCGGGCGCCGGCCCGGTCGATCTTGTTCACGAAGATGAGCGTCGGGAGGCCCAGCCGCCGCAGGGCCCGCATCAGCACGCGGGTCTGCGCCTGCACGCCCTCGACCGCGGAGATCACCAGTACGGCACCGTCCAGCACGGCCAGGGTCCGCTCGACCTCCGCGATGAAATCCGGGTGGCCGGGCGTGTCGATCAGGTTCACGGTGAGGCCGCCGACGTCGAACGACACAACCGCGGACTTGATGGTGATCCCGCGCTGGCGTTCCAGCGCCATCGTGTCGGTCTGGGTGTTCCCGTCGTCGACGCGGCCGATGTCGTCGATGACCCCGGCGGCGAACAGCAGCCGCTCGGTCAGGCTGGTCTTACCGGCGTCTACGTGCGCCACGATCCCCAGGTTCAGCGTGCTCACTAAGCGTCATGTCCTTGGTTTGGGCCATCATTCCTTTCTGGCTGGACATGAACGCTGCTCGCACGTCACCCTCCTGGTGGCTCGCTGATTTCCGGTGAGTCCAGCAGACCCGGGCCCGGGAGGGCAACCGGTTTTACGGCCGGGAGGATGGGTTTACGGCCGGGAGGACCGGGCCAGCAGGCCGGCGATCAGCACCTCGAGTACTTCACGCAGGGTCGCGGTGAAGTCGGTCCGCATGACGGCCAGGGCGGGATCGGCCTCGTAGGCCGCGAGCACGGCGGCCGACGGCTGGGCGTGCGCCCACAATGCGCCGGCCACCAGGACCGCGCCGGCGGCGAGCCGCTCCGCATCGCGGCGACCGAGCTCATCCAGGTAGCGGTGGATGAGCCGGCCCAGCCGGCTGACGTCGGCCAGCGCCGCCCGCTTGTAGGCGGCGGCCACCTGGGTGGAGACGTTCCGCTCGAGCACCGCGGCCTGCGCGCTGAGCAGGTCGCACAGCACCGGCCGGGCGGCCAGCGACGAGGCCAGCGCGGCGGCCAGCTGGTCACCGCGCCCGGCCGGGGCAGCGGTAGCGTCGATCGCCCCGCCCAGGTCCGTCTCGAGAGCGGCCAGCCACTCCTGCCACGCCGAGTCCAGCAGCTCCAGCAGCACGGCCTCGCGGGACTCGAAGTAGCGGAGCACGTTTGACTTGGCCAGGCCCACCCGCCGGCTGAGCTCGTTGAGCGTGACCTCGGCGACCGGCATCTCGGCCAGCATCGTCGCGGTGGTGTCGAGGATCGCCCGGCGCCGCACCTCCCGCTGCTCCTCGCTGCGCGCCCGCTGGAACGTGGTCATGGCCACATTTTACAGACCGTCGGTCCCTTGTGTACAGACCATCGGTCTGCTACATTCGTTGAATAACAGACCGATGGTCCTTTCAGGGGCCCGGAAGGAAAGATCGCCATGTACACGGTCCCGGATCAGGCCGGCAAGCGCGTCATCGTCACCGGCGCTAACAGCGGCACCGGCAAGGAGGCGGCGCGGCGTCTCGCCGAGGCGGGCGCCTACGTCATCATGGCCGTCCGCACGCCGGCCAAAGGGGAGCAGGCCCGGGCCGAGATCCTGGCCCGCCACCCGGCGGCCCGGCTCGAGGTGCGCCGCATCGACCTGGCCGACCTGGCGTCGGTCCGGGAGTTCAGTGAGGGGCTGCTGGCCGAGGGCATTCCGGTCGACGTGCTCATCAACAACGCCGGGGTGATGACGCCACCGACGCGGATGACCACCACCGACGGCTTCGAGCTGCAGTTCGGCAGCAACTTCCTCGGCCCGTTCGCGCTGACCCTCCGGCTGCTGCCGCTGGTGCTGGCCGCCCCCGCGCCGCGGGTGGTCACGATGAGCAGCGGCACCGCGAACTTCGGCCGGATCCACTTCGGCGACCTGCAGTGGGAACGCCGCTACAGCGCGAACTTCTCCTACGCCCAGTCCAAGCTGGCCGACCTGATGATGACCCTGCATCTCGCGGCCGTCGCGGCCGAGCGTGACTGGAACCTGGTGAGTGTCGCGGCGCACCCGGGATACACGCGCACGAACCTGCAGACCGCCGGGGCCAGCCTGGGCCGCGACAAGCCGAAGCGGTCGGTCTTCAACAGCATGAGCTTCCTCCCCTCGCAGGACGTCGGGCCGGGCACCGAGCCGCTGCTGTACGCGGCCACCAGCCCGTCGGCCGTGCCCGGCGGGTACTACGGCCCGGGCGGCAGTTTCGGGCTGGTCGGGCCGACCACCTTCGTCCGCCCGCCGCGCCGGGCCCGGGACAGCGCCGCCGCGGCCCGGCTGTGGGCCGAGGCCGAGCAGCTGACCGGGGTCCGCCTGCCGGCCGGCGCCCGCGCCTGACCAGCCGGCCTGTTAGCGGCCATGCTGGCGGGTAGCACGCAGGTATGAGTACTGAGGGCCCGGCGCCCCCGCCCCCGCCGGCCTCCGATCCCGGGGTGGTGTCCGATCCGGGGGTGGTGTCCGACGTGGGGGTGGCCGCCGCGCCGGCCAGGGTATCCGCGCCGACGGCGGCACCGGGCACCGAGCGCCCGCGGCGGTACCTCCCCAAACTCCGCTACGAACTCATCGGCTGCGGCCTGCACGGCCACGAGCTGCTCGGCACGGACGCGGCCGAACTTCGCCGCGGTGACCACCTCTTCGCCCGGGAGTCGGGCGGGCTGCGCTGGTATCGCTGCCTGCGCTGCGATTCCTGGGTGGTGCTGAGCCCTCCCGGCCGGCCCGCCCGGCGGTACCCGCCGTCGCGTGAGGAAGTCACCCTCCCGCTGCGCGGCCGCCCGCTGCGTGACCGCTACGTCCTGCGGCTGATCGCCATCGACCGGATCCTGCATTTCCTGGTCCTGTCCTCGCTCGCAGCCGCCGTGTTCCTGTTCGCCAGCCACAAGGCCGCGCTGAACGCGGACTTCACCCGCATCCTCCACGACCTGCAGGGCGGTCTGGGCGGCCCGGTGGCGGGCAGCCGTCACGGCATCGTGCATGACCTGCAGCGGCTGTTCGCCGTCCAGCTCAGGAACCTGTATCTGCTCGGGATCGCGATCGCCGCGTACGCGGCCCTGGAGGGCGTCGAGGCGATCGGGCTGTGGCTGGGCCGCCGCTGGGCTGAATACCTGACCTTCGTGGCGACCGTGGTGTTCGTGCCGTACGAGATCTACGAGCTGACCAAGAGCGTGACCGCGCTGAAGGTCCTCACCCTGGTCATCAACCTGGCCATCGTCGTGTACCTGCTGTATTCCAAACGCCTGTTCGGGCTGCGCGGCGGCGGCCGGGCTGAGCGGGCTGAGTACGACGCGGACGTTGGCTGGGCCGCCATCGAGCGCGCCACTCCGCAGCCGTTCCCGGCTGGCCCGTCTCCCGCTTACGAGCGCCGGGAGGCCGGCGGGGCCGCGGGTGCGTCCTCCACATCGATGTAGAGTTCCCGGCCGCCGGGCAGCGTCACGCCCAGCGAGTACGAGGTGATTCCTTCCAGGATCTCGGCTTGGCCGAGGATCTCGATGTCGACGACGTCAGGGTGGCCAATGAGGAGGCGGCACAGCACGCTGCCCGCATGATCGGGTTCCGCCCGATGGGACACTGCACTGGAGGACGGGGCTGCTTCGGGCTTGCAGGCGTCATCCGGAGATGTCATGCGACCACCGTGGGCGGGTTGCAGCGGTGAGCATGCTCCGTCGCGCGGCGCCGAATCGGACAAGCTCCACCGGCCGGGCTGAAACCTCGTAGGCGAACACATTTCCTAATGTAACTCGGCGTGAACGCGAGAACCCGGAATGAGGCCCCAGAATCGCGCACGGCGTGTCATATGGCGGGTGATAAAGCCGCCAATGTCCGGTGCTCGCGGTGACGCTCTGTCGCCCGAATCCAGTGAGCTCATCCGTGACGTCCCGGGCGTCACCCCCTCTTCGCTACCGGGTGATGCAAGGTTCCTGGGGGCCGCGCCAGCCAGGGCGGTCTCCAGCGGGACGGCGCCGCCGTGCATCATGGGCGGGTGCCATTGTTCTCTTTCGAGGGTGTCGCGCCCACTGTGAGCCCAGAGGCCTGGATCGCCCCCACCGCCACCCTGGTGGGCGACGTCCGCGTCGAGGCGGAGGCGTCCATCTGGTACGGGGCGGTGCTCCGGGCCGACTTCGGGCCGATCCTGGTGCGCCGCGGCGCGAACGTCCAGGACGGCTCGGTGCTGCACGGCGGACCCGATCCGGTCACCGAGGTCGGTGAGGGGGCCACGATCGGGCATGTCTGCGTGGTGCACGGCTGCGTGGTGCACGCCGAGGCACTGATCGGCAACGGGGCCACCGTGCTCGATGGCGCCGTCGTCGGGCCGCGCGCCCTGGTCGCGGCCGGGGCCACGGTGCCTCCCGGGATGGAGATCCCGGCGGGCATGCTCGCGGCCGGCGTTCCCGCCCGGGTTGCCGGGCCGGTCACCGGCGGAGCCGGGCAGTGGGTCGCAACCAATCCCCGGATCTACCGCGAACTTGCGCGGCGGCACGCGGCCGGCGCGCTCCCGGTCCCGGAGCCCAGCCGCTAGCAGATCACGCCCCGTGGCCCGTGGCCTCGTGGTCAGGGAGCAGGAGCAGGGATCAGAGCGACCGGGAACGGGACCAGCCGCGGGTCATCCGCCACGTGCCCAGGGCCGCGGTGACGGCGGCCACCGCGAGCAGGACGGCGGCGGCCCGCAGCGTCGCGCCGGCCTGGCCCTGCAGAGCCGAGCGGAGCGCGGACATGGCCCAGTAGCCCGGGGACGCGGGCGCGGCCGCGCGGGCCCAGCCGGGCAGCACCGACAGTGGGATCAGTGCGCCGCCGAGGGCGCTGAGCACTACGCCGCCGATGTCGTAGGCCATGTTCAGCTCGCTCTGGCTGCGCAGTGTCGCGCCCAGCGCCGCGCCGATGCCGAGCAGGGCCAGTGCCCACGAGATGACGGCGACGGCCAGCAAGAACGGGTCAGCGACGCGGAGGCCGAACACGACGACACCGAAGAGCAGTACCTCGGCCTGCTGGGCGGCCAGCATGCCGAAGCCGGGAAGCGCCTTGGTGGCGAGCAATTCGCCGCTCCGCACGGAGGTGGCGCGCAGCCGGTCCCAGGTCCCCCAGGTCCGTTCGGTCAGGATGGCCGTGCCCACCACGGACAGGGCCAGCAGGGAGAACATCACCAGCATGCCCGTGACCACCTGGACGGTGCCCGCCTGCACGCCGTGGCGGGCCAGCGCCGACAGGTAGAGGGGCCGGAAGAGCAAGATCATGACCAGGGGCATGACGAGCCGGCTCACCACGGGGCCGGGCTCGCGGAGCATGAGCGCCGTGTTGTGCCGGCTCAGTACGCCCAGGCGGATGGCCGTACCGGACGAAACCATCGGGGGACCTCCCAGGAGAGCAGGGCGTCAGGGGGTGAGGGCGGCGTACAGGTCGTCCAGCCCTGGCCGGCGGATGTCGATGGAGACCGGCGCCGCGCCTGCCGCCAGCAGCCGGGCCAGCGCGGCCGGCGCGTCGGAGGTGACTACCCGCAGTTCATCGCCTGCGGTCCCGTCCACCTGGCCGAGGCGGCGCAGTCCGGCGGGCACCGGCCCGGCGAAGCCGACCCGCACCTCACCGGCCAGCCCGGCCAGCAGCGAACGCTGGCCGCCGCGGGAGATGACCCGGCCCGCCCGCGCCACGGCCAGCGTGGCGCCGAGTTCTGCCAGTTCCGGGAGGTAGTGGGTGGTGTAGACGACCGCGGCGCCCGCGGACGCGCGGTCCGCGACCACGGTGAGCAGCGCGCGGCGGGTCTGCGGGTCAGCGCCCGCGGTGGGCTCGTCGAGCAACAGCACCGGCCGCTCGGCGACGAGCGCAGTGGCCGCCTGGGTGCGCTTGCGCTGGCCGCCGGAGAGCAGCCCGGCCGGCCGGTCGAGGACTTCGGTCAGGCAGAGTTGCTCGGCGATGCTGGTCACCGCCCGGCGGAGCGTGCCCCGGCGCAGTCCGGCCAGGGCCCCGAACAGCCGCAGGTGCTCAGCCACGGTCAGCCGGGGGTAGAGCGACGTCTCTTGCGGGCACACCCCCAGCCGGGCCCGGGCCTGGCGGGGCTGCGCGAGCACGTCGACCCCGGCCACGCTGACCCGGCCGGCGTCCGGGCGGATCAGCCCGGACACTATCTCGACGAACGTGGTCTTGCCCGCGCCATTGTGGCCGACGAGCCCGACGATCTCGCCGGGGGAGACGGACAGCGCGAACCCATCCAGGGCCACGCTGCGCCCGTACCGCTTGACCAGCCCCTCGGCGACGAGCCCAGTGACCTGTCCGTCACCCTGGGCCCCCGAGAGCGCGGCCACTCCGGATGCCGGGCCGGCCCCCGGCACCCCACCCGCTCCGGATATCGCACCTACCCCCGGCATCGCACCCACCACCTCGTTAGGGATCTACAGCGTATATATCTACACTGTAGAGCCATGGCGGACCGACGGCAAGAAATTCTCGATGCGGCGTTGGCCCTCGCCGATGAGGGCGGCCTGGACGCGGTATCCATGCGTGCGGTGGCCCAGCGCGTCGGGGTGACCGCGATGGCGCTATACCCGCACTTCAGCGGCAAGGAGGCGCTGCTAGACGGGCTCGTCGGCCAGGTGCTGGCCGACCTGCCCCGGCCCGACCCGGACGGATCATGGCAGGAGCGGCTGAGCGCCATGGCCCATGCCGTCCGTGAGCTGGCCCACCGTCATCCCTCGGTGGTGCCGCTGCTGTTCTCCCGCCCGGCGGTGACCCCGGACGCGGTCCGGGTGGTCGACGCGATTTACCAGGCCCTGCTGGATGCGGGCGTCCCGTCGGACCAGGTCGCCCGACTGGAACGGATGCTCAGCACGTTTGTGCTCGGCTATGCGGTCTCCGAGGTGGGCGGCAGATTCTCCCGGGGCACCCTCGGACCCCGGGAGAGACGGGGCCAGCTGCCCGGTACCGAGTTGCCCGCGCACCATCAGCTGGGCTCGTGGCTGGACGCGCCGTGGTCCTGGGAGGCCGAGTTCGACGCGGACCTGGCCGACCTGACCCAGCTGATCCGGCTCGCCGCGGGGCCGGGCCAGCCGCCGGGTGCGTGACCTACCAGTGCCGCTGGACGGGCACGGCTACACCGTCGTCCGCGGTCCCGGTCTTGCGCACGATGGTGAGCCCATCCACGGCCGCGACGGGCTCCGTGGGCACGAAGTCGCTGGTCGTGGCCGCGCTAGGAGCGGCCTGCCTGGCCCGGTAGTGGGCCCGGGCATCAGCGTAATCAGGGGTGGCGTGCCGGTGCCGGAAGGTCATCCACAGCGGGACGCCCACGATGGCCGCCGCGATCAGCAGGGCGATGGGCCAGATGGCGATGATGGCGCCGTTCATGGTTCCACCTCACTTCCTGAGCCGGCCGCGACCCGGCCAGCTCTGGCTGGTTACCGCTAACCCTGCCCGCTCGACCCTCGTCAAACGTGCTAGGCGCGTTCCCAGGGAGCGTCCTCGCCCATCTTCTTGTAGTACTTGGCGAGATGGCTCTTGACTCGGTCAATGTCTTGTTTGGGCAGGTCAACACCACCTCGTGAGCCCTGCATCACGTTTCCCGCGGCCATTATTCCTCGCGGCACGGCGTAGACCTTTCCGTCGATGACGTCGGCGATCAGGAGCTTGTAGGCGGTGAAATTGTCCTTGTTATCGCTGTCGTACCAGACGTGCGCATCCCGGTACCTGACGTTCGGCTCGTCCTCGGCGCCGGCCCACGCCCGGATCCGCTTCTCCGCGGCCGCGCCGTCCCATTCCCGGTCGCGGTCCGCCAGCGGATAATCCTGGAAGGCTGTGACGGCCATGATGTCTCCTCTTGCTGGGTCACTGGCAGTGTTCAGCTGCATCTGCCCAGCACAGGAGCGATAAACGGGCCCCCTGGCCGTTTCGTCGGCGGTTCGGGCCGCCCTGAACGTGAAGGCGGTGTCCGGGCTGCCCGGGGTGCGTGCAGGATGCGCGGGCGTACCCGATAGGGCGCACGGAAGGGCACTTCGCGCGGCGGCCGTGATCGCGGGGTCCATGCGCCGAGCAGGGCCAGCCCGCGCATGCTGTGCGCACACCGGCTCCGTCAGCCCGGATCGGGGCTCTGGCGCTCCGGGGCGATGCGGTAATGGTAGTCATGGTGCGCGGTAAAACCGATGCGGCGGTACAGCATGCGTGCGGCCGCGTTGTCGTCTTCGACCTGGAGATAGACGTGCTCGGCGCCGTGCGCGGCGGCCTGGGCGGCCAGGGCGGCGGTGACGACGGTGGCGAGCCCGCGGCGCCGGTACCCAGGGGCGACCTCGATGGCCGTCAGCCCGGCCCAGTCCGCCGCCGCGGCCACCCGGCCGATGGCGATCGTCTGACCGTGGGCCCGGATCGAGGCGAACGCCTGCCAGGGTGCAGAGGTGAGCACCTCACGGGCGATCGGCGGCAGGCTCGGCTGCCCGCGGTAGTGGTACAGGGCCAGCCACTCCTCGCTGGGTTCCGGGTCCATCTCCACGCCCGTCGGCACCTCCATCTCCGCGCCGGTCGGCACCTCCATCGGCACGGGCGCCGGGCTCCCTCCCGCTCGCCCCGCCGCGCCCCCTCCTGCTAGCACTGTCCGGCCGGCCCGGGCCACCTGCCCCGCCGTGGCGGTCATCACCGTCGCGGTGCGGACCCGCACGCCCCAGCCCAGTCCGGCGAGGAAGCCGTCGAGTGGGATGGCCTGGGGCCGGCCCGCCGGGTAGGGGATGGCGATCATGGCTGGCAGGCCGCGGGCCTGATACCAGTCCCGCACCGCCCGGGCCGCCTGATCCAGCGGGCATCCGGGATGGCCGGTGGCCAGTGCGCTGTTGGCCCGCCCGGTGAATCCGTCCGCGGCCCGGAGCAGCCAGTCACCCAGCCGCTCTTCCTCCGGCGCCCGCCAGCCGAGTGCGGCGCGCTGCTCGAGGTCGGGGATCGAGATCGTCATGTACCCAGCGTGACACGCGCCCCGCAGCCGCAGCCAGTTGGTCCGGTAATGCCGGAATTAATACGAGGCTGGCCTTACTTATTGTGCAATAAGGAGCCGGCCAGTGTTCTTTACTGCCAACGGGAGATCGGCTGGTCACGGTAACGTGTCATTCATGTTAAGCCTCCTGGGCCGGCGTTCTCCCGTCCGTGCGGCCGGACGGAACAACCCCTTAATCCGCTATGCCGGAAATGGTGCAAGGCTTGACTATTGCCGCGAACTCTCCCCGCCTGGCCTGGAACAGGTCCGGAGCCTAGGCCGTGGCCGGTCGCTCGATGCGAGCAGCATCCGCAATATTCTGACCGGTGCCGATAGACCCGATCCGCCGCAGGTAATTGACCCACGTGGCGTGGTGATCTGCGGTGCCTGGATTCGCGGTGAGCTGAACCTTGACGGCGTTACAGCCGCTATCGGACTGCGGTTTACCGGATGCCGCTTCGACCAGCCCCTGAGCCTGTGTGACGCAAAACTGCCCTGGCTTTTCCTGGACACCTGCGTGCTGCCCGCCGTCACGGGCAACCGGGCCCGGGTCGACACCCTGAGCATTCGCGGCTGCGAACTGGACGGCCGCCGTCCGGACGCCCTGATCCAGCTGGCCGGTACCCAGGTGGCCAGCGAACTCCGGCTGGACGGCACTCGCCTGGCCAACCATTCCGGGCCGGCCCTCACCGCCCCCGGACTGTCTGTGGGCGGCGGCGGCACCTGCGTCGGCGCGTTCCTGGACGGCCTTGACGCAGCCGGCCACACCGACGGTGAGGCGGCCGTCGACCTCTCCGGGGCCGCGGTCAGCGGCAACCTCATGCTGCGCGGTGCGCGGCTGGCCAACCGCAGCGGCCCGGCGCTGCTCGCGGACGGCATCCGCGTCCGGGGCGACCTGCAGCTGGCCACGGACGCCAGATCAGGCCGGGAATTCCAGGCGTCCGGCGGTGGCTGGCAGGGCACCGCGCTGCTGCGCGGCGGCACTATCTCCGGCCAGCTGTCGCTGGAACATGCCAGGGTCAGCTGCGGTCCCGCAGAGGGCGGCCCGCCACCCCACCGGCGCCGCTCTGTGGGCGCGGTCTGCCTGTCCGGCAGCACGATCGCAGGCAACCTGGTGCTCCGGCACGCCCAGCTGGCCGCGGCCACGATGCCCGCGCTGATGGCCGAGAACCTGACCGTCAAGGGCCACGCCGGAGCCTGCGAGAGCCGGCACGAAGGACTGACCGCGACCGGGTCGGGTCCGCTGGGGGCCATCTGCCTGGCTGGGGCGACCGTCGACGGCCAGTTGTCCCTGCGCGGGACGACTCTGGTCAACGAATCCGGGCCGGCTCTGCTGGCCGACCTCATCACGATCGGGGACGGGGCCCGGCTCGACCAGGACTTCAGCGCCGAGGGGGAAGGCGAAGCCGGCGCCCTCCGCCTGCCCGAGGCCCGGATCAGCGGCGACCTGCACCTGAACGGGGCCCGGCTGACCAACCACACAGGCCCGGCCCTGCTGGCCGATGGGGTCACCGTGCACAGCGACCTGGTGCTGGCCGCGGATGTCGCGTCGGGCCGGCGATTCGAGGCCGCCGGGGCGGGCCGCCACGGGACCCTGCTGATCCGCGGCGCCACCGTCAGCGGCCGGCTATCCCTGGAGGGTGCGCATGTCCGCCGGGGGCACGCCCCCGGCCGTCGGCCCGGCCAGCAGGTCCGCGACGAGATCGAGCAGCACAGCCCGGCCGGGCTGACTGCGATCACGACCATCCTGCGGGGCTGCGACTGCGAGCCGGTCGGCGGGGACGGATCGCGGGGCGCGGTGTGCTTGAGCAACACGACGGTCGGCGGCCGCCTGGCCTTGCGCAACGCGTTCTTGAGCAATGACACCGGCCCGGCCTTGATGGCCGACTACCTGACGGTCAAGGACGACGCGGCCGGGTGCGAGGAGGCCCGCAACGGGCTTACCGCGATCGGGTGCGGCCCGTCCGGCGCGATCTGCCTGGCCGCGGCCACCATCAACGGCCAGCTGTCCCTGAGCGGATCCACGCTGGCCAACGCCACCGGCCCGGCCCTCGTTGCCGACTTCGCCCAGATCAATGGGGGTGTGCTCCTGGACCAGGGCTTCGTGGCGGTGGGCACGGGCCCGTCCGGCGCAGTCTGCCTCACCGACGCCAGCGTCGGCCGCGAGATCCGCTGCGCGGGACGATTCGTCAGCCCCGCAGACACCGGCAGCGCCCCCCGGGTCGCGCTTAACCTGACTCGCACCAGCGCGGGCACCCTTCAGCTCGGTGACCAGCATCATGGCTTTGTCGTCGACGGCCTGCTGGAACTGGACGGGCTCAGCTACGCCGGCCTGCCCGGGCTGGGCGACCTGGACCGCCTCAGTCCGCGGCCGCCGGGCGGCCACGGGCGCTTCCGGCGGAGCAGGCGGCCCGGGCGGCCCAGGCGGGCCGGGCGGAGCGGCCGCCCGCCCGGCGATAACGTCGCGCAGTGGCTGTGGTGGCTCCGCGGATGCACGAGCCAGTACCGGGCCCAGCCGTATGAGGCGCTCGCCGCCGCGTACGGCGGCGCGGGCTACGACGACCTGGCCCGCCGGATCCTCGTCGCCCAGCGGGACGACGTGCGTGACCGCGGATCGCTCAGCCCCGTGCGCAAGCTCGGGCAGTACTGCGCGAAGTGGCTGACCGGCTACGGCTACCACTGCTTCTTCGCGTTCCTGTGGCTGGCCGGGCTGTTCACCCTCACCGCGCTGGTCGCCGTGTTCTGGCTCGGGCCGCAGAAGTACATCGTGCCGGGGCCCGCCGCGGGGACGACGGCCATCGCCGCGGCCAGCGCATCCGGGCCAGCGCGCGGCTCAGCCAGCCCCGCTGCGGCTCCCGCCGGGTCTGCGCCGGCCAGCGCCCCGGCCGCCCTGGCCGCGTCGGCCGCGCCAGCCGCGTCGGCCAGCCCGTCTGCTTCGGCCAGCCCGTCGGCACCCGCCGCCACGGCCTCGGCCTCGCCGATCGCCCGCGCCCCCGCGGCCGCGGCGCGGGCCGTCACCGACTCGGCCACCCGGCAATGCTCCTACCCGGCCCGGATCGGTTACGCGATCGGGCTCGCCTTTCCCATCATCAACCTGAACAGCAGTGCCGGGGCTCAGTGTGATGTCCCGGCCAGCGGGGCCGCGGCCGGGGTCGTGGTCTTCGGCTGGGCGGTCCGCGCCGCGGCAGCCACCCTGCTCGTCCTCTACACCCTCGGGCTGACGGGCGTCACCCGCAGCCCGCCCGGCACGGGCTGACGGCCGGGCCCGCCCCTGACGAGCCCGGCCCCGCACCCGTTAGGGTCGGGTGCCGTGCCCAACCGTGAGCTCGTGATCTTCGGCACGGCTAGCCAGGCCCCGACCCGCAGCCGTAACCACAACGGTTACCTGCTGCGCTGGGACACCGAAGGGCTGCTGTTCGACCCGGGGGAGGGGACCCAGCGGCAGATGCTGTTCGCCGGGGTGACGGCGAGCCACATTACCCGGATCTGTATCACCCATTTCCACGGTGACCACTGCCTCGGCCTGCCGGGGGTGCTGCAGCGGATGGCCCTCGACCGGGTGCCGCACGTGGTCGAGGCGTACTACCCAGAACAGAGCCAGGTCGTGTTCGACCGGCTCCGGCATGCGGCGCTGTTCCGTGACGTGCTCAACCTCCGCGAATGTCCGGTCGGCCAGCCCGGCACGGTGGCCAGCACGCCGGCGTTCCGGCTGGAGGCCCAGCCGCTGTCGCACAGCGTGCCCACCTTCGGCTACCGGCTCGAGGAACCGGACGGGCGGCGGATGCTGCCGGAGCGGCTGGCCAGGCTGGGCATCGCCGGGCCCGACATCGGGCGGCTGCAGCGTGACGGAAGCCTGGTCACCGGCGGGCGCCCGGTCATGCTGGAGGAAGTGAGCGAGCCGAGACGCGGCCAGTGCTTCGCATTCATCATGGACACCCGGCTGTGCGACGCGGCGTTCGCGCTGGCCGACCAGGCGGACATGCTGGTCTGCGAGTCCACGTTCGCGGACACCGAGGCCGCGCTGGCCCGGGACTACGGCCACCTGACCGCGAGCCAGGCGGGCCGCATCGCCGCGGAGGCCGGCGCCCGGCTGCTCGTGCTCACGCACTTCTCCCAGCGCTATGACCGCACCGACGGGCAGCGGCTGGCCGCGGAGGCGGCCAGCGCCTTCGGCGGTGAGGTCGTCCTGGCCCGGGATCTGGCCCGCGTCCCGGTGCCGTCCCGGGCGCCGCTTCCGTAATCAGGTACCAGTGGGGTCAGCTGCCAGGCTTCGCCCGGAGTTGCCGGCCGGCTTTTCCGCGTGACCGCCGAACTCGCTGCGCAGCGCGGACAGCACCTTGTCGCCGAACTCGCCGAGGCCGCGCGACTCGAACCGCTCGATGAGCGCGGCGGTGATCACCGGGGCCGGCACTCCCTCGTCGATCGACGCGATCACGGTCCACCGTCCCTCGCCGGAGTCTGAGACGTGCCCGCCGAAGTTGTCCAGCTCGGGCGACCGGGCCAGGGCGTCTGCGGTCAGGTCCATCAGCCAGGAACTGACGACCGACCCGCGCCGCCACACCTCAGCGACCTCAGCGACGTCGATGTTGTACTGGTAGTACTGGGGGTCGCGCAGCGGGGTGGTCTCCGCGTCGTCGGACTGCACCTCGTCCTGGCCCACGTTGGCGTGCTTGATGATGGACAGGCCCTCGGCGATCGCGGCCATCATCCCGTACTCGATCCCGTTGTGAACCATCTTGACGAAGTGCCCCGAGCCGCTGGGCCCGCAGTGCAGGTACCCGTCCTGGGCGGTCCCGGTCCGGGTCCGGCTCGGAGTGGGATCCGCCGTCCCGGCGCCCGGGGCGATGCTCGCGAAGATCGGGTCCAGGCGTTCCACGGGCCCGTCCTCGCCGCCGATCATCAGGCAGAAACCCCGCTCCAGGCCGAAGACCCCTCCCGACGTGCCGACGTCCACGTAGTGCAGCTGCTTCGGCTGGAGCTGCTTCGCCCGGTCGATGTCGTCCCGGTAGTAGGTGTTGCCGCCGTCGATCACGATGTCACCCGGCTCGAGCAGCCCGGCGAGCTGCTCGAGGACCGGTCCGGTGACCGCGGCGGGCAGCATCAGCCAGGCCGCCCGGGGCTTCTCCAACTCAGCGACGAACTCCTCCAGGGTGAGTGCGCCGGTCGCGCCCTCGCCCTCGAGCTGCTTGACGTGGTCCGGGGTGTGGTCATAGACGACGACGCGGTGGCCGTCGCGCATCAGCCGCCGGGACAGGTTGGCGCCCATCCGGCCCAGCCCGATCATGCCCAGCTGCATCGGCTTGTCGGTGGTCATGTCTGTTTCTCCGCTCTTACTGGCTCTTCAGGCGCCGGTAGCGCTGGATCAGCGTGTTGGTGGACGAGTCATGCTTCAGGTCAGGCTCCCCGGCGTTCTCCAGCTCGGGCAGGATCTGGACGGCCAGCACCTTGCCCAGCTCCACGCCCCACTGGTCGAAGGAGTCGACGCTCCAGATGGTGCCCTGGGTGAAGACGCTGTGCTCGTACAGCGCGACGAGCGTGCCGAGCAGCCTGGGGGTGAGCTTCTCGGCCAGCAGCACGTTGGTCGGCCGGTTCCCGGGCATGACCCGGTGCGGCGCGATCTCCGGCGTGGTGCCCTCGGCGAGGACCTCCTCCTCGGTCTTGCCGAAGGCGAGGGCCTGCGACTGTGCGAAGACATTCGAGATCAGGATGTCGTGATGATCGCGCAGCGGGTTGAGGGTCTTGCCGAAACCGAGCAGGTCCAGCGGGATCAGCTTGGTGCCCTGATGGATCAGCTGGTAGAAGCTGTGCTGCCCGTTGGTCCCGGGCTCCCCCCAGAAGACCGCGCCCGTCTGGTAATCGACCTCGGCGCCGTCCAGGGTGACCCGCTTGCCGTTCGACTCCATGGTCAGCTGCTGCAGGTAGGCGGGGAACCGCTTCAGGTACTGCTCGTAGGGCATCACGCCGTAGGTCTGGGCGTCGAAGAAGTCGCCGTACCACACGGCGAGCAGGGCCATCAGCACCGGGAGGCTCTCGCGGAACGGGGCGGTGCGGAAGTGCTCGTCCATCTCGTGGAAGCCGGCCAGCATCTCGGCGAAGTTCTCCGGCCCGATCGCCACCATGGTGGACAGGCCGATCGCGGAATCCATCGAGTAGCGGCCGCCGACCCAGTCCCAGAAGCCGAACATGTTCTCGGTGTCGATGCCGAACTCCGACACCCGCTCGGCGTTGGTGGAGACCGCGACGAAGTGCCTGGCTACCGCGTCCTCGCTGCCGAGCTCGTCCACCACCCAGTCCCGGGCGGAATGAGCGTTGGTCAGCGTCTCCAGGGTGCCGAAGGTCTTGGAAGAGATGATGAACAGCGTCTCGTCGGCGGCCAGGTCCCGGGTCGCCTCGACGAAGTCGGTGGAGTCCACATTGGACACGAACCGGAATGTCAGGTCCCGCCGGGAGTAGTAGCGCAGCGCCTCGTAGGCCATGACCGGGCCGAGGTCCGAGCCGCCGATCCCGACGTTGACGATGTTCCGGATGGCCTTGCCGGTGTAGCCCTTCCACTCCCCGGAGCGGATGCGGTCCGCGAAGGCCGCCATCCGGTCCAGCACCTCGTGCACCTGGGCCACCACGTCCACCCCGTCGACCACCAGCGAGCTGCCTTTCGGCATCCGCAGCGCGACGTGCAGGACCGCCCGGTGCTCCGACACGTTGATCGCTTCACCGCGCATCATCGCGTCCCGGCGTTCGGCCACGCCGGACTCCTCGGCCAGCTGGAGGAGCAGGTCCAGGGTCTCATCGGTGATCCGGTTCTTGGAGTAGTCCAGGTAGAGCCCGGCGGCTTCGGCGGTATGACGCTCACCGCGCCCGGGGTCGGCCGCGAACAGCTCGCGCAGGTGCCGCCCGCTGATCTCGGAGTAGTGCTGTTCCAGCGCCTTCCAGGCCGGGCGCTGGCGAAGGGGAGTGGTCGGCATCTGCTCAGTCCTCCAGTGGTCAGCGAGCCGATGGTTAGCGAGCCGGTGGTTAGCGAGCCGGTGGTTAGCGAGCCGGTGGTTAGTCAGTCAGTGGTTAGTCAGTCAGCGGGGACCAGCCATGGCCGCAGGCATCAACGTAGCTTGCCCGGCCCGGGGCGGGATCGCCGCACCGGGGGGACGGCGGGAACGGCTGCGCCGGTCAGGAAGTCCAGCATGATCGCGTTGCACAGGGCAGGCTTCTCTCGCAGCAGGAAGTGTGAGGTTCCGGGCACGATGGCGAGCTCGGCGTCCGGAATCCCGTTGTACAGCACCAGGGTGTCGTCCAGGGAAACCGCATCCTCGTCGCCCGCCATCAGCAGCGTACGGCTGCTGATGCCGCCCAGTTCCGCAGGGGCCAGCGCAGGCGCTCCGGCGAGCATCGTCACGACCTTGCTGGCCACGACGGGAAAATGTGCTTGCCCGTCAGGCGAGACCTCCCCGTAACCCGGCCCGAGAAACCTGACCAGATCAGCCAGGCCGGGCCAGGGTGAGCCCGACGCCCGCGGACCCGGCGGCCGGATGCTCGCGCTGATCAGGATCAGCCGCCGGACCAGGCCCGGATAGCGCAACGCGACGTGCAGCGCCGTGGCCCCGCCCAGGCTGTGCCCGGCCAGGTGGGCCGGGCCGCCCACCACGGTGGTCAGGAAGGCCACCGTGTCCTGCAGGAGCAGGTCGGGGGTGATCGGCCCGGGCACGTCCGGGGTGTGCCCGTGCCCCCGGGCGTCCGGGGCGTACACGTGGAACCGGTCGGCGAGCGCGGGCACGTTACCGGAGAAGAACCGGGCATCGGTCAGCCCGCCGTGCAGCAGGACCAGCGGCTCGCCGCTGCCCTGCTCCGTCCACCACAATGCCGGGCCGGGCGGCCCGGCGTGGCCGGGTATCCCGTTCTCGCGTCCCGGTATCCCCATGTCCTCAGAGACCGCCATGTCTCTTCAGACCACGGGGCGGGCCAGAACTCACCGGCCTGGAACTGGCCGCCGGACCTCGTTAGCCTGGCCGGGCCCACCGGCGGCTCTTACTCCTCGAGCGCGCCCGGGTTAGCGGGGACGTCGACGGAATGCTGCTGGAGTGCCTCCAGCGGGACGAGGTCGAGGGTCCGCTCGTGGGTCGAGGCGAGCACCACCGGCGCCGCCACCCCCTCCTGATGAGCCCGCACCCAGTTCGCGGCCGTCACGCACCAACGATCCCCGGGGACCAGTCCGGGAAAGCGGTACTGCGGCACCGGGGTGCTCAGGTCATTGCCGATGCGGCGCTGATGCTCCAGGAACTCGGCGGTCACGACCGCGCAGATCGTATGGCTGCCCCGGTCCTCTGGTCCCGTGTTGCAGCACCCGTCCCGGTAGAACCCCGTGACTGGGTCGGTGCCACACGGCTCCAGGTCCCCACCGAGCACATTGCGGTCGGCCATCTCTGCAGTATGGCCCACCAGCGGGCGGCCCGTAACCGTGCCGCGACCGGGATGTTCCTGGCTGCGACCGCTGCGGCGCGGGCCGCAGGGAGTTACCCGGGAGTTCGCGGGGGAGTTACTGGCCCCCGGATCCGGGCTGGACCACGCTGATAGTCAGGATCTGGACCTTCTTGGCACAGGTCTGCGACCGGTAGCGCAGGTACCCGGGTGTGGTCTGGTTCGGCGGGTAGATCTGCAGGTAGTCCGCGGTGACCAGGCCGCACCTGGCGGCGGGGAAATTGACCGCGTGCGCGATCTGGAGCACTGCGCTGGCGACGGCGCCGGGGGAGAGGGTGACCAGTTTCCGCGCCGTGGCGTGGCTCTCGGCGGCGGCGAGGCCGATCTGCGTGACTGGTTTCCCGCCCGCGAGCGACACGCCGGGGTACCCGTACAGCGTGCAGGTGGCGTTAGAGGTGTTCGTGAAGTCGATGACCTGGAACGTGCTGCCCGCGGCGCCCTGGCCCGATCCGAGCTTCAGGCCGAGCGAGCGCGTCGGGCAGGCCGGTGCCGCGCCGGCCACGGTCGGGGTGGCCGGTGTGGCCGGAGTGCCCGCCGCGGCGCTGGCCGATGCGGCCGGGGTCGCCCGGACGGTGATCGTCTTGGTGGGCGCGGGAGCCGGGCTGCCGCTGCTCCCGCATCCGGCGGCGAGCACCGTGACGCAGGGGAGCGCCGCCCCGGCGAGTGCTCGCCGGAGCATGGGTGAACGTGGGGTCATCGCTAGGTTCTCTCTGCCCAGGCGGCTCCGTGAGCCGTATGACTGGTATGACGCCCTCTCCCCGGCGGCGGTTGGCCGGTGTGCGCATGTCGGTGGGGGGAGTTTTCCCGGCAGGTAACGTCACACTTGTGTGCTTGCTCATCGCCTTGTTCGGGGTCGTGCCCGACGTTCCGCTGCTGATCGCGGCGAACCGGGACGAAATGTATCAGCGGCCCGCCGACCCGATCACCGTGCTCCGCGCGACGCAGCCACGGATCCTGGGCGGCCGGGATGAGCTGGCCGGCGGGACCTGGCTCGCGGTCAACGAGCACGGTGTGGTGGCCGGCCTGACCAATCAGCCCACCGGGGCGCGGGACCCGGCGAAGCGGTCCCGGGGCGAGTTGCCGCTCGCCTTCGCCGCCTACCCGGATGCGAGGACCGCTGTGACGCAGGTGTGCGCCCGGCTCGACCCGGCCGCCTACAACCCCTGCTGGATGCTGGTCGGCGACCGGCACGCGCTGTTCTCGGTCGAGGTCAGCGGCGGGCACCGGGCGGGGGTGGAGGAACTCCCGCCGGGCCGCTACGTGCTGGAGAACGCGCCGCTGTGGCAGCCGTCGGCCAAGCAGCAACGGGTGGCCGGGCTGGTGGCCGCGCTCGACGGGGCGGGGCTGGATGGGGCGGGACCGGATCCGGCCGCGCTCGACGGGGCGGGGCTGGACGGGGCGGGGCTGGTCGGGGCGGGACGGGTTGAGGCCGGGCTCGCCGCGGTGCTCCGGGATCATCAGCCCGCCACCGGTCCCGAGCCCGGCGGGCCGGGCGGCTGGGCGCGCCCGGCCGAATTGTCCGCGGCGTGCGTGCATACGGAGCGCTACGGTACCCGCTCGGCCATGATCGTCAGCGTGGGCCAGGCGGGCGAGCCGCGGGTCAGCGTCGCCGCCGGGCCGCCGTGCGTGACCCCACTGCTGGATGTGACCGGGATGTGGGCCTCGCCGGCCGGACAGTGTGCCTGAGTTGCGCTGATTGCTAGGATCCGGAGAAATACCAACCAGGGGGCGACGTGGCTGACTATCTCATCGCGGGTGCCCTGTTCGTCTTCATCGTGGTGGTGCTCGTGACCCTGAAGCGGGCCGAGAACAATCGCAACCGCGAGCCGGGTGAGTGAAACACCAGCCCCGTACCGCACGCGCCAGTGACTATCCGGCCATCGCGGCGGTCGTCGATGACTGGTGGGGCCGCCCCATCCTGGCCGTCCTGCCCCGGCTGTTCCTGGATCACTTCCACCACACCAGCCTGGTGATTGACGGGCCCGGCGGGCCGCTGGCCTTCCTGATCGGGATCCTGTCGCCCGCTGACCCGCGGCAGGCGTACGTCCACTTCGCCGGGGTAGCCCCGCAGGCCCGCCGCCAGGGACTGGCCGAGTTGCTCTACGCCGAGTTCTTCGCGCTGGCCCGGGCCGAGGGCCGGACGTCGGTCTCGGCGGTCACCGCCCCCGTCAACACGGGCTCCATCGCCTTTCACCGCGCGATGGGGTTCTCGGTCGCCGGCCCGCTCGCCGACTACGACGGCCCCGGCCGCGATCTCGTCCGTTTCGACCAGGCACTCTAGGGACCTGCCGCGCGGACCGGTTCGTGATCAACCGTGCCCATGCCCGGGAGATCCATGCCCGATAACGCCCTTTTCGCGCCTGGCGTGCTTGTTCAATGATGTTTGTGCCCAAGTGGGTGATTCTCTTGGGTAGTGTCGGCCGAATGTACCCTCGTGTCCGATTCTCCCGGTGGCGGCAGAAGCTGAGCGGGCCGGACGGGCCGCGCGCGGGGGTCGCGGCGGCCGGGGCGCTCGCGGTGGTCCTGGCGTTGCTCCTCGGCCTCGGTGTGGCGGGGGTCATCCCGGCTGGCCGTGCGGGCCGCGCGGGCGCGGCCGGGCCGGCCAGCCCGGC
>DASQRM010000198.1:0-36992 GCA_035642895.1 Streptosporangiaceae bacterium | reverse complement strand
GATCGAGCTGGCCACGGTGATCGCCGATGATCCGGCCGCGAGCCGGCGCTGGGCCGCCGAGCCGCTGCCCCTGACTGACCGGCTGAGCGCCGTCATCACCGCCCGGTTCGACGCCCTGCCCGGCCGGACGCAAGCGGCGCTGCTGCTGGCCGCGGTGGCCGATGGGCCGGACCTGCGCGCGGCCGCGAGCCGCGGCGCCGGGCCCGATGCGCGGGCCTTCGGGCCGGCCGAGCAGCTGGGCTTGGTCACGGTGAACCGGACCGGGCTGCACTTCGCCCATCCCCTCGTCCGTTCGGCCATTTACTACGCCACCCCGTTCGCGCAGCGGGCCGCGGCGCACCGCCAGCTCGCGGAGACCCTGCGCGACCAGCCCGACCGGCGGGCCTGGCACCTGGCCGCCGCGGCCCTGCAACCAGACGAGCAGGTGGCGTCCCTGCTGGAAGCCACCGCGGCCCAGTCGCAACGCCGCGGCGGGGCGGCCGCCGCCGCGATGGCGATGGAACGCGCGGCCGAGCTCAGCCCCGACCCGGCAGACCAGGCCCGGAGGCTGGTCGCCGCCGCGTCGGCCGCTGTTTCTACCGGCCAGCGGGACTGGGTGCAGGATCTCGCTACCCGCGCCCTGGCCAGCGCGGCGGACCCGGAACTCCGGCTGGCCGCCCGCCACGACGCCGGATGGGCGCTGGCCTACTCGGGCCAGCGCAGCGCCGCGCTCCCCGCGCTCCTCTCCGTCGCCGAAGAGGCATCGGGTGACCTGCCCGCCCTGGCCTGGGACGCCCTCTCGGATGCAGCCATCGTCTTCTATCACTCAGGCGCGCCTGCCGGCGGCCAGGCTGTACGACGCGCTCTGGGACTCCTGGACCATCAGGGGTCCCCCTCGGCCGGCCGCGGCCGGCGTGCTGAGGCCGATGCGCACCGGCTCTGGATACGGGCCTGCACCGACCCGTTCGGCAGCAGAAGCGATCTCGTCCAGTCTCTCCGCCGGCTCAGTAGCTCTCCCCTTGACGAGCCCGCTCTGTGGCGAGTCGGTTCCGCCGCCTGGCTCCTGGACGACTCCGACCTGGCCATCACGTTGCTGCAGGACGCACTCCAGCGGATCCGGGCTCCCGGCACGCAGGGCGCCAGCGCCCCGGGCCTGACCGCGCTCGGGTGGCTCTATCTCGACACCGGACGCTGGGACGAGGCCCAGGAGGCCGCCGCCGAAGCCGCGGGCCTGGCTGAGGCCTATCAGATGGAACTCGTCGCCGCGGCTGCCGACTTGATCGAGGCCACCGTCTTCGCCATGCGCGGCGCCTCCGGTGCGGCACGAATGCATGCTGACCGGGTGCTCGCTAAAGCCGATGCAGCAGAAAGCGGGTTTATAGCCGCCCGGGCCCGGCGGGCCCTCGGGATCGCCGCCCTGGCCGACGGCAGCCACCTCCTCGCCTTCACGCAGCTCCGCCAGCTGTTCACCGACGAAGGCGCGCCCGTTCACAACATCTTCTCTTACCTCGGCGTGGCCGATATCGCGACCGCCGCGGTCCGTGCCGACCGGCGGATGGAAGGACAAGACGTCCTCGAGCGGGCACTCAGCCAGCTAAACGGAACGGCTTCTCCCCGGCTCGGGCAGCTCATAGCCCGCGCGCGCGGAATCCTCGCCGGCCCGGGCGGGGCTGAAGCCCATTTCGGTCCGGCGCTCACCGGCCCAGCCGGTGACCAGTGGCCATTCGAGCGGGCACAGCTTCGCCTCGACTACGCCGAATGGCTGCGGCGCAGCCGCCGGATCAACCACGCCAAGCCCATACTGGCGGAGGCTCTGGAAACCTTCCGGCGGCTAGGTGCCCAGCCCTGGGCGCAGCGGGCAGAGACTGAGCTGAGAGCGTGCGGCGTGGCGGTCGCCGGTGCGCCCGGCGAACGCGATGCCCTGTGGGAGCTCACCCCCCAGCAGCGTCAGATCGTCCGCCTGGCCAGTGACGGCCTGACTAACCGCGAGATCGGCGACCGGCTCTTCCTCTCACCGCGCACGGTCAGCTCCCACCTGTACCGGTCTTATCCCAAACTGGGGGTAGCCGGCCGCCTCCAGTTGCGCGACGTGATCGCGCGCGCCAGCGCGCCAGCACCAGCAGCCGAAAGCCCGGCCAGCGAGCCTCTCCACTAACTAACTCGCTTCCCACGTCGGCAGTATCGCCCCGCCAACCCGCGCCATAGGAACCGCGGGGTGCAGTCATCTCGCGATACCGGCCGACGTCCCGGCGGCCTCGTCCCGGCCGAGCGCGCCGAATTGCGCCGACGCTGGCCCGCCGCGAAGGAATGAGTCAAGCCCGGGCTGAGCCAGCCCGGGCTGGTCGGTGACCGTTCCGTTGCCCTCGGGCTTGAAGTCGTCGAAAATGGAGAGCCAGCATCGACCGCGCCTGGACACCTCGACCGTCCCCGACGATGTCATCCTGAAGCAATCAGGGACATACGCGGCGACAGGGAGAACCATGAGCACGACCCCCGCGAGCCCGACGGATGCGGTCACGCCCGGGCACGTGGACGTGCTCATCGTGGGCGCCGGCCTGTCCGGCATCGGTGCCGCCTGCCATCTGCAGGCCGAGGCTCCCGGTACCTCCTATGCCCTCGTGGAGGCGCGCGGGGCCACCGGCGGGACATGGGACCTGTTCCGGTTCCCGGGGGTCCGGTCGGACTCGGACATGTTCACCCTCGGTTATCCCTTCCGCCCATGGAAAGACTCCAGGTCGATCGTGGGCGGCGCGGAGATCCTCCGCTACCTCCGGGAGACTGCGGCGGCCTACGGCGTCGATCGCCAGATCAGCTACCACACCCGTGTCGTGCGGGCCGGCTGGTCCAGCCAGGATGCTCGCTGGACCGTGACGGTCGAGCACACCGGGTCGGGAGATCGGACCACGCGTACCTGCGGCTTCTTGTACCTGTGCTCCGGCTACTACCGATACGACCAGGGCTATACGCCGTCCTGGCCCGGCCAGGACGATTTCGCGGGCACGGTGGTGCATCCGCAGCACTGGCCGGACGACCTCGACGTCACCGGCAAGCGGGTCGTGGTCGTCGGCAGCGGCGCCACCGCCGTCACGATCGTCCCGGCGCTCGCCGGGACGGCCGCGCGCGTGACCATGCTGCAGCGCTCACCGTCATTCGTGCTGCCCATCCCGGCCCACGATCCGATCGCCACCCTGCTCGGCAAGGTACTGCCCGAGCGCCCGGCGTATGCGGCCGTGCGCTGGAAGAACGCGCGGATTGCGACAGCGCTCTACGTCCTGTGCCGCAAGTACCCCGATCGGGCGCGGGCGGTGCTGCGCAAGGGGGTCCTCAAGCGCCTGCCGGCCGGCTACGACGTAGACACCCACTTCGCCCCGGCCTACCAGCCCTGGGACCAGCGCATGTGCCTGGTCCCCAACGGGGACTTCTTCGCGGCCATCCGGTCCGGGAAGGCAGACGTTGTGACCGACCGGATCGAGGGATTTACCCGGACCGGCCTGGCATTGCGCTCTGGCGCGCAGCTCGAGGCTGACGTGGTCATCACCGCGACCGGGCTGAACCTGCTTCCCCTGGGGGGTATTGACCTGGCCGTCGACGGCCAGGCGGTAGCCATTCCGCAGCGTGTCGCCTACAAGGGCATGATGCTCGAGGGCGTGCCCAACATGGCGTTCGCGATCGGCTACACCAACGCCTCCTGGACCCTCAAAGTCGACCTGGTCGCCTCCTACGTCGCCCGCCTCCTGCGTTTCATGACTGAGAACGGGTACGCGATCGTGACCCCACGGCGACCGGACGGGCCGATGGGCACCTCGCCGTTCATCGACATGACCTCCGGCTACTTCGAGCGCGCGCGGGCCACCTTGCCGCTGCAGGGTGACCGGGCACCCTGGCGGCTGCAGCAGCACTACTTCAAGGACGCGGCCCTGTTCCGCGGGCCGGTGAACGCGAAGGAACTGGAATTCGGGTCCGCGCCGGCTTTTGCCCCATCAGCCGGATGAGCGCACTGCGCGGGACGCGCATCGGCGCGAGGCACCTGACCGGCAAGGCGGCGGTCTCATCCCGCGTACTCAGGGAGCACGTATGGATTTCAACCTGGCCGTCATGGTGGCTGAGTCGGCTCGCCGCACGCCCGGCAAGCCGGCCGTGATCCTGGGCGAAACCAAGATCAGCTACGCTCAGCTCGACGCGCAGTCCGACCGCGTGGCGGCCTCTCTCACTGCCGCCGGCGTGGCGGTCGGCGACCGCGTCGGGCTGCAACTGCCGAACATCCCGCAATTCGTGATCGCCTATTTCGGGATACTCAAGGCCGGTGGCGTTGTCGTTCCGATGAACGTGCTGCTCAAGGCCCCGGAGATTGAGTTCCAGCTGCGGGACTCCGGTGCCGGGACGCTGATCACCTTCAGTGGCTGCCTCGACGAGGCGGCCAAGGCGGCCGCATCGGCGGACGTGGCCTCGCTCTATGCCGCCGCCGCGACCACGCCCCTCGCGGCGGGCGTGCCGTTCGACACGCTGCTGGCCGGCGGCCAGCCCGGGCCGCAGCTGGCCGTGCGCAGCCCAGCCGACCCGGCGGTCATCATCTACACCTCGGGGACGACGGGAGTCCCGAAGGGTGCCGTGCTGTCCCACATCACGCTGTACATGAACGCCGATATCCCGGGCCGGCTGTTCGGGTTCGGAGACGACGACGTCGTGATCGTGGCGCTGCCGCTGTTCCACATCTTCGGGCTGTCGAGCATCATGAACACCTGTGTGCTCCTGGGCGGGACCATGTCGCTCGTCCCGAGGTTCGAGGCCGCCGCCGTCCTCGAAGTCGTCCAGCGCGACCGGGCCACCGTATTCGAGGGCGTTCCGACCATGTTCGTCGCGCTGCTGCAGGCCCCCGGCCTGGACAGCTACGACCGGTCGTCGCTGCGGGTGGCCATCTCAGGCGGGGCACCCATCCCGGCCGAGATCATTGACTCGTTCGAGCGCCGGTTCGGCGTCACGATCCTGGAAGGCTACGGCTTGTCCGAGACCGCATCCACCACGACGTTCAACGTCAGCGCCGCCGAACGCAAGATCTACAGCGTGGGCAAGCCTATATGGGGCGTTAGCGTTCAGATCTGGGACAGTCAGGGGCAGCCGCTGCCCCCTGGCGCGGAGCATGTCGGCGAGATCGTGGTCCGCGGGCCCAACGTGATGACCGGCTATCACAACAACCCCCAGGCCACGGCGGCAGCCTTCGCCGGCGGCTGGTTTCACACTGGTGATCTCGGCTACTTCGACGAGGACGGATACCTGTTCATCGTGGACCGGATCAAGGACCTGATCATCCGCGGCGGGTACAACGTGTACCCCCGCGAGGTCGAGGAAGCCATCTACGCGCACCCGGCCGTCGCCGAGGCCGCGGTCATCGGGGTCCCCGACGCCACGATGGGCGAAGAGGTGCACGCTATCGTCGCCATCCAGGACGAGCAGTCGGTGACCGAAGGCGAATTGATCGATTTCGTTAAGCAGCGCATAGCCGCCTACAAATATCCGCGGACGGTCGAGTTCCGCGACAGCCTGCCCAAGGGTGCCACCGGCAAGATCCTCAAGAAGGAACTGCGCCCTTCCGGGGGGCAGCCGACGCCGCCTCCCCACTGATTTCCCGGGGATGATGTCAAATTGGCCCGGCCGGTTCCGACCTTCTCGTGACGGCGCCGGACGGTGGCGCTGACGGAGCGAAGGAGGCTCGCGATGAGCAAGGTGGTGCTGGATGTGGCGATGTCGCTGGACGGGTTCACGGCCGGGCCGAACGTCGGCTCGGCGGAGCCTATGGGAGAGGGCGGCGAACGTCTGCACGAGTGGATGGCCGGAGGGGGGCCGGACGGGGGAGTGGACATCGGGGTACGCCGGGAGGTGGACGCGATGGTGGGGGCGGCCGTCATCGGGCGGCGCACCTTCGACCTCGGCGTGGGCCCGTGGGGCGGCACGCCGTGGCCTGGCGTCCCGAGCTTCGTGGTCACCCACCGGACCAGGGAGGACCTGCTCGGCGACAACGGCGGGACGTTCGCCTTCGACGGGCTGGAGGCCGCAGCCCGGCGGGCCATGGATGCCGCGGGCGACAAGGACGTCCTGGTGCTGGGTGCGCACGTCGCCGGGCAGTTGCTCAGCGCGGGCCTGCTCGATGAGGTGCGCATCCACCTCGTCCCGCTGCTGCTGGGGGAGGGCACGCCGCTGTTCGCCGGGGAGCGGGGCGAGCTGATCCCGGACGGGAAACCAGTCGCGGGAGCCGTGACCCATCTGCGCTACCGCGTCGCGAAGCCCTGACGTCCTTAGTGGTCTGCGCCGTAAAGTCCTTCGGGTGCTCAGGCGCTGGCAGCCAGGCGCGCTGTCAGGCCACGGTGTTGTCGTCTTGGAGCACGGTCTTTGCGGCTGCGGCCAGCCTGATCGTCGCGTCTACGTCCGGGTCTTCTGCGGTGGGCTGCAGGACAACGGTTGTCGCCCCGGCCCGGGAGAAAGAGCGGACGGTCTCGGCTACGTCCTCCGGCGATCCGACTGCGGCCCGGTTCGACAGCGGTTCTGATGACGTAGCCAGCTCCGCCTCGATCCGCTCCGTGCTGCCTGTTCCGGCTCCGCACAACACGTAGACGACGACCTCATGAGGCCGCCGCGCGGCGGCCTGGTCCACGGCCTGCCGAACGCCTTGGGGCGAGATGCCGGCGTCCAGGACGAGGCCATCGGCGAGCTCACCCGCCAGAGCGAGCGTTTTCGGTCCGCGAGCGCCGACTAGCAGCGGTGGAACGGTAGCCGGCGGCCAGTCCAGGGCGACATCGCTGAGACGTACATACTGGCCGCTCACGGTCACGACATCTCCCCTGAGCAAGGATCGGGTCGCTGTCACCGATTCGCGCAGCAGGGTCATGGGGGAGGGGGCGCGCGCCCCGACCTGCTCCATCCACGGCAGGACGCCGTGCCCCACGGCCGGAACGAACCGTCCCGGAAACAGGCGCGCCAGGGTCGCGACTTCCATGGCCGCAAGCGCCGGGTTGCGCAGCGGTACTGGCATCAGGCCCAGGCCGATCCGCAGCGAACTGCTCCACGCGAGTGCGGCGGTGGCGGCGGTCAGGCCGCCTTCCAGGAAGCAGTCCTCCCACATCCACAGGTCGTCGAGGCCGGCCATCTCTGCTGATACGACGAATTCGCGCAGCCGCTCCGGGGGGAGCTGGGGACGAAACACTATGCCGACCCTCGGCGTCCGCCTCGTGGGGTCCATGGCGGATTCCCTCGCTTCCTCTGGGGTGCGGTCTGCCGGCTCGCCGCGGGGCTCTGGTGGTCGCAGGCTGGACTAACACTACGGTGATCAAGGGCAGCCTGGCGGAGGAGGTCGCCAAGCTCCGGCTGGTTGCGGATGACTGCCCCTGGACGAGGAGGAGGTTATGGATTACAAGGGTCTCGTCAAGAGCCTGGACTTGCCCGCCGGGTACGCGCCGCCCACCGAGCTCGCCTACGGGGACATCAAGGCCAGGGCGATTGGTCGCGCCGACCTGGACGATGACGTGCGAGGGATCAACGCCAGCATTGAGATCATCCAGCGGACTCGTGGTGGCGGCTGGCCGACGGAGGCGGTCAGCGCGGACTTTAATTATGTCGACCTGGTCTGGCACGAGCTCGAGTTTCGCGAGGGATACTCATTCACCTATGCCGTGTACGACTCAGACGGCCATTACCTCGGATGCTGCTACTTTTACCCGATGGGCAGGCGCACGCCGCTCACCGAGAAGCTGCTGGCCCACGACGTCGACGTGAGCTGGTGGGTCACGCCCGAGGCCTATCATCGCGGTTTCTACGCGAAACTCTACGTCGCGCTCCGGAGCTGGGCCGGCGACGCTTTCCCCTTTAAGAATGCGTACTACTCCAATGTGGAGATCCCAGGCCTGCCCGACGCCTGACCTGCGGGGCTGGCCGTCACGCCCGGGCCGCCGTCAGGCCCGGAGGTAGGTGAGGACGGCGAGCACCCGGCGATGCTGGGCGTCGTCGGGCGGCAGGCCGAGCTTGGAGAAGACGTTGCTGATGTGCTTTTCCACCGCGCTGGCGGAGATGACCAGTCGCCGGGCGATGGCCGTGTTGGAATGGCCCTCGGCCATCAGGGCCAGCAGCTGGCGTTCCCGCGCGGTCAGTGCCTCCAGGGCGTTGTCGCGGCGTTGCCCGGCCAGTAGCTGGGCAATGACCTCGGGGTCGAGCACCGTCGCGCCGCTGGCGACCCGGTCCAGGGCGTCCAGGAACTCCCCGACCCGGCCGACCCGGTCCTTGAGCAGGTAGCCGACCGCGCCGGAGCCGTCCGCGAGCAGGTCGCGGGCGTAGGACGCCTCCACATACTGGCTGAGCACCAGCATCGGAGCGCCGGGCAGGCGCGAGCGGGCGGTGATCGCCGCGCGCAGGCCCTCATCGGTGTGGGTCGGCGGCATCCGGACGTCGACGACCGACACGTCCGGGCGGTGCCTGAGCACCGCCTCGACCAGGGCGGGACCATCACCGACCGCGGCCACCACCTGGTGGCCGTCCTCGGCGAGCAGGCGGACCAGGCCCTCGCGCAGCAGCACCGCGTCGTCGGCCACGACGATCCGGAGCCGGCCGCGGGCCGCCTGGTGCGGCGGTGGCCCGGGCGCTTCCTCGTGGGGAGTCAGCAGCACGGCAGTTCCGCGGCGATCGTCGTGGGGCCGCCGCTGGGGCTGGTGACCTGCAGCCGGCCGCCGGCCGCGCGCAGCCGGTCGTCCAGCCCCCGCAGTCCGTGTCCCTTGGCCAGCGCCGCGCCGCCCACTCCGTCGTCCGTGACCCAGGTCCGCAAGGTTCCCTCATTGTGGCGCAGCCCGATCACACACCGGTGGGCCTGGCTGTGCTTGGCCACGTTGGTCAGGGCCTCAGCGATCACGAAATACGCGGCCGTCTCGGCGGCCGCGTCCGGCCGGTGGTTCAGATGGCCGGCATCGAACTCGACGGGGACGGTGGAGCGCGCGGCCAGGGCGGCGAGCGCCTCACGCAGGCCGCGGTCGACGAGGATCGGCGGGGCGATGCCACGCGACAGGGCCCGTAGCTCGTCCAGCGCCTCCTGGGCCTGGACGATCGCGTCGGCGAGCGCCTCCCGGGCGGCCTCCGGCCTGCTGTCCAGGTGGTGCTGGGCGCGGCCCAGTTCCATCGCCAGGCGGACCAGCCGCTGCTGGGGCCCGTCGTGGATGTCGCGTTCGAGCCGGCGCAGCGCGCCCGCCTCGGCCGTCACCGCGGCGACGGTCTGCGCGCGTGCGGTGTCTCGCTCCTGCTCCAGCCCGCTGATCCTGCGGTGCAGCACGGACGCGTCAGACAGCAGGGCCTGCCCGAGCCTGGTCTGGGCGGCGGTGCACGCCCGGGTCACCAGCGGCAGCGTGGCCAGCAGCAGCAGGCCGACCACGGTCCCGAAAGCGACCCGTCCGGCCGGCGACGTCAGCCCCAGGCTCAAGGCGATGTGGGACTGGGTGCTGCCCGCGTGCAGGGTCATCGGCCGCAGCGACCCGGAGTACGCGTACTGGTTGCGCAGGCCGGCGCGCAGGGCTGAGGTGCCGGCACCAAGGCCGACGAACCACCACAGTGCCGTCACCACTGAGGTGACCAGGGCGACCGGGAGCACCACCACTGCGTGCGCCACGTCGAGCCACAGCCCCGGGTCGGACGCGGCGGCCTGCTTCGGCCTCGGCCACTGGCCCGCACCCGCCGCCCCGCCGGCCGGGGAGCCCACCCTGGCCATCCGCCACCGTTCCAGGTCGGCGAACCACCGCGCCGGGGCCAGCGCCCCGGCCACGACCGGCGAGCCGCCCGGCACCAGCAAGCCGGCCGTGGCCACGCACAGGCCACCGAACGCCAGCAGCAGGCCAGCCGCAGCGGTCGCCGGCGCGGTGAGCAGGTACAGCGACTCCACGAGCGTGCGGCGCCCCGTGCGGAACACGAACCTGGCCCCCGGCCGGCACCGGCCCCGGACCGCCCAGGCGAACGACTCGGTCATGGCTGCCAGCCTAAGCCGGACACCCGGCGCGAGCCGGCGGGGCGGCTCAGGCGTCACGGCGGGCAAGCGCCCAGGCCCCGGCCACGAGCGCGACCGTCGCGTACGCGCACAGCAGGCCGAAGGTCAGCCCGGGCGACAGCATGTGCGCGACCGGCTTAACCGCAATCAGCGAATTCCTCATCGTGTCGGGCAGGAACTTCTGCGCCGTGTTCCGCACCGAGCCGCCAAGCGAGAACATCAGCGGCAGCACGAACAGCACGCCGACCAGAGCACAGATGGCCCCCGCGGTGTGCCGGATGATCGCGCCGATGCCCAGGCTGATAAGCGCGATCAGCGCCGGGTAGGCGCCGGCCATCGCCACCGCGCGCAGCACGCCGGCCTGGCCGAGCGTGGCCTGCGGGGCCGGGGCCTTCAGCATGGCCTGACCGGCGTAGAACGCCACGAAGGCGGAGAGCTCACCCGCCGCCAGGGTGACGGCCCCGAGCACCGCGGCCTTCGCGGCGAGCACCAGCGGACGGCTGGGCGCCGCAGCGAACGTGGCGCGGATCATCCCGGAGGAGAACTCGGTCGTGATCGCGAGCACGCCGAGGACGCCGAACAGCAACTGGCCAAGCACGAGCCCGAGGAAGCCGTCGTAGGTGGGGTCGAAGGACGCGCGGCCGGCCGCGGACAACTGGGCGTAGTTCTCATGGCCCGCCACGAGCACGGCCAGGCCGATCATGGCGGCCCCGAAGACGGCCACGATGAACCAGGTGGAGCGGACGGTGCGGAGTTTGCGCCACTCCATCCGGGCGACGGTGCGGAAACCGTAGCTACTGCGGCTGGCGGCGCGGTGGCTGAGCGTCGCGGTGTTCATCACAGGCTCCCTGAATAGTCGGTGACGCCACCAGTCAGCCCGAAGAACGCCTCTTCCAGTGAGCTGGCGCGGGCGGACAGCTTGGCCACCGTGGTCTGCGCGAGCAGCCGGCCCTGGCCGACCACGATGAGCGCGTCCGCGGTGTGCGCGATCTCGCTGATCAGGTGGCTGGAGACCAGCACCGTCCGGCCCTGGGCGGCGAAGGTCTTCAGCAGGTTGCGGATCCACCGGATGCCTTCGGGGTCCAGGCCGTTGACCGGCTCATCGAGCAGCAGGACCTGCGGGTCGCCGAGCAGGGCGGCGGCGATACCCAGCCGCTGGGACATGCCGAGCGAGAACGTCCCGGCCCGGCGGTCCGCGGCCTTCTCGATGCCGGTGATGGCGAGCACCTCCTCAACCCGCGGCCGGCCGATCGCGTTGCTGGCGGCCAGCGCGGTCAGGTGGGCGCGCGCGGTGCGGCCCGGGTGGAACGCCTTAGCCTCAAGCAGCGCTCCCACGTCGCGGAGCGGCCAGCGCAGGTCACCGTAGCTCTTCCCGCCGATCCTGGCCTGTCCTGCGTCCGCCCGGTCCAGGCCATGATCATGCGCATCGTGGTGGACTTGCCAGCGCCGTTCGGGCCCAGGAATCCGGTCACCGTGCCGGGGCGGACATCGAAGCTCAGGTTGTCTACCGCGAGCGTGGACCGGTAGTGCTTGACGAGGCCGCGTGCCTCGATCATCAGAACCTCCAGTGGCTGGGCTCTCGCGGCTGGAGCGTGACCGGCCCCTCGGGCGCCAGCACGGTGTCATCCGCCTCTGCCCGTCCACGCTAAGAACCGGGCATCCGCCGGGGAACGTGGCGAGCCCCCGTCTTCCCGGTGGGGCTACCCACAGGACGCCTCCCCCGATGACCGCGCCGGGCTGATGTTAAGGACGAATTAGTCCTTAATTAAGGACGAAAAAGTCCTTATTAGCGAGACGGGGATAAGCGCCCAGGGTCACCCTCCGCCAGCCGGTCAGCGCACCAGAAGCGGGAGAAGCACCTGGTCAACCATCTCGGTAATGTCCTTTTTCGTGGGACTGTGCGTGCCGAGCAGCGCGCGTTTGACGATGAGTGCGTGCAGTACTTCCAGCACGACTGGGGTCAGCCGCTCCGGGGGTATCTCACCCCGCCCGGCCGCGTCGTGGAGCAGGTCGGTCAGCGTTTCGAAGAGCGGATCGAGCACCTGCGACATGAACCGGGCCAGCAGCGGGGGGTAACGATGCGCTTCACCCAGCAAGCTGCGGAAGGCCTCACCTTTGACGCCGTGCAGCGTTTTCGTCATGTGAACGGTGAGGCCGATCACGTCATCGCGCAGCATGCCGGTCCGCCGGTAGCCTGCTGGGTCCGCGCCCAGCTTCTCCAGCGTGCCGATCACCAGTGACACCGTGTCGGTCCACCGCCGGTACAGCGGGCTCTTACCGGTGCCCGCGCGCTCGGCGACACCCTCGAAGGTAAGCCGCCCGAATCCAACCGCGGCCAGCTCCGCGATGACAGCGTCGGAGATCGCCTTCTCGACCGCAGTTCCGCGCCGCCGCCGGCGAACCGGGCGCTCGATGGTCTGGGTCACGGCGGTGGACTGGCTTGGCATGGGACCAGGATAGGGGACTGCCCGGCGTTAGTGACGGGATCGTCCTTAGGTGCGGTCAGCTGTCGTAGCTGACCGTGACGGCGTCGGTGACCGGCAGGGACTGGCAGGTCAGTACGTACCCGGCGGCCAGCTCGGAGTCCTCGAGCGCGTAGTTACGGCGCATCGTGACCTGCCCCTGGGTGACCAGCGCCCGGCAGGTGCCGCAGACCCCGCCCTTGCACGCGAACGGCAGGTCCGCGCGGGCCTGCTGCGCTCCGTCGAGGATGGGCACGCCCGGCGGGACGGTGACGGTCGTAGCGCGGCCGTCGAGAACGACCGTGACCGCCGCCCCCGGGCCGGTGTCGGCGTCGGCGTGGTGCACCTCGGCGGGCGGCTCGTCACCAACGTAGAAGAGCTCGCGATGAATCCGCTCGCGGCTGACCCCGAGCTCATCCAGGACGCCCAGCGCATCGGCGACCAGGCCGAGCGGGCCGCACACCCACCAGTGGTCGATGGCGGGCACATCGGAGGTGACCGGCAGCAGGTGCCGGAGCTTCGCCGCATCCAGGCGGCCGCTCAGCAGGTCGACCTCTTGCGCCTCACGGGACAGGACGTGCACGAGCTGCATCCGGGCCGGGTAAGCGTCCTTGAGGTCGGCGACCTCGTCGGCGAACATGACCGTGTCAGTGCGGCGATTGCCGTAGAGCAGGGTCACCGTGGAATCGGGATGGGCCTGCAGCACCGAGGCGGCGATCGACATCATGGGCGTGATGCCGGAGCCGGCCGCGATCAGGACGTGCTGGCCAGCCGCGGTCAGGTCCGGGGTAAAGGACCCGGTCGGCGCCTGGACCTCGACGACGTCGCCCGGCCGGACCTGGCGGACCAGCCAGCCGGACACGGCGCCGCCTGCGACCTCGCGGATCCCGATGCGCGGAGCCCGGCCAGCCGCGGCGCAGATCGAGTACGAGCGGCGCTCGGATCCGCGCCGGACGGTCAGGCTCTGGCCGGGCCGGAACACGAACGTGTCGCGGAGGCGGGCTGGGACTTCGAAGGTGACGGCTGCGGCGTCATCAGTCAGCGGCTCGACCGCAGTGACGGTCAGCCGGTGGAAGTCGGTCCTCGCCACTTCAGATCTCCTTGACGTACTCGAACGGCTCGTGGCACTCCTCGCAGCGGTGCAGCGACTTGCAGGCGGTCGCGCTGAAGGCCGATGTCTCACGGGTCCGGGCCGACCCGCAGCGAGGGCATGGCACTGGCCGTGGGCCGGCGGTCAGCCGGAGCGGGACCGGGCCGCTGGCCGGAAGGCGGCCCGCCGGGCGGGGCGGGGCGATGCCGGCCGCGGCGAGCTTGCGGCGCCCTTCGGCGGTGATCCAGTCGCTGGTCCACGGCGGTGACAGCTCGGTGCGGACGGTCACGTCGTGATAGCCGGCCTGGCGGAGCCGGCGACTGAGATCGGCACTGATCTCAGCCAGCGCCGGGCAGCCGGAGTAGGTCGGGGTGATGGTCACGGTGACGTGACCGCCGTCTTCCCGTACCTGGCGCAAGATGCCGAGGTCAGCCACGGTGACCATGGGCAGTTCCGGGTCGGGCACCGCCGCGGCGATACCGGCCGCCGGGACCGGCGGGGGGCTCACCACGTCGACCCCGGGAGGGCCCGGGCGACGCTCTGCATCTCAGCCAGCAGGTATCCCAGGTCCTCGGTGTGCAGGCCGTCGCGTCCGGTGCGGCCGCCCAGGCCGGCCAGCGGCACGGCCTGCGGACGGTCCAGGGTGGCCGCGGCCAGCACGGTGTCCAGGACCGTGTCGAACTCCCCGCGCAGCGCCCGCACGTCGGCCGCGGTCCCGGGCAGGCCCAGCTCAATGGGGTGGGGGGTGAAGAGCTCATCGACCAGCGGCCACACGGCAGCCAGCCCGGCCGTTATCTTCGCGTGCGAGACGTCGGTGCCGTCGCCGAGCCGCACCACCCACCGGGCGGCATAGTCCCGGTGGTAGGCGAGCTCCTTGACGCTCTTGGCCGCGATCGCGGCCAGCACCGGATCCCGGGACGCGGTGAGCGCTCCCAGCAGCGCCAGCCGCCAGGTGGAGAAGACCAGCAGGCGGCCGGCGAGCTCGGCGAAGTCGGCGTCGGGCCGCTCGACGAGCCGGACGTTGCGGAACTCTCCCTCGTCCCGGAGGAACGCGAGGTCGTCCTCGTCCCGGCCGCTGCCGTCGGCGCGGCCCGCCCGGGCCAGCAGCATCCGGGCCTGCCCGAGCAGGTCGAGGGCGATGTTGGCCAGCGCGGTTTCCTCTTCCAGTTCGGGCGCCCGGGTGACCCACTGCTGCAGGCGGTGGCTGTAGATCAGGGCGTCATCGCCGAGCATGAGGCAGTAGGCGGCCAGCAAGGCACCATCGACCCCCGCGGGCACGGTCGTGTCCACGCCCGCCAGCGGGTCGGTGAAGCCGGTGCCGAACGCCCAGCGGTGGTCCTCGGCCTCCTCGGCCAGGGCCTGGTAGGCGCCGTACTCGTCGTCATCGTCAGTCATGCCGGAGCCTCACATGTGCGGGACGTCGTCGGGGATCTCGTAGAACGTCGGGTGGCGGTAGACCTTGTCCCCGGACGGCGCGAAGAACGGGTCCTTCTCGTCGGGGCTGCTCGCGGTGATCTCGGTGGCCGGTACGACCCAGATGCTGACGCCCTCGTTGCGCCGCGTGTACAGGTCCCGCGCGTGGTGCAACGCCATCTGCGGATCGGCGGCATGCAGGGAGCCGACGTGCACGTGGTTCAGTCCCCGCTTGCTCCGCAGGAAGACCTCGAACAGCGGCCAGTCTGACCGGACGCCACCCGTCCCGCTCATGACGCTGTCTCCCGGCGGGCGGCCTTGGCCGCGTAGGCGGCGGCCGCCTCGCGAACCCAGGCACCGTCGTCGTGGGCGGACTTGCGCCGGGCCACCCGCTGCGCGTTGCAGGGCCCGTGTCCCCCCACGACGGCCTTGAACTCGTCCCAGTCGACCGCCCCGAAATCGTAGTGGCCGCGTCCGGGGTTCCAGCGCAGCGCGTCGTCCGGCAGAGTGACACCCAGCCGGCCGGCCTGCGGCACGGTCATGTCGACGAAGCGCTGCCGCAGCTCGTCGTTGGTATGCCGCTTGACCCCCCACGCCATCGACTGGGCGGTATTGGGCGAGGCGTCGTCGGGCGGGCCGAACATCATCAGCGACGGCCACCAGAACCGCTCGACCGACTCCTGCACCATGGCCCGCTGCGCGGCGGTTCCCCGCATCATCGTCATCAGCAGCTCGTAGCCCTGCCGCTGGTGGAACGACTCCTCCTTGCAGATGCGGATCATCGCCCGGGCATACGGACCGTAAGAGGACCGGCACAGCGGCACCTGGTTGCAGATCGCCGCCCCGTCCACCAGCCACCCGATGACGCCCACGTCGGCGTAGCTGGGTGTCGGGTAGTTGAAGATCGAGGAGTACTTCTGCCGGCCGCTGATCAACATGCCGGTCAGGTCGGCCCGGTCGGCGCCCAGCGTCTCGGCCGCCGAGTACAGGTACATGCCGTGGCCCGCCTCGTCCTGCACCTTGGCCAGCAGGATGGCCTTGCGCCGCAGCGACGGGGCCCGGGTGATCCAGTTCCCCTCGGGCTGCATGCCGATGATCTCCGAATGCGCGTGCTGGGCGATCTGGCGGATCATCGTCTTGCGGTACCCGTCCGGCATCCAGTCCCGCGGTTCGATCCGGCGGTCCTGGGCGATCGTCGCGTCGAAGTGCTGCTGCAGGTCCGGCGGGCCGCCGGGACGGGATGACTTCGTCGTCACGGTCATGACGGCCACTCCTTCGCGACCATGGTGAGCACGTCGTAGCGGGCGGCCGGCGAGCCGTCCTGCTTGGTGATCTCGGCGTCCCAGCGGACCTCGCCGTGCTCGCTGCCGCCCCGCGGGGTAATCGCCTTGCAGGTCAGGGTCACGGTCAGCTCGTCTCCCGGGTAGACCGGGGTGAGGAAGCGCAGGTTATCCAGCCCATAGTTGGCCAGCACCGGCCCGGGGTCGGGGTCGACGAACAGGCCGGCCGCCAGCGACAGGACCAGGTAGCCATGGGCCACGATGCCGTCGAAGAATGGATTGCGCGCCGCGGCCTCGGCGTTGGTGTGGGCATAGAAGGTGTCCCCGGTGAACTCGGCGAAGTGCGCGATGTCCGCCTCGGTCACCGTCCGCGGCCCCGCGACGACCGAATCGCCGACGCGCAACTGCGAGAGTGGTTTCCGGAACGGATGCGTCCCGTCCGTGCTGCGCTCGCTGCCCGGCACCCACCGGCCGGTGATCCTGGCCAGCACCCGCGGGCTGGCCTGGACCGCGGTGCGCTGCATGTGGTGGGTGACAGCCCGCAGGCCGCCCAGCTCCTCGCCCCCGCCGGCCCGGCCCGGGCCGCCGTGCACCAGCACGGGCAGCGGAGAGCCGTGCCCCGTGGATTCGGCCGCATCGTCGGAGTCGAGGACGAGCAGCCGGCCGTGCCAGGGCGCGACGCCGAGTACGACGTCACGGGCGAACCCGGCGTCCCCGGTGACGACAGATCCGGCCAGGCTGCCCAGGCCACGGGCGGCCAGCTCGACCGCGTGCGCGGTATCGCGGTAGCCGATCAGCGTGCTCACCGGCCCGAACGCCTCGACCTCGTGCGGCTCAGCTCGCCCGGCGTCCTCGGCGCGGATCAGCACCGGGGACATGAACGCGCCCCGGTCAGGGTCTGCCCCGACCACCTCGACGCGCTCGGGATCGCCGAACACGGCCGTCCCGGCCGACAGCAGGACCTTGAGTGAGCGGCGGACCTCGTCGCGCTGGCCGAGGCTGGCCAGCGCGCCCATCCGCACCGTTTCGTCGGCCGGGTCGCCGACCACGACTTTGGCCAGCCGGGCCGAGGCCGCCTCAGCCACCACGTCCAGCAGGGACTCGGGCACCAGGGCGCGGCGGATCGCGGTGCATTTCTGCCCGGCCTTGACGGTCATCTCGGTGACCAGCTGCTTGACGTACAGATCGAACTCAGGGCTGCCGGGGCCCGCGTCCGGCCCGAGGATCGAGCAGTTGAGCGAGTCGGCCTCCGCATTGAACCGGACCGACCGCGCCACCACCGTGGGGTGAGTCCGAAGCCGCTGGGCGGTAGAGGCTGACCCGGTGAACGACAGCAGGTCCTGATCGGTGAGATGGTCGAGCAGGTCCCCGGCGCTGCCGCAGATCAGCTGCAGTGAGCCTGCGGGCAGCAGCCCGGACTCGGCAATGAGCCCGACCAGCCGGGCGGTCAGGTAGGCGGTGGAGCTGGCCGGCTTGACCAGGCTCGGGACCCCGGCCAGGAATGCGGGCGCGAACTTCTCCAGCGGTCCCCACACCGGGAAGTTGAACGCGTTGATCTGGACCGCGACCCCATGGCGGGGCGTGAGGATGTGCTGGCCGAGGAACTGGCCGCCTTTGCCCAGCTGTGCTGCGTCGCCGTCGAGCAGGACCGTGTCGGCCGGCAGGTCGCGGCGGCCCTGGCTGGCGTAGCTGGCCAGCACGCCGATCCCGCCGTCCACGTCGAACCGGGCGTCGGACAGCGTCGCGCCGGTGCGGGCCGACAGCGCGTACAGCTCGGGCCGGTGCTCGCGCAGGAACTGGCTGAGAGACTTCAGGATCGCGGCCCGCTCGTGGAAAGTGAGTCCGCGCAGCCCCGGGCCACCGACCGCCCGGCCGTATCCGAGCGCGGCGCGCATGTCGATGCCGGCCGAGGAGATGGTGGCGACCTGCTCCCCGGTGACGGCGTCCAGCAACGGCGCACCCTCGGCCGAGGGTGACATCCAGGACCCATTCACATAACTGCCCAGCACCATCCGCCAGCTCCGTCCGTTCCGTGCGGCCGTTCCGGCCTGCGGCTGTACCGGCCGGGCCGCTGCTGACCGAACAGCTTCCCGACCGAACGTTCGGTACATGGTAACCTGCCCGGGTGGATGCACACCAGGGACCGGTGACCTATACCGTCGACGGGGCGGTCGCGACGATCACGATGACAACTCCCTCGCTCGGTCTGGCCGCCAAGCAGATGCTGCTGGCCGCCGTCACCGAGGCTGCGGGCGATGACGGCGTCCGCGCCGTGGTGCTCACCGGCAGCGGGCGGGTCTTCACGGCCGGCCAGGACCTGCGCGAGCACGGCGACGCGCTGAGCGAGGCCGGCGCAGACGCCTTCGGCACCATCGGCGCGCACTACAACCCGCTGATCACCGCGCTGGCCACGATGGCCAAGCCGGTGCTGGCCGCGATCAACGGCACCTGCGCCGGGGCCGGGCTGGGTCTCGCGCTCGCCTGCGACCTGCGGATCGCCGCGCAAGGAGCCCGGTTCACCACCGCGTTCACCGGTATCGGGCTGACCCCGGATTCCGGGCTGTCCGCGTCCCTGGCCCGGGCGGTCGGGACCGCGCGGGCCAGCGAGCTCATCATCTTGTCCACGCCCTTCACCGCCGAGGACGCGCTGAACTGGGGGATCGTCGGCCGGCTGGTGCCCGCAGAGGATCTGGCCGCCACCGCGCGGGAGGTGGCCTCCGGGCTGGCCGCCGGGCCGACCCTGGCCTATGCGACGGCCAAGCGGGCCATCAGGCAGGCGTGGGCCGCCCCCCTGCCCGACGTGCTGGCCGCGGAGGCCCGGGACCAGGCCGCGCTGGGCGCGACCGCTGACCACCGGCGCGCGGTGGACGCGTTCCTGGCCAAGCGGCAGCCGGAGTTCCGCGGCCGTGAGTGACAAGGTCGTGACTGAGAAGACAGCGCTGGCCCGCGAACGCACGCGGCCCCGGTATGACGCGTCCACCGTGCTGGAAACCTGCGTGGCGGTCTTCAATGAGCAGGGCTACGACGGCACCAGCATGGAAGACCTGTCGCGGCGGCTCGGCATCAGCAAGTCGTCCATCTACCACCACGTCGAGAGCAAGGAAGCGATCCTGGGCGTGGCCCTCGACCGGGCATTGACCGGCCTGGAAGAGGCCGCCGCTGCCGTCCGCGCGCTGGACGGCCGAGCCGTCACGCGGCTGGAAACGCTGCTGCGAACCAGCGTCGAGGTCCTGGTTGACCGCCTGCCTTACGTCACGCTGCTGCTCCGGGTCCGGGGAAACAGCGACGTCGAACGGCGGGCCATGGCCCGGCGCCGGCAGATCGACCACCTGGTCGCCGAGCTCGTGGCCGAAGCCATGAACGACGGCGATCTGCGGCCCGACTCCGACCCTGCCATCGTCGCGCGGCTGCTGTTCGGCATGGTCAACTCGCTGACCGAATGGCTCCGGCCCCGCGGCGCCCAGCCCGCCGATGAGCTGGCGCGCACCCTGACCGTTCTCGCGTTCGACGGCCTGCGCCCGCGCGCCTGAGCGGTACGCCTCCGCCCGCCTGGCCGGGTACCGGCCCCGGCGGCTGACCAGCCGGCCATCTGCTGCTCACCCGGCGGACGGGCCGGGAGCCTGCCGGGTGCTGCGCAGCTCATCGAAGATCAGCACCGTCTGGGTGGACAGCACCTCGGGCATGTTCTGGAAGGAGTTCAGGACCAGTTCCCTGAGCGTCGCGATGTCCCGGGTCCGGACCAGCAGCACGATGTCACTGTCCCCGGACACCAGCGCGGCGTGCTCGACCTCCGTGACAGCCAGCAACCTCGTCCGCAACTGTTTCCAGGCCGGCTGGGCGATCTTCAGGTGCACGTAGGCCGACAGGCCGAACCCGTAGCGCTGGGGGTCGACCTGAGCCGTGTATCCGGTGATCACGCCGGCCTCTTCCAGCCGCTGCACGCGCGTGTACGCCCCAGCCCGGGAGATGTGCAGCGTGGCCGCCAGCGCCCGCATGGACATGCGGCCGTCGTCGCGCAGCTGGGCCACGATGGCCCGGTCCACGTCATCGAGGACGGGCGCCGGCCCAGATGGGTCCTCGTGGCCCGCGGAACTGGATGTCATAAGCCCTCGCTAGTCCGCCGGCCATCTGTCCAGCAGGAGCCCCGTACTGCGGATCTTCAGAACCGTTCGTCTATCGATACTCATTCAGTTTATGACTATGTCCATGATTCCAGTCAGACACTAGACGTTCGGCACGGCAAGGACGCACAGTTACCTTAATAGCCGCCTTCCCTTGACGGGAGAGTTGTGACCTCCGTGACGGATGCGGTCCCCAGCCGGGCCAATCAGCGGCGGCTGTTGCCGACCACGACCCCGCTGGCCCTGCTGAGCCCCGATGGCCAGCCCGTTCACTCCACCAGCCTGGACATGCCGGGCGACGATGTGCTGGTCGGGCTGCACCGGCAGATGGTGCTAGGCCGGCGTTTCGACACCCAGGCCACGGCGCTGACCAAGCAGGGGCGCCTGGCGGTATATCCCTCGGCGCGGGGCCAGGAAGCGGCTGAGATCGGCGCCGTGGCCGCCCTGCGCCCGCAGGACTGGCTGTTCCCCACCTACCGCGACTCGATGGCGATAGTGGCCCGCGGCGTCGACCCGGTCGAGGCGCTGATCCTGCTGCGCGGGGACTGGCACTGCGGATACGACCCGTACGCACACCGGGTCGCCCCCCAGTGCACGCCGCTGGCGACCAACGCGCCGCATGCCGTCGGGCTCGCCCACGCGGCCCGGCTCAAGGGCGAGGACACCGTCGCCCTGGTCATGCTGGGCGACGGCGCGACGAGCGAGGGTGACACCCACACGGCGCTCAACTTCGCCGCCGTGTGGAATTCGCCGGTCGTATTCTTCGTGCAGAACAACGGCTACGCCATCAGCGTCCCGGTAGCCAAGCAGACCGCCGCCCCGTCCCTGGCCCACAAGGGAATCGGCTACGGGATCCCCGGCCTGCTCGTAGACGGCAACGACCCGGCCGCGGTGTACGCGGCCGTCCGCGGGGCGGTGGAGTCGGCGGCGGACGGCGGCGGGCCGACTCTCATCGAGGCGCTCACGTACCGTATCGAGGCTCACACCAACGCCGACGACGCCGCCCGCTACCGGCCCCAGGCCGAGGTGCGGGAATGGCTCGACCGCGACCCGGTCACACGGATCAGGCAGTACCTCCTCGACCAGGGACTGATGGACGCCGCCGCCCTGTCCGCCCTGGACGCCGAGGCCGAGGCGCAGGCCGAGGACCTGCGGCGGCGGATGAACATCGACACGGTCCCCGACCCGGCGGACCTGTTCCGCTTCGTCTACGCCGAGCCCACGCCCGCGTTGCGCCGGGAGCAGCGGCAGCTCGCGGCCGAACTGGAGGAACTAGCGGACGAGGCCGGGGAGATGCGATGACAGCGCTCGCGGAGCGGGACACCAGGACGCCGACCGGGGCGCCCACCGTGACCATGGCCGCCGCGCTGAACCGGGCGCTGGCCGACGCGCTGCGCGATGACGAGACCGTCCTGGTCTTCGGCGAGGACGTCGCGGCCCTCGGCGGGGTGTTCCGGGTGACCGACGGGCTGGCCGCCGCGTTCGGCGAGGCCCGGGTGTTCGACACCCCGCTGGCCGAGTCCGGGATCGTCGGCACCGCCATCGGGATGGCCATGAACGGCCTGCGCCCCGTGGTCGAGATGCAGTTCGACGCGTTCGCCTACCCCGCGTTCGAGCAGATCACCAGCCACCTGGCCAAGCTGCACAACCGGACCCGGGGATGCATCTCGCTGCCCATCGTCATCCGGATCCCGTACGGCGGCGGCATCGGCGGGGTCGAGCACCACTGCGACTCGTCCGAGGCCTACTACACCCATACCGCGGGCCTGCGGGTCGTCACCCCGGCCACGCCCGGCGACGCGTATGCGCTGCTGCGGCAGGCCATCGACTGCCCCGACCCCGTCATTTTCCTCGAGCCCAAACGCCGCTACTGGTCGAAGGAGACCACGGTCCTGGACCACACGGCCTCGGTCATCGACCAGGCCATCGTGCGCCGGCCGGGCACTGATGTCACGCTCATCGCCTACGGTGGCACGCTGCGTACCGCCCTGGACGCCGCCGACGAGGCCCAGGAAAATGGCCACAGCGTCGAGGTCATCGACCTGCGAAGCCTGTCCCCGTTCGACGACGACACCGTCACCGCCTCAGTCCGGCGGACCGGCCGGGCCATCGTGATCCACGAGGCCAGCCGGTTCTGCGGATACGGCGCCGAGGTGGCCGCGCGCCTGTCCGAGCAGTGCTTCCACTACCTTGAAGCCCCGATCCTGCGGGTCACCGCGCTCGACATCCCTTATCCGCCGCCGCACCTGGAGCAGCATCATCTGCCCAGCGTTGACCGCATCCTGGATGCGATCAACCGTCTCCAGTGGTGCGAGACCGCCACCACGAAGGCGGCCGGCTAGATGCCCGCGTTCCTGCTGCCGGATCTCGGCGAGGGCCTCACCGAGGCCGAGATCGTCACCTGGCGGGTCCAGGCCGGCGACGTCGTGGCCGTCGACCAGACCGTGGTCGAGGTGGAAACGGCCAAAGCCGTGGTCGAGGTGCCGGTCCCCTTCGCCGGCCGGGTGACCGCCCTGCACGGCGAGCCCGGCGACGTACTGGCCGTCGGGGCACCGCTGATCACGGTCGCCGGGGCAGATACCGAGCGCGGCACGTCACCAACCCGGGACAGCGACACGTCACCAACCCGGGACATGGGTACCGGGCGTCTCGCCACTCCGTTCGCGGAGCCAGGCGTCGCCACGCCGGACGCTGCGGTCAGCGATGACGCTGGCCACCATGACGGCGAGAGCGGGAACGTCCTCATTGGCTACGGCACTTCTGCTGACCGCCGCCGCCGCGCACCCGGATCACCGGCCATGTCCTCGCCGGCGCCCGCCGGGCTCACCGCGGCCAGCCCCAATACAGCCAGCCCCAACACAGCCAGCACCGGCGGAGTGCGCGCCGAGCAGCCGCCCCCGGCCGGCGGCCGGGTGGCCGTCGTCTCACCGCTCGTCCGGCGGCTGGCCCGGGAGGCCGGCCTTGACATCACGGCCATCCCGGGATCGGGCCGGGACGGCCTGATCACCCGGCACGACGTCGACCTGGCCATTGAAGCTCACACTGGCCTGGCTGAGTCACCGGCGCCGGATACCAGCCCCAAGTCCCAGCCGGCCAGCGTTCCGGAGCGGGGGATCAACGGCGTCGCGCGTATTCCGATACGGGGTGTGCGCAAAGCGGTCGCGGACAAGCTCAGCCGGTCACGGCGGGAGATCCCGGAGGCGACGGTCTGGGTCGACGTTGACGCGACCGAACTGATCAGGCTCCGCGCGACCCTGAATGCGGACGAGTCGGCGCCCAAGATCAGCCTGCTGGCGATGTTTTCCAGGTACACCATCCTCGGATTGCACCGCTATCCCGAACTCAACGCCCGGATCGAGGGCGACGAGATAGTGCTGGGCCCCGCGGTCCACCTGGGTTTCGCCGCTCAGACCGACCGGGGCCTCATGGTGCCGGTCGTGCCCGACGCGCACGAGTGCACCCTCGAGCAGCTGTCCCTGAGGCTGGCCGAGCGTACCCAGCGCGCCCGGGATGGCAAGCTCGGTCCCGGCGAGCTGACCGGCGGGACGTTCACGATCAACAACTACGGCGTGTTCGGCGTGGATGGCTCGGCAGCCATCATCAATCATCCCGAGGTGGCCATCCTGGGGATCGGGCGGATCATCGAGCGCCCCTGGGTCGTCGGCGGCCAGATCGTGGCCCGGCGGATGACTCAGCTCACGCTCGCCTTCGATCACCGGGTCTGCGACGGCGGAACCGCCGGAGGGTTCCTGCGCTTCGTCGCCGACTGCGTCGAGTCCCCGGCGCAGGCCATGCGGAACATGTGAGGGTTACCTACTGACAAAGAACCCGCGGCCTACGCGGGCGACGATCAACCTCTCGTCCTTGAGCGTGCTGAGGCTGCGCTCGACTGTCCCGGTTGAGACCTCGTACTCCTGGGCCAGGGACTTGATCGACGGGATGCGTCCCGAGAGCTGGCCAGACTTGATCTGCTCGCGGAGCAGGTTCGAGAGCTGCTCGTGCAGGTCTACCGGCGAGTCGTGGTCGAGCATGATCACACACTAGGTCTCATCAGGCACGATAGAGGTTTCTGGGGGTCTAGTTGGATCCAATTGGACCCAATATGTAGCACTGGGTACTGTGCTCTTCATGGGTGGTGACCACGGCTCGTCGTTACGTGATGACCAGCAGTTCCGGGCAGAACTGGAGCGCCAGCGCCCAGAGTGCCGACCTGAGTGGAGCGAAGTAACCAAGGCCTGGGGCGTGGTGATCAACCTCAGCCCCACAGCGACGCGCTACGTCGTCGGCCCAACGCTGGCCGATCTGGTGATCAAGCTCGGACTTGAAGGGAAGGAAGCGGGATGAGCGTTGAGGTTGTGCCCGCCCGGGGAGCCTGATCAGCCCGAAAAGAACAGGTGTTCCGGGGACTCGACCAGGATCCGGCGCCGGTCCGCCTCCTCTGGCGCCCAGTCGGCCAGCAGGTTCAGCAGCTCACCGGTGTCGCGTTGCCCGTCGGGCAGGTGCGGCCAGTCTGATCCCCAGATCAGCCGGTCCGGCCGGGTGGACACCAGCGCGCGGCCCACGGGCCCGACGGAGCTGAGCGGCCGGGATTTGGCGATCCGGTACGGTCCGGACAGCTTGATCCAGCAGCTGCCCTGGGCCAGCACGCCGAGCAGCCGGTCGAAGTCGGCCGGGGTCAGCCCGTCTGCTTCCAGCATGTAGCCCATGTGGTCGATGACGAACGGGTCCTCGAGGCCGGCCAGGAACGGCAGCAGGTCACGGACGATGGTGCCGGGTGTGTAGAACTGGATGTGCCAGCCGCGCGGTGTGGCCCGGGCGGCCATCCGGCGCACGTAGCCGATGATCTCGGCCGTGGGCCAGCTCGCGCGGGCAAACAGGTCGAGCCGGATCGCCCGCACACCGAGTTCGTGATAGCGGTCGAGTTCGGCGTCGCTGGTCTCCTCCTCGATGCGGACGACGCCGCGGGCCCGCGGGCCGAGGCGGCGGAGCACCTCGGCGAGGAGGCGGTTGTCCGTGCCGTAGAAAGTCGGCTGCACCAGCACCATCCGCTCGATGCCGAGCACCTCGGTCATCCGCAGGTACTGCTCGAGCGTGCCGTCCGGGAACGTGTACAGCGGGTCGGGGACGTGCGGAAAGCCCGGCTCGAACACGTGGAAGTGGGCGTCGCAGGCGCGGGACGGCATCGTGAAACGCGGCCGGGTGTTGGTCTTGGCCGGCCGCATCGGCGTGGTCTGCAGTATCTCGCTCACGAGCGTTCGACCGGGACCGGGACCGGGCCCGGGACCCGGGCCGGGCGGCGCCACTGCGCGAACTTCCCGGCGCGCGCCGCCGCGCCGGTGAACAGCAGCTCGGTGTCGGTTCCGGCCAGCTGGAGCGGGCACACGCCGAGGGGGGCCAGGTCATCCAGGATGGCCAGGTCGGCGACGCCGCCCACCATCAGCAGCTTCCCGTGCCGCTGGCAGGCCCGCGCGGCCGTGGCCACCGCGTCGCGGACCCGCGGGTCGTCATAGCGTCCCGGCACCCCCAGCTCGGCGGTCAGGTCATTCACCCCGATGGCCAGCATGTCCACGCCGTCAAGCTGGGCGATCGCGTCGGCGCTGGCCACGCCCGCGGGTGTCTCGATCAGGATCTGCACAATCGTGGCGCGGTCCAGCGCCGGGTTCATGGTGGCCGCTGGGGTCGGCCGCATGCCGAACTGCGGCACCGTCGCCAGCTGGGAGCGCTGGCCGCGCGGGGCGAAGCGGCACGCCCGGGCGACCGCCAGCGCCTGATCAGCCGTGTCTATCCGGGGCGCGATGATGCCCTGCGCGCCGCCGTCGAGCAGCCGACCGATCGTCCCGTAGTCCTGCTCCGGCACGCGGACGAACGGTGTCAGGCCGAGATCGCCGGCGGTGGCGCACAGCTGGGCGGCGACATCGAGTGGCATGGTCGAGTGCTCGAGATCGATCATCACCGCGTGGTATCCGGCCTCCCGCGCGATGCGAACCACATCGGCGGTCCGGCCGCTGCGGATGCCGAGCATCAGCGTCAGTTCCCCGTCCCGCAAGCGGTCGAGGAACGGGTTCCGGGCGCCGGCCACGGCCTGCGGATCCAGCATGACTCTTCCTCTCTAAAACTGTCGCGGTCAGCGCCGCTGATCCCCGGGCGACCGGACGGGCCGTCTCCCGGCACCGAAGAAGGTGTCCATCAGGCCTGGATCGCCGGCGATCTTGTCCGCGGGGCCGGCCAGGGCGACCGTGCCCGCACTGAGCACGGTCGCGTGCTGGGCCAGTGACAGCCCCACCCGCACGTTCTGCTCGACCATGAGCACGGTCACCCCGGTCTGCGTCATCGCGGTAATGCTGGCGGAGACGAGGGCCACCGTGCGCGGGTCGAGACCCAGGGTCGGCTCGTCGAGCAGGACGACCCGTGGTTCGAGCATCAGCGCGCGGGCGAACTCGACCATGCGGCGCTGGCCACCGGACAGCGTGCCGGCGCTGACGCCGGGACGGTCGGCCAGCAGCGGGAACATCTCCGCGAGCTGTTCGTACCGGGCGTCGATGTGCTTGCGGCGGCGGCGGATCACGTACGCCCCCATGAGCACGTTCTGCCGGACGCTGAGCCGCGCGAACAGCCCGTTGCGCTGCGGTACGCAGGCCACACCGGCGCGCAGGATAGCCTCGGGCGGCTGTCCGGTCAGGTCGGCCCCGCCGATGATCACGGACCCGCGGCTCGGCCGGAGGATCCCGGTCATCGTCTTCAGCACCGTGGACTTGCCTGCCCCGTTGGGGCCGACCATGCAGGTGATCTGGCTTTCCGCGACGTCCAGGTCGACACCCCGCAGGATGTCCAGCCCGCCGTACCCGGCCCATAGCCCGCTGACCTTGATCATGCGGTCCGCTCCGCGGCGGCGAGCGCGACCTCGTCACCGAGGTAGGCGTCGACCACGGCGGGGTCGCCGCTCACCTCGGTGACGGTCCCGCTCGCGATGATCTTCCCGTTGGCCATCACGTAGACGTGGTCGCAGAGACTGGCCAGGAAGGCGAGGTCGTGCTCGACCAGCAGGATGGCGACGCCGTGGCGCTGCAGCGACCGGACCATGCCCGCCAGCCGCTGGGCCAGCGCGGGGCTAATCCCGGCGGCGGGCTCGTCCAGCATGAGCAGGACCGGATCGAGCCAGAGCACCTGGGCCAGCTCGATGAGCTTGCGCTGGCCGTAGCTGAGCTCGGCCGGGTTGCTGTCCGCGTAGCCGGCCAGCCCCAGCCCGCTCAGGACGTCGATCGCCCGGGCTCGCTCGTCTGCGGACACCCGGGGCAGCCAGAGCTGGCGGAAGGAGAAGCGCCGCTGGGCGGCCGCGACGTTCTCGGCGACGGTCAGGCTCGGGAACAGCCGCGGGAGCTGGTAGGTCCGGGCCAGCCCGGCGTGCGCCCGGGCCGCGCGGCCGCGGTGGCCGAGGGACCGGCCGGCCAGGATGACCTGGCCTGACGACGCGCTCACCGTGCCGTCGATGAGGTTGAACAGGGTGGTCTTGCCCGAGCCGTTGGGGCCGAGGAGCCCGGTGATGCGGGCGGCCGTCACGGTCAGGTCGACCCCGTCCACGGCGCGCAGGCCGCCGAACGTCTTCACCAGCCCGCGGGCCTGGAGCGCGTCCCCGGCGGCGGGGAGCGCGCGGTCCCGGGTCAGGACCGCCAGGCCGGAACCCGCGCCGGGCGTTAGGGCGGGTGCGGGTGTTGTGGCCGGTGCCAGCGTCGTCGCGGTTGGCGTCGTCGCGGGTGCGGGCGTCGCGGCGGAGGCAGGCGGGGTGGCCGCGGCAGGCGGGGTGGCCGCGGCAGGCGTGGTGGCGAGGGCAGGCGTGGTGGGCCGGCCGGCCTGGACCCGCGACCAGGCGCGGGTCACGGTAGGCAGCACGCCCCGCGGCAGGAACAGCACCACCGCGCCCAGCAGGCCACCGAACAACAGCAGCCGGATGGCCCCGGCGTCGGCGCCGCCCAGGCCGGTGCTGGTGAAGTTGGCCAGCGGCTCGAGGATGAAGGCGCCCAGCACCGGGCCCCACAGGGTGCCGCGCCCGCCCAGCAGGGCGGCCAGCACGATCAGCACGCTGGTCACGACGTCGAAAACGGCGGCCACGTTCAGGAACGACACGTAGTAGGCATACAGGCCGCCCGCGATGCCGACGAACGTCCCGCCGAACACGAACGCGATCATCTTGTAGATGTCGGTCCGCACGCCCAGTCCGGCTGCCTTGTCCTCGTCGTCGGCGATCGCGAACAGGCCGAGGCCGAGCTTGCTCCGCCTGACCCAGGTGGATACGGCGACGGCCAGCACCAGCAGGGCGAGCAGCGGGTAGTAGAACGGCCAGTTCTGGTGGGACAGGCTCCACGTGGGCAGCGGCAGGGCCAGGCCCTGGCTGCCGCCGGTCAGCCCGGACCAGGTGGTCGCGACGATGCCGAGCAGTTGCAGCGCGGCGAACGTGACGATGACGAAGTACATGCCGCGGGTACGCCGGGTGACCAGGCTCAAGACCGCGGCCGCCAGCGCGCAGACCAGGCCGCCGGCCAGGCAGCCGACGAACGGCGAGAGGTGCGCCCGGACGGCCAGGATGCCGGTCGTGTACGCACCGAGCCCGATGAAGAGGCTATTGCCGAGAGAGATGTAGCCGGCGTAGCCGCCCATGATGTTCCATCCGCCGGCCCCGATGGCCAGCAGGAACGTCATGATGAGCAGGTTCTGGAGGTACAGGTTGCCCGAGACGAGCGGGAACGCGGCCAGGATGACCACGGCCAGGGCGATGACCGCGCGCCGCGCGGCGGTGGCGCTCACGTAGCCGCGTCCGGCCGGGCCGCCCGGGTGAACAGCCCCTGCGGCCGGATCAGCAGCACGACCAGGATGAGGAGCGTGGGCACCGCGGCCGACCAGCGTACCGAGATGTAGGTCGAGGTGACCGCTTCGGCCACGCCGAGCAGCAGCCCGGCCGCGAACGCCCCGGGGATACTGCCCAGGCCGCCCAGGATGACCACGCTCAGCGTCAGCCCGATCCAGACGTCCTGGGAATCCGGGGTGAACTGGTACAAGAAGCTGAGCGCCGCGCCGCCGAAGGCGCTGCTGGCTGTGGCGATCGCGAAGATCCACGCTCCGACGCGGGCGGGCTGGACGCCCACGAGGCGGGCCCCTTCCGGGTTCTCCGATGCCGCCGTGATCGCGTGCCCCAGCCAACTGCGCCGGACAATGGCCTGCAGCGCGACCGTGACCCCCACCGCGAGCAGGCAAGCGTAGAACTGGGCCCGCGGCACGACCACGGAGCCGAGCCGGAACGCCTGGTTGAAGTATGCGGGCGTGCTCGCAGTCGGGTCGGGGCCCCAGATCAGCGTGATGCATGCCTCGACCACCAGAGCCAGCGCGAACGTCGCGACGATGGTCAGGCCCGGGTCGATCCGCTGCACCCGCTCGATCACCAGCCGGTACAGCGCGACGCCGAGGATGGCCATGGGGACAGTGACGATGAACCCGCCCAGCAGCGGGTCGATCCCGAATCGGGACCACAGCCCGTAGCAGAGGTAGGCCGACAGGACCAGGAACGCGCCCTGCGCCATGTTGACGATCTTCATCACGCCGAAGGTGAGCGTCAGCCCGGTGGCCATCAGCGCATAGACGCTGCCGATCAGCACGCCGAAGATCAGCGTCTGGGCCAGCTCGGTCATCAGCTGGCCCAGGCCGGCTTGACGGTCACGATGTGGCTGGTGGTGGCGGCCGACTTGGGCGCGACGATCTGCAGCTTGCCGCTCTGCCACTGTGCGAGCAGCAGGCTGCCCTCCGGATCACCGGCCGAGTTCCACTTCAGCGGGCCCACGATGGTGCTCACCGTGTGCGTGTGCAGCCACGCGGCCAGCGCCTTCTGGTCGATCCGCCCGACCGCCCGGACCGCTGCGGCCAGGACCTGGCCCGCGGTGTAGGAGTTGGCCGCGTCCTCGGTGGGAGGGCTGCCGAACTTCTTCGTGTACGCGGCCACGAACGCGGCGTTGCCGGGGTACGTCGCCTGCGGGCTCCAGGCCTCCGCGGTGAACACGCCCTCAGCGTTCGCCCGGCCGATCGCGCCCGGGTAGGCGGAGTCAGTCGGGGCGTTGGTCTGGAACAGCATCCTGGGACTGAAGTTCAGCTTCTCCAGCGACCGGACGAACGCCGCACCGTCGTCGGCGACTGCGCCCTGGATGATCAGCTGAGGCCGGGCGTGCGCGACCGAGGACGCGATGGCGTCGAAGTTCGTCGTACTCGGATCGTAGGTCTGGTCGTAGACGGTCTTGATGCCGAGAGCCTGGAGCCGGGTCTTGAACACCGCCACCGCCGGACTGGCGCTCGGATCATCCTGGGTGACGTACGCGGCGGTGGCCGGCCGCTGGCCGGCTGGCAGCGAGGCGATCCAGGCCACGAACCGGTCGGGCTCGGAGGTGGTCGTGCCGGGCTGGGCGAAGAACAGGTTGGTGAAGCCGCGGGTGAACAAGGTTGCGGCCCCACCGGACGGCTCCACGTACAACATTCCCTGCCGCGCGGCGATGGCCGACGCCGGTGCGTTGAGGAGCGAGGAGAACGTGCCGAGCAGCAGGTTCACCTTGTCCTGGCTGATCAGCCGGGTGTAGTCAGTGGCGGTCTGGTTGGGGTCGAAGCCATCGTCGAGCACGTTCAGCTTGAGCTGGTGGCCGAGCAGGCCGCCCGCCGCATTCAGCTGCGACGACCAGAGCTGGTAGCCCTGCAGCCCGGACTTGGACACGTCGGCGACCGGCCCGGTCATCGGCAGCGACATGCCGATGGTGATGGGGCCGGATGAGACCTTCCCGGCCGTCGATGCGGTCGACGAGCAGGCCGTGGCCGCGAGCGCGGTGATGGAGGCGGCGGCGAGATACCGGATGGATCGCGGGTGACGTCTTCGTTCACTCATTGCGACTCCCCATTGGTGTGCGGATAGGGCTCCCCGTCGAGCCCGGGGACGACGACGGCGGACGGATCGTTGGCCTGGGCGATGAGCTGGCTGCTGGCGTAGTCGGTGACGGCGCCGGACAGCAGCTGGCTGGGGTCTTCCATGACGACGCGCAATCTCGTGGTCAGCGCGAACCAGTCATCCGGGCCGGCGACGGCGGGTTTCTCCGGCACGCTGGCCGAGCCCGGGTGGACGCGGGGGCGCCCGGCGGGACGTGCCTCGAAGCGGGGGTAGCCCGCGAACATCTGGCCGCCGAGGTCGGACGTCGCCCGCAGCGAGGCCCACAGCTGCCGGTACCCGGCTTCGAGCGAGGCGGCTTTCAGTGCGGCGGCACCGGGCAGGCCGGTGCCGCCGAAGGCCGGGAAGACCGGGGCGTGCGGTGCGATGAACAGGCGGCCGGCGGCCATCCTCCCGCGCGAGGCGGCGCGCACGATGCCGGCGACGCTGTTCGATTCCTCGGTGACGCCTGCGGTCGGGCGCCCGGCCCGCCCGGCGATGATGACCATGACCCGCTCCCAGGCGATGTCCAGCTCGTCGAACCAGGTGATGAAGCGGTGCGCGATGTCCAGGCCGGTGAGGAAGAAGGTCGCGATCATGACCCGGTTGAAGGGCACCGGGAGATCGGCGGCCGGGCCGTCGAGGTAGCCCCGCCTCAGCGAGGCCATGGTCAGGGAGGAGGGGTGATCCAGGGCCCGCTCCAGGCGGCGCCCGGTCAGCTGGCAGCTGTAATCGACCATCGCCGCGATGGCCTCCTCCCGGCCCACGAACGCCCGTACCGCGATGCGGTCCCGCCATAGTTCCGCCGAACTGGCTGCCCGCGCCGCCTTGCACGCCTCGAGCAGCCGCCCGGCGTCGCCCCGCCAGCAGCCGGCCGGATCGGCCTCGCGCATCCGGGCCAGGGTGGCCAGCGCCGGGCCAAGATGAGAGACCGCGGCCAGTTCCTTGAATCCCCGGGTGGACAGCCGGTAGGGCTCGATAGCCGGATCGGAGCCGTCCCCCGGGAACAGGGCGAGATCGGTGCCGGTGGCCACCAGCAGCGGGTCGCGGGCGCCGCCCCGGACGACGGTCTCGGCGAGGTGCGCGCCGATACTGTCGGGCCCGGCGGTGTAGGCCGTGAACAACTCGACCAGCTCGGCACTCTCGAACGGGGGCATCAGCGGCTCAGCGGGGCGGGGAGGGACAGGGAGTAGCAGACCGTCTCGGCGGCAAAGCGCAGCTGCGGGGTCAGCGAGTTGGACACGACCAGCCCGATGCCGCCGCCGGCCCGGCGGAGCACAGCGACATCCGTGCCGCCGCACGTGGGGAACTCGGCGGCGACCCGGAGCGCCGCACCGTCCCAGGCGTAGATCTGCGAGTCGAGGACCGGGCGGGGGTCAGCAGGCGTGCCGAGGATGAAGTTGATCCGGATGACGAGGAGGAGGCCGCCCGCGCGCACCACCGCGAGCTCCCGCCCGCCGAGGCCGTCGAGCGTCTGGACGGGCGTGAACTGGTCGCCGTCCCAGCGCATCATCGTGGTCGGGGCCGAGATGCAGGCGACGACGAGGTAGGTGTTCCCGCCATCGTCGAAGGTCGTGAACGCGCGGCCGCCCTCGGCGGCCAGTGCCTGGTGCGGCCGCAGCCGGGTCCCGTCCCACCGGTAGAGCACGCTCTCCCCGGCATGGTCGGCGTGCGCGACGAAGAACTCGTCCCCGATGCGGAACGGGTGCCAGTTGTAGGCCCAGCGGGAGGGGATCTGCTGCTGCGGCACGAACGACGAGCCGTCCCACTCGTAGACGATCGAATCGCGGTTGCGGTCCTCGTCCCCGGGGCGGACGACGCCCTGCGCCAGCCCGAGGAAATGCCGGTCGCCGATGTTCCAGTGCTTCCACTGCTTGGCCGCGAACGTGGCCATGGTCTGGAACGGCACGAACCGGTCCCGGTCCCAGGTGAAGATCCATGACTCGGCCGCGAAATCGTACGGGCCCGACCCCGTCCTGATGCTGGCCACGGCGAGGAACGCGCGGCCGCCGATGGTGAAGAACTCTGCGTCCTCACCGCCCGGGGCGGGCAGCGCGGACCAGGGCTCGAAGCGCCCGCCCGCGGACTGGAGCAGCAGCAGATCCGTGTCACTGTCTCCGCCGTTCATCCCCGGCGGGCCGCCGGGCGCGTCCCGGGCCAGCTGCGGGATGGCCAGCAGCTGCCGACCTGCCACCGTGAACGTGGCCACGGCCCGGGCACCGGATGTCGGTATCCGCTGGATCTCGCTCAGGGCCGCTCGCATGGCACTCACTACAGCAACCCGGGCATACTGGCCACAAGTAATCTGGAGTTACTATCGACGACACATGGCGTTAATGGATGTGACGCATGCTCGATGTCCGCAAGCTGCTGATGCTGCGAGCCGTGGCCGCCGAAGGCTCGATCGCCGCGGCCGGGCGGGCGCTGCGCTACACCCGGTCGGCCGTGTCCCAGCAGCTGTCGGCGCTGGAGACCGAGGCGGGCACCGCCCTGGTCGACCGCCGCGGCAACCGGATCACGCTGACCCCGGCCGGCCGGATCCTGCTGGAGCACACCGAGCGGATCCTGGTCGAGCTGCGGGCCGCGGAAGCGACCCTGAGCCGGGACGACCAGGCGGTCAGCGGACTGCTCCGGGTCGGCGTGCCGTTCCGTGAAGGGCCGCAGATCATGAGCCATGCGCTGATGGAGGTGCGCCGGCAGTTCCCGAAGCTCGAGATCCGGCTCATCGCGGCCACCGACGAGACCAGCGCCGACGCGCTGCTGCGTGACCAGCTGGACATGGCGATCGTGTCCCGGTTCGGCGCCCCGCAGCCACGCCCGCGGCCCGGACTGCGCGAGTGGGACCTCGGCCACGACGCCCTCCGGCTGTGCGTGCCGGCCGGGCACCGGCTGGCCGAGGCGGACCAGTGCACCATGGCTGAGCTGCGCAGCGAGGCCTGGATCGTCTGCCCGGCCAGCACCTTGGGGCAACTGGTCATGGCCATGTGCGTCTCCGCCGGTTTCCAGCCTGAGCTGGCCGCCTCGGTGGACGACATCGGCACCGCCGTCGGCCTGGTCGGGATCGGCTGGGGGGTCACCATCGCCCCCCAGCGAACCCCCGCCGGGACCGGGATGCCGGTGGCCCGGATTCCCATTGCCGGGGTCAGCACCGCGCGGCACAGCATCCTGCTGGTTCGCGACGGCGAGCACCTGCTTCCCTGGATCGCCGCGGCCATCACCGCGGTGCGCAGGGTGAGCGCCCGCCGGTGGCGGGCGCCCGCTCCGGAGCAGGGTCCGGCCCGGGAAGCGGACAGCGGCCTGCTGGCCTGAGCGTGCGGCGGGCACCCCGGCGCGTGCCGTTCAGCGCTCACCGAGCGCCTTGACACCTCCAGGCATCGCGCTGAGGCTTACCGCCACCATGCGGCGCGCGGCCGCTGCCCACCAGCAGGAGGTTCTGACATGCGGGTATCCAGGGGCGAACTGCCCGTTGTGGCCAAGACCGGCGACTACACCGGCGCCTGGGCCGAACTCGGTGACATGCACTACGCGTTCGGCCACCGTCCCTACATGCTGGCCGAGACCGAGCTACTCCAGCTCACCCGGAAGTCGGAGCACAACGAGCTGGTCCGGGAATTCGCCGCCGCCGGCTGTTCCCCAGCGAATGATCGCGCCCGGAAATCGCGCCCGGAAAGGGAGATGACTCGTGGACATCGAGCGGCGCACGCCACACAACACCGCGATCGTGCTGATCGACTACGTGACCGGTTTCGCCAACCTCTTCGGTTCCCAGTCCGTCCAGGAGAACGTCAGCGGGGCGGTGGCCCTGGCCAAGACCGCGGTCGGCTACGGCGTCCCGCTGGTCGTCTCAACCGGGCCGCAGAACGATCCCCGCGGGCCGCTGTACCCGGAGGTCGCCGCGGTCATCGGCGACCATCCGGTGATACACCGGGGCGGCTCGTTTGATGCCTTCGACTTCCCCGGCTTCGAGGCGGCCGTCGCCGAAACCGGGATGAGGCACCTGGTCATCGCCGGCCTGATGACCGAAGGATGCATCCTGCACACGACCCTGGGAGCGCTCCGCCGCGACTACGGCGTCTCGCTGGTCATCGACGCGACGGCCGGGGAGAACACCGCCATCCACGATGCCGCCGTGACCCGGCTCCTCCAGCTCGGTGTCGTCCCGGTCAGCTGGCTGTCCTTCGCGTCTGAACTGCAACGCACGTATGACAACGCCGACACGGTCGGTACCTACTTCGATGTTCAGATGCAGGCCCCCGGATTCGCGAAAAACCTCAACACCCTGGCGGCCCGGACGGAGCCCCGCACGGCATGAAGGAGCCCCCGACGGCATGACGGAGGACCGGAACCGGTGCCGTAACCGGCGGCTTCGACTGGACGGCGCCCGACGAGGAGGTCTTTCGCTTCGTCACCGACGAGATACGAGAGGTCGGCGTCCACCTGCTGGGACGAAGGCTGTACGAGACGATGCTGTACTGGGAGACCGCCGACCAGGATCCATCGCTCGACGACTCAATGCTCGAGTGGGCCGCGATCTGGAAGCCGCTCCCTAAGGTGGTGTTCTCCACCACGCTGCCGGCGGTGCAGGGCCATGCCCGCCTGGCCTCCGGCGGCCTGGCGGAGGAGATCGAGCGGTTGCGAGCCGAGCCGGCGGAGGGCAACATCGCGATCGGCCCCGCGGCGCTCGCCGCCGAGGCAGCCGAGACCCGCACCTTCAGCTCGGGAGTCGTCTGCCTCCGCTACCGCGTGGCGCGCTAGCCGGCTCGTCCGCCGGGCCCAGGGTGAGCCACTGCCCGGCCAGGTCCCAGGTCCAGCCGAGGTCGATGGTGAGGATGCGCCAGGAGGTCCAGCCGAACAGGTACCAGAAGACGCCGGAGGCCCGGTGCGGACGCGGGCCGGTCAGGCGCGGATGACCCGGAGTCCGGCGTCCTGGAGGTCATGCGCCTCGACCTGGGGCAGGCCGCTGTCGGTGATCAGCGTGTCAATCTGGGCCAGGTCGCCGTACCGGAGCAGGCTGGCCACTCCGATCTTGGAGTGGTCGGCGAGCAGCACGGTGTGCTCGGCGATAGACAGCGTGGCGCGTTTCACGGCGGCTTCGGCCGGATCAGGGGTGGTCAGCCCATTCTCGACGGAGAGGCCGTTGGTGCCGAGGAAGGCGACGGTGACCCGCAGTCTGGACAGTGTGTCGAGGGCCCAGTCGTCGACGCACGCGAGGCTGCGCGGGCGGACCCGGCCGCCCACTGCGAGCACCGTGAGGTGCGGGTGGCGGGCCAGCGTGCTGGCGATGTAGCCGCCGTTGGTCACGACGGTAAGACTGCTGTCGGCGGGCAGCACGCCGGCCAGGAAGCTCGTGGTGCTTCCGGCCTCGATGAAGGCCGACCCTTCCCCCGGCAGTTCGGCGAGGGCCGCGAGGGCGATCCGTTCCTTCTCCGGTCTCATCAGGTCATGGCGGGCCTCGATCGGTGGCTCGAAAATCACCCTCTCGACCAGGATCGCCCCGCCGTGCACGCGCCTGATGAGGCCGCGATGCTCCAGATCCGCGAGGTCGCGCCGGATCGTCTCGCCGACCACGGCGAAGCGGTCTGCGAGCGAGGTGACCGAGACTCTCTTTTCCTGCCGGATCAGGGCCAGGATTTCCTCCTGGCGCTCGTCGCCGAACAAGCCAGGCCGCCCGGTGTCGCGCGGCCGGCCGGTGCTGC
>DASQRM010000197.1:0-32377 GCA_035642895.1 Streptosporangiaceae bacterium | reverse complement strand
CCGGACCTGGTCGCGGCACGCACCCCGGCCAGTCCCCCCCGGTGCCATGCGCAGGTAGACGGCGGTGGCCAGCGGCGCGGTCAGGTGCCCGGCTGCGCAGCACCCCGCTGACGGTGAACGCCTGCGCCCCCAGGGTGGTCTGCACGGCGACCCGGGCCCCCGCGGTGAGCCGGGTCGGCGCGCAGACCACCAGCTGCCCGGGCTGGCGGGGCGGCCCGCCAGTCACCCAGGAGTACCCGTGCAGCGCCGCCACCGACCACGGGTGAACGCTGCGGCCCGGCGCCCCCGGGGCGGCTGCGTACCCCGCGTAGTCGGCCACGGTCCGCGCCCCCAGCGCGGACAGCGGCCGGACCAGGGCGGCCGGGACGGCGCGGGCCCCGGCCGTGCGCAGGGTCTCCGGGCCGGCGCCTTCCTCCCCCGAGGGAATGCTGACCGTGTCATCCCCGGCGATGACCACGCCGGCCCGGGCGAACCAGGTGGGGCGGGCGTGCGTGCCAACCGTGGCGGCCAGGGTCAGGGCCATCGCGGCCAGCAGCGCCACTCCCAGCGCGAGAGCGACGAAGCTCCCGGCCAGGCTGGCCACGCGGGCCCGGGCGGTGTGCCAGGCGAGGGCGATCATGGCTGCGCCGTCCGTGTCTCCCGGCTGGTCCGCATGTCCCGGCCGGTCAGCGTCTCCCGGCCGGTCAGCATGTCCCGGCCGGTCAGCGTCTCCCGGCCGGTCAGCGTCTCCCGGCCGGTCAGCGTCTCCCGGCCGGTCTGCATCTCCAGGTCGGTCAGGCGCTCGGCGACCTGGCGCGGCTCCGGATTGTGCAGCTCACCGCGGACCTGGCCATCGGCCAGGAAGATCACCCGGTCGGCGCAGGCCGCGGCGACCGGGTCGTGGGTGACCATGATGACGGTCCGCCCGGCGTCATCCACCAGCCCGCGCAGTAGGGCCAGCACCTGCCGCCCGGTGCCCGAGTCGAGCGCGCCGGTCGGCTCGTCAGCGAAGATCACCTCAGGGCCGGTGATCAGCGCCCGGGCGATAGCCACCCGCTGCTGCTGGCCACCAGACAGCTCCGACGGGCGGCAGCCGGCCCGGTCCGCCAGGCCCACCGCGCCGAGCGCCTCGCGGATCTCGGGCCTGCGGCAGCGCCGCCCGGCCAGCCGGGCGGGCAGGGCCACGTTGAGCTCCACGGTCAGCGACGGGACCAGGTTGAACGACTGGAATACGAAGCCGACCCGGTCCCGGCGCAGCCGGGTCACCTGGGATTCGCGCAGCGCGCCCAGGTCCTGCCCGGCCAGGCGGACGGTGCCCGAGGTGGGCCGGTCCAGCCCGGCCGCGCACTGCAGCAGGGTGGTCTTGCCGGACCCGGAGGCGCCCATCACCGCGGTGCACGAGCCGCGCGGGAAAGCGAGGTCGACGCCGCGCAGCGCGGCGACGGTGCGGCGGCCCGGGCGGTAGACCTTGGTCACGCCGTGCAGCGCAACCGCTGGGCCACTGTCCCGGTCCGGCCGGCCGGCCTGGCCGGTGTCCCGGTCCGGCCGGGCGGCCGGACCGGGACGGGCGGGACTCAGCGCGCGGGCCATGCTTCCTCCTCCACCGGCGCAGGCTGGACCTGAGCCGGGCCGGCCGGGACCGGCGCACCAGCCGCCGCTCCCCCGCCCGGCAGCCAGGCCAGCCAGCGCGGCAGGTACCAGGTCCGCTCGCCGAGCAGGGCCAGGCAGGCGGGCAGCAGGATGCCGCGGACCACGGTGGCGTCGATCAGCACCGCGGCGGCCAGGCCCACGCCGAGCATCTGCAGCTGGATGAGGTGCAGCGTCGCGAAGATCGAGAACACCGCCACCATGATCACTGCGGCGCTGGTCACCACGCCCGCGCTGCTCGCGATGCCGTTCACTACCGCGTCGCGCGTGCTGAGCAGGCCCGAGCTGCCTCCCGGGCTCGCTCCGCGGGCGCGCAGTTCCCGGATCCGGCTCAGGATGAACACGTGGTAGTCCATGCTCAGCCCGAACAGGAACACGAAGATGAACAACGGGATCCAGGGCACGATCGCGCCGTAGCTGGTGAAGCCGAGCAGCCCGGCCCCGTGGCCATCCTGGAAGACGTAGGTGATCAGGCCGTAGGCCGCACCTACGGACAGCAGGTTCAGCGTGATGGAGACCAGCGGGATGGCCACTGAGCGGAACGCCACGAGTAGCAGGGCAAAGGCGAGCAGGGCCACCACCGCCAGCACCAGTGGGGTCCGGGTGCGCAGCACCGCGATGTCGTCGTAGTTCTCGGCCGTATTACCAGCTACCGCATAGCTGATCCCGCGCACCTGGCCGAGCGTCCGGGGCAGGACACGGTCCCGCAGGGTGAGCAGAGCATGGTCAGAAACAGCATCCACCCCATTCCCGGCCAGCGGGACACTGACCAGCAGGGCACGGCCGTCCGCCACCGGAGCAGCGGTGACAGGCCCCCGGATAGGCCCGTGGGCCGTGGCCCGGCCCTCAAGCGCGGTGAGCGCGCCCGCCACCTGGCTTCCCGCCAGGCCGCGGCCGGTCACGACCACCTGGGCGGGCCCCGGGCGGCCGGGGAACACGCGCTCGAACCGGTTCAGGGCCGCGACCGCCGGCACCTTGGCCGAGAAGCCACCGTCCAGCGGGCTGCCCAGGCGCAGGCCCAGGGCGGGGACGGCGAGCACGATCATGGCCAGGGCCGCTACCGACCCCCAGACCACGGGGTGCGCCACCACCCGGCGGACCAGCGCGGCCCACAGGCGGGAGGGGCGGGCCGCGGCGGCGCGGCGGCCCAGGAACGGAACCCGTCCCCGGTCAGCCCACGGGCCCAGCCAGGAAAGCAGCGCGGGCAGCGCGGTGAGCGAGCCTGCCACCGCCACCCCGACCACGGCGATCGTGCCGATGGCCACGCCGGTGAAGACCGAGTACCCGGTGAGGAACAGCCCGGCCAGTGCGATCATCACGGTCAGCCCGGACACCACGATGGCCCGGCCCGAGGTGGCTGCGGCCCGGCGCAGCGCGGTGGCGGTATCCGCGCCCCGGGCCCGCTCCTCCCGCTCCCGGCGCAGGTAGAACAGCGAGTAGTCGATCCCGACCGCCATCCCGATGAGCAGCACTACCTCTGACGTCGAGCTGCCCACCGGCAGCCACTGACCAGGGATGGCGAGCAGGGAGATCGCGGTGGTCACGGCGGTCGCGGCGAGCAGCAGGGGGATCCCGGCCGCGATCAGCGCACCGAACACCACGATCAGCAGGATCAGCGTGATCGGCACCGAGGTAACCTCCGCCTTGCGGAAGTCCTGGCTGATGAGGGTGCCGCCGATCCGGTCCAGGCTAGCGTCCCCGACTTCGGCGATCCGCAGGCTGGGATGCCGGGCCGCCACGGCGGACACGGCCGCCAAGTCAGGGGCCACGGCTTGGTCTTCGTTACTTATCTTGCCGGGGACCTGGAAGGTAACGAGCGCACTGCGGCCATCCTTAGACACGAGCGCGCGGTGGCCGGGATCGAGCGGTGAGGTGATGTGACGGGCGGAGTGCGGAAGGGCGGAGAGCGCGGTCACCACCTGCCGGACGGACTGGCGCATCTGCGGGTCCGTGCCGAACCGGCCGGTCCCCCGGGTCTGGATGAGCACGTTCTCCTGCGGCGGGGCGACCACTCCGAGCCGCTGCATGGTCTGCTCGGCCTGACCGGACTGGCCGGCGTCGTTGGAGGGCACGTTATTGGCGGGCAGCGCGTGCCCGGCCATGAACACCGCGGCGACCAGGACGAGCCAGCCGAGGACGGCGGTCTTGCGGTGCCGGGCACTCCAGCCGGCGATGCGCTCGACGACCGGCGCTCGGGGCCGGGGCGCGCGGCGGGGATCGTCGCGGGCGGACCCGGTTTCCGGCAATACTGAACTAGACGGCTGGCGCATTATGGCCTTCTCTCAAGGGCGGTGCGTGGGTCTGTCGTTTGCCCCCGCCCGCGAGCTGATCCCTCGTGGGCGGGGGCGCAGCGTTACCTGGCTGTGTGCAGCGGGCCCAGCGGGCCCGGGCGGGCGAGCACCTCCTTCGCCGGGGCGAGCGGGTCTGAGGGAGCGCGCAGCACCGAGCTGGCGATCCACGCGTGCGCCCGGGCGGTCAGCACGAGCACATAGTTGAAGAGCAGGAACGCGACCAGGAAGACCGCCGCAGCCAGCAGGGCCTTGGGCAGCGTGTCCACATAGAGCCCCCACCCGCCAGGCCCGAGCGGGCCATGCGGGAAATAGCCGAGCGTCACGCCGTGGACCTGTGTGCCGTTGGCGTAGCCCAGGCCAACGTTGCCCCGGGGCGCCCAGTACCAGGCCGGCAGGGTTATTCCGGCGAGAAGCGTGAGCCAGACGGTGAGCACGAGTGTGTCCATGATGAACAGCAGCGGCCACAACCCGATCAGGTAGGCGACGTCACGCCAGGTGGCCGGGTCGCGCCAGCAGGTCCTGACGCGGGCCATGATGCCCGGCTGGGTCACCGGGCGGTAGCTGCCCGGGACCGGCTCGGCCAGCACCTGACGCAGCCGGAAGCGCTCGGCGTTGGCGCAGCCGTGCAGAACTCCCGCCGCCGCGGCCAGGAGCGGGATCCCGGCCAGCGTGATCATGAAGACGGCGGCGGTCGCGGACGCGGTGAAGGCGACGGCGAATAGCAGCCACCCCGCGACGAACACGTAGACGGCCAGGAAGGCGGCGGCGCGCCAGGGGCTGCTGGACGCGGCCAGCCGCAGCGGGTTGCGGTAGAGCCTTAGCCGGGTACTCACCCGACGTCTCGCATCAACTGCTCGACCGCTTGGACGTGCTCGGTCAGCTTGGCTAGCTCGGTCCGCAATTCGTGCTGGTTGGCCACAGCTTCCTCGGCCAGCTTGCGGTACTCGGCCATCGCTACCGCGTCGGCGCGGTGGCTCTGCAGGCGGAAATAGGACCAGACGACCACGGCGATGACCGCGCCGATGATGAAGATGATGCCCACGCTGATGGTGATGGCCGTCGCGTTCGCGCCAGAGGCCAGAACGGGCCCGTGAGTCATGGAGTGCTCGCTTTCATGGTGTCTCCGCCCTCCGCGCTGCCGTCGCGCAGCGCCGTGATGATCGTTTCGGCGTTGAGGTGCAGGTCGAACGGGGCCAGCTCGAAGTACTTCATGGCCTTGCCGTCCTCGGACAGCTCCAGCTGGCCAGCCACCAGGCCTGCCTTCTCCAGCTTGTCCAGGTGCATGTACAGCAGCGGCCGGGACATGCCGAGCCGCCGGGCCAGCTCGCTGACGTGTACCCGGCCGTCCCGCAGCTCGGCGACGATCCGCATCCGGTGCGGATTCGCCACCGCCGTGAGCACGGTAAGCAGTTCGTCACTGGTCACCGTCGCTCCCTTTGTCGCGTTCTTTCACCTGTCAGGAAAAACTTACATGTGGAAGGCCGACGGGTCAACCCGGTTCCGGTCGGAGCCTGATCGGGTAGCGGGCCCGGCCTGGGACCCGCGTCAGCGAAGATGGGGGCCATGGGAGAACTGATCCTGCTCCGGCACGGCCAGACGGAGTGGAGCAAGTCCGGGCGGCACACCGGGCGGACGGACATCCCGCTCACGCCTGAGGGCGAGGCGGCCGCCAAGTCGCTGGCCCCGGCGCTCGCTGGCCGGCCGATCCGGGCCGCGTTCACCAGCCCGGCGCAGCGGGCCGTGCGGACCGCGGAACTGGCCGGGCTGGATGCCGTACCCGACCCTGATCTGCAGGAGTGGGACTACGGCGGTTACGAGGGCATGACCACGCCCCAGATCAGGGAGCAGCGTCCCGGCTGGTACCTGTGGCGGGACGGGGTCATGCCCGGCGGCGCCGGCCACCCGGGGGAAACCGTGCAGCAGGTCGGGGCGCGCGCGGACGCGGTGCTGGACCGGGTGCAGCCGATGCTCGCCGAGGGCGACGTGGTGCTGGTGGCCCACGCGCACTTCCTGCGGGTCCTGACCGCCCGCTGGCTCCGCCTGGAGCCGGCCGCCGGCCGCCTGTTCCGCCTGGACACGGGGACCCTGTCCACCCTGGGCATCGAGCACGGCCGGCCGGTCATGCTGACGTGGAACGCGCCGCCGGTCCCGGCGCGCTGACCGTCAGGCCGCGCCGACTGCCCGCGCGGGTAGCGGAGACTCACCTTCGGGCAAGTATTTCTCGGTCGGCCCGGCAACTCCCGGTCCATAACGAAGTGACGCCCAGCGGGGCGTCCCGTAAGGACAAGGGGTGGCATCATGATGGACCGGCCGCCGGGCCGGATAAGGCCGGGCGGAAACGTCCGCGCTGGTCAGGCCCGGCCCTGGCGAGGGGCGTGCGGGCTCCTGGGCATCTGCCTGGTCGCGGCGATGATGGGTTCAGCCACCCTGACCGGCCGGGGTCCCCCGGTACCTGACCGTCCGGCCCGGGTTGGGCACGCCTGGCTTACCGCCACGGGTGCGGCCCGGCAGACGATCAGCTTCGGCCAGCCGGTAGGCACATCGCCCGGGGCGCCGGACACAGCGGTCGGCGCGCTGATCACTGTGCATGCTTCGGCGTCGTCGGGGCTGCAGGTCTCGTTCCGCTCCGCCACCCCGCTGGTGTGCACGGTCTCCGCCACGATCGTCACCGCGTTGACGGCGGGCGTGTGCACGATCACCGCGTCACAGGCGGGGAGCGCTGAGTTCGCAGCCGCGCCCGACGTGGCGCACGCCTTCCAGGTCGGCACGGGAGCAGGCCAGCAGACCGTCAGGTTTGCGCAGCCGGAAGGCACCCAGCCCGGGCGGCCCGAGATCATGGTCGGCGCGCACATCACCCTGAGCGCTACGGTGACGCGGGAAGCCCAGGTGCCGGTGACGTCACAGGCACCGACGTCGAGTCTGGCCATCTCGTTCCGGTCCGCTACCCCGGCCGTGTGCACGGTCTCCGACGCGACCATCGCCGCCGGCGACAGCACTGCTGACCCGGCCACTACCGTCGGCTCAGCCACAGCGGTCGGCGCGGGCGCCTGCACCATCACCGCCACCCAGCCCGGTGACTCCGGGTTCGCGGCGGCCGGAGCGGCCCGCACCATCCAGGTTGGCACCGGGACGGCCAGTCAGGACGTCTCCTTCCCGCCGCCTCCCGGCGCGCTGGTGGGCGCGCGGGTTCCGGTGCGCGCCTGGGCATCGTCCGGACTGCCGGTCACGTTCCGGTCCGACACCCCGGCGGTGTGCACGGTCTCCGGCTCCCCCGTCGCCGACTCACCGGCCACCACCGGCGCCCCCACCACTGGCGCCCCCACCACCGGCGCCCCCAGCACCGGCACGGCCACCGCCGTCGGGGTGGGCGCTTGCGTGATCACCGCCACCCAGCCCGGCGACTCCCGGTTCAGGGTGGCCGGCGCGGCTCGCGCCTTCCAGATCGGCACCGGGCCGGAGTCGCAACGGATTACGTTCCGCCGCCCGGAGGGGACGGGGGCGCCCGTGACGGCCGGGGACCCGGTCACGCTGCCGGCCTCGGCGTCCTCGGGCCTGGCGGTGTCGTTCCGCTCGGACACCCCGCTGGTGTGCGCGGTGTCGGGGACGACGGTGCTCACCCTGACCGGCGGCCGCTGCGGAATTACCGCGACGCAGGGCGGCAGTGCCCGTTTCGCGGCGGCCCGGGACGAGCACCGCTCGTTCGGGGTCCAGACCGGCCCGGGTTCCCAGTCGATCGGGCCGGCCGGCGGGGCGAGCCTGCCGACCGGCGCGGCGGCCGTGGAGCCCGTCGGCGTGGCCGGGTACCTGCCCGTCACCGCGACCTCCGGCCTGGCCGTGACCGTCCGCGCCGCTGCCGGGCCCGGCCTGCACTTCCCGCCAGCGTGCGCGGTGGACGAGACGACGGTGCTCACCCTGGCCGCCGGCACCTGCACCATCACCGCGGCCCAGGGCGGCAGCCAGGACTACGCGCCCGCCAGCCTCCCCATCACGTTCGAGGTCCGGCCCGCGGGGAAAGGGCAGCAGTCCATCGTCGGCTTCACCGGGCCGGCCCGCGCCGTGGCGGGGGTGCCGTTCGTGGTGACCGCCCAGGCGACCTCGGGGCTGGCCGTGTCCTTCCGCGCTGGCGCGCGGGAGGTGACCGCGCCTTCACCAGCGTGCACGGTCTCGGGGGCGACGGTCATCCCGCTCACCGGCGGCACCTGCACCATCACCGCCTTCCAGGCCGGCAGCTTCCAGCCCCGCACCCTCCAGGCCAGCGGGTCCGGGCCGGGCAGCAGGGATTTCGCAGCCGCCCCGGATGTGACACGGTCCATCCACGTGCAGGACACGCAGACGATCACCTTTGCCCCGCCCGGGAACGCGCTGGCCGGGGTGGCGGTGCCCCTGACCGCCACCGCATCCTCCGGCCTGCGGGTGGCGTTCGGCTCCGGCACCCCGGAGGTCTGCACGGTCACCGGATCCACCGTCGCCACGCTGGCCGCTGGCACCTGCACCATTACCGCCACCCAGGGCGGCGACACCGACTACGCGCCCGCCCCGAACGTGACGCAGTCGCTCCACGTCCAGGCGACCCAGATGATCACCTTTGCCCAGCCGGGGGGCGCGGCCGCCGGCACGAAGGTCACCCTGACCGCCACCGCCACCTCCGGCCTGCCCGTATTCTTCCACTCCGGCACCCCAGCGCTCTGCACGGTCACCGGATCCAGCCTCACCACCCTGGCCGCCGGCACCTGCACCATCACCGCCACCCAGAACGGCAACACCGACTACGCGCCCGCCCCCGCCGTGGCCCGCTCAATCAAGATCCACGCCGGGACCAAGCCGCAGAGGATCACGTTCACGCAGCCGGCGGGGATCGTGGCCGGGAGTCGGCTTGTGCTGACCGCCTCGGCGACCTCCGGGCTGCCTGTGTCCTTCCGGTCTGACCCCCGCCAGGTGTGTACGGTGTCCGGGACCACGGTCACCGCCCTGCTCGCCGGCATGTGCACCATTACCGCCTCCCAGGGCGGCAACGCCACCTTCAGGGCCGCCCCGGATGTGGCCCACTCCCTGGAGATCCAGGCCGGCGCACAACCCCAGAAGATCGCCTTCGGGCCGCTGCCTGCGGTCGCCGTCGGCGCGCTGGTCCCGCTGGCCGCCACCACAACCTCCGGCCTGACCGTGGCCTTCCGCTCTGGAACCCCAGCGCTCTGCGCGCTGGCCGGGACAACTGTCACCACCCTGGCGCCCGGAATGTGCACCATCACCGCCACCCAGGGCGGCAATTCCCTGTATACGGCGGCCCCGGAGGCAACGCAGTCCTTCCAGGTGACGGCCGGGAAGGTGGCGCAGACGATCACCTTCGCCCAGCCGAAAGGGGCAGGCATTGGCGCGGCTGCCGCCCTCCTCGCCACCGCCACCTCCGGGCTGCCCGTCTCGTTCCGCGCGGGCACGCCAGCGTGTGCGGTCTCAGGGACGACCGTCACCACCGTGGCCGCTGGTGCCTGCACCATCACCGCCAGCCAGGGAGGCAGCGCCCGCTACTCGGCGGCCAGGGACATCGCCCGCACCTTCCCGGTACGCGCCGGACGGCAGCCGCAGACCATCAGCTTCGGGCCGCCGCCGGAGGCGATGGCCGGCGTGCCGGTCACTCCGGTGGCCTCGGCGTCCTCCGGCCTGCCCGTGTCTTTCCGCTCCGGCAGCCCCTCGGTGTGCACGGTGTCGGGGACAGTGGTGACGACCGTAACCGCGGGTACCTGCACCATCACCGCCACCCAGGGCGGCAGCGCCGACTTTGCGGCGGCCCGGAACGTCACGCAGTCGTTCCTGATCCGCGCCGGGCAGACTGCGCAGACGATCGATTTCGGGACGCCAGCTGCCGGTCACGTCGGCACGCCAGTCACCCTGACCGCCTCCGCGACCTCGGGCCTGCCGGTGTCCTTCAGCTCCGCCACCCCGGCGATCTGCACCGTCTCCGGAGCCACCGCCACCACCCTCGCCCCGGGCAGCTGCATCATCACCGCCACCCAGGGCGGCAGCACCACCTACGCGCCCGCCCCCGGCGTAACGCATTCGTTCGCGGTGGGGGCCGGGCACAAATCGCAGTGGATCACCTTCGGGACGCCGCCAGACACCGCGGTCGGCCACCCGGCCGTCCTGACTGCCTCCGCGTCCTCCGGCCTGCCGGTGTCCTTCAGCTCCGCCACCCCGGCGGTCTGCACCGTCTCCGGAGCCACCGCCACCACCCTGGCCCCCGGCAGCTGCACCATCACCGCCACCCAGGGCGGCAGCACCACCTACGAAGCCGCCCGCGCAGCGCCACGCTCGTTCCAGGTGAACCCGGCGGCACCGGCCATACCCGCTGCGCTGATCCGCTCACTGGCCGCCGCGGCTCTCGCCGCAGCGGGCCTCGCCGCGGCAGGCGGTGTACTGGCCCTGCGCCGGCGGAGGCTGCGGCTGCGCGGTCGCCCGCCAGCGGCCGCCGCGCCGAGCGTGCACGCGAAGCCGCAGCCCGGCCCGCCCGGCTCGTCCAGCACGCGGACCACCGGGGCCACCGCCACCCACACCGTGCGGATTAACACCCAGCGCGGAGCCAGCACCATGATGATGAGGGAGAGTCCGCATGGCACCGCCGTTGCAAGTCCACCCCGAGACCGTCCTTGACCTGCTGGTCACCCCTGGGGGCGACTCGGCCGAGACGCTAGGGCGCCAAATCCTGTCCGCGGGGAGCACCGGCGAGCTTGGCCACGCCCTGGCCGACCTGCCGACCGTGACCCGCGAGGCCGCCGTACGCGAAGTCAGCGCGGCGGCAGCCGGGCTCCTGGATATCGACCTGGTCGGGTTGCTGGTCGCCGCGTGGCGCGATGTTCATGACCTGACCGCTGCGGCGCGGCGCACCCTGGCGGATCCGGACAGCTCCGAACTGGTGAACCTGGCCACCCACCAGATCGCCGTGACCAGGAATCCGTCCGTCGATGTCATGGTGGACAATCTCCGCGTGGCCCGCGTCCAGCTCGGCTTGTCTGTCGTGTTCGACGTCAGTGCCCTGGTGGCCGGGGTCAGCGCTGGCTTGCTGACCGTCCTGCATTCCGGCCGGTGCGATATCACCGCCACCCTGGCCATCCAGGGCACGACTGTGCTCACCAAGCCGGGCCACCTCGAGCTGCCCGGTGCCGTCTCGCTCAGCCCGGGGATCCGGCTGCTGCCAGCCCGAGACTATCCGGCCGGCGCGGTAGGTACGGATGTGCCCGCCCCGCGGGCGGGTGATGGGTAAGCCTGGCCAGGAGGGCCGCCTCGTCGCGGCCACAGCTACTGCGGCTGGGTTACTTCCTCAATCCAGCTCAGATAGGCCGCGGATCCCGCCACGATCGGCGTGGCGACGATCTCCGGTTCGTCGTAGCTGTGCCGCTGGGTGAGGAAATCCGCGAGTTCCTGGTAGCGCGCGGCCGGGAGCTTGAGGAGCAGCAACCATTCCTCGGCCCGCTCGAGGTCGCCTTCCCACCAGTAACTGCTTACTACGGGGCCCGCCACCTGGGCGCAGGCGGCCAGCCGGGCCTCCACGGCGCTGCGGCCGAGTTCGACCGCTTCGGCCCGGGAGTCGGTGGTCGTCTGCACCTGAAGGTAACGTGCGGGATCCGCGGCGGCCCCCTGTGCTGGCTCACCGCTGGCCGCCGTGCCGCCCTGACCCGCCATGTCACCTGATCGTACGCCCAGCCCCGAGGAAGGACTCGATGAAATCCGGGCGGGCGGACAACTCAGCGGGCGTGCCGGCCATCCGCACCTCGCCGCCGCCGAGCACGTACGAGCGGTCCGAGATGGCCAGCACCGCCCTGGCGCGCTGCTCGACGATCAGCACCGCCGCCCCGCTGGTCGCCAGCTGGCGGACGTGCTCGGTGAGCAGCGCGTTCGCCACGATGGGGGCGAGGTTCGCGGTCGGCTCATCGAGCAGGAACAGGCCCGGATCGAGCATGAGCACCCGTCCCATGGCCAGCATCTTGCGCTCGCCGCCGCTGAGCTTCCCGGCGCTGCGGCCGAGCATGCCGCCGAGCCGGGGGAAGATGGCCAGCACTCGTTCGATCCGCTCCGCCACCTGCGCCCGGCGCAGCAGGTAACCACCCATCTCGAGGTTCTCCCGGACGGTGAGAGGGCTGAACACGTCATCCACCTGGGGCACGTAGCCAACGGCGGCCCGGGCGACTTCCTCGGGCGCTGAGTTGGTGAGGTCCCGGTCTCCGACCCTCACCGTGCCGGACGACAGGCGAACCACCCCGACCAGGCTCTTGAGCAGCGTGCTCTTGCCCGACCCATTGGGCCCGACCAGGGAGACCACCTCGCCCGGGTCCGCACTCACCGTGATGTCCCGGATCACCGGATCACCGCCGTAGCCGGCGGTGACCTTCTCCGCCCGCAAGGGCAGACCGTGCAGGGCCAGCTCAGCCGACAAGGTAGGCCTCCACGACCTCGCTGCGCCTGCGTAGCTGTTCCATCGTCCCCTCGGCGAGGACGGCCCCTTCAGCCATCACCACGACCGGATCACAGAACTCGTCCATGATGGCCAGCTCGTGCTCGACCATGAGGATCGTCATCCCGTCCGCGCACAGCGCGACCAGCTCGTTGCCGATGCGCCGGGCCAGGTTCGGGTGCACGCCCGCCATCGGCTCGTCGAGCAGCAGGGCGGTCGGCTCGGTCATCAGCGCCCGCATGATCTCGACCAGCCTGCGCTGGCCACCGCTGAGCTCTCCGGCATAGTGGTTGGCGAACTGCTCCAGGCCGAACCGCTCGAGGATCGCTTCTGCCCGGGCGATCGCCGCGGTCTCATCCGCCCCCCAGTAGCGCTTCCCGAGCAGGGAACCGCGGAACGTATCCCCGCGGTTGCCGCGGACCGCGGACAGCAGGTTCTCCATGACGGTCAGCCGCTTGAACTCGCTGGCCAGCTGGAAGGTCCGGACCAGCCCCAGCCGCGCCCGCCGGTACGCCGGAACCCCGGTAACGTCGCGCCCCTCATAAATGATCTTCCCCGACGTCACCCCCAGAGTCCCGGCCAGCATGGCCAGCAACGTCGACTTCCCGGCCCCATTCGGCCCGATCAGCCCGGTCAGCGTCCCCCTCCGCACCTGGAACGACACCCCGGCCACCGCCCGCACCCCCCCGAACTCCCGCACCACATCCACCGCCTCCAGCACCACCTCAGAGGCCTGTGCCCCCGCCGAAGGCGAGCGAAGCGAAGCCCCTCCCTCCCCATCAGCCCCTCCGACCGCAGGCGAGCGAAGCGAAGCCGACCCCGAGCCCGAAGCCAAAGGCGAGCGAAGCGAAGCCGACCCCGAGCCCGAGGCCGAACCATCCGGCGCGGGTTCGCGAGGTGACGGCGTTCGGGCCGACGACGGGCGGCCCGACGGCGAAGCCGAGCCGCCGCCCAGGTCCGGGCCGCGAGGTGACGGCGGGCGGGGCGAAGAGCGGGCGTAGATGCGACCACGGTCACCATCTGCCGGACGGGGGGATGGCCCTTCGGTCTCAGCCACCGCATCGCGACGCCAGCCCGCGTTCGCCCCGCCCGCCGGCGCCGCCCCAGCCGCCCCAGTCAACCCCGACCCCACCCCCGGAAGACGAATAACCCGCTTGCGCTCCGGCAGGATCCCCTGCGGCCGCACCCACAGGAAAACCACGATGAGCAGCCCGATCGCAACCCACTGCAGCGACGGGATCAGGTTCGGCGGCAGGTTGTTCGAGGTGGGGATGAACCGGGTGATCTCCTCGAACCCCACCGGGACGAGGATGGCCCCGAGGATCGCGCCCAGGTGATTGCCGGCCCCGCCGATGATCACTGCGGCGAACAGCACCACGGTCTCTGCGTAACCCCACGCGGCCGGTGACCAGGTGGTGATGTACGTGACCAGGATCCCGCCGCTCAGCCCGGCGATCGCACCCCCGGTCACCAGCATCACGGTGCGCAGCGAGAGCAGGTTCTTGCCGAGCGAGTCCGCGACCACGTCGTTGTCCCGCATGGCGCGCAGGCTGCGGCCGTACGGGGACTCGGTGATCCGGCGGACGAACAGGTAGACAGCCACCGCCAGGGCGATGGCCAGCACCGCGAACGACCACTGGTAACCGGCCGACTGCACGCTGAACACGTTGTCGCCGTGCAGCGGCGTGGGGATCAGCGAGAGTCCGGCGTCCCCGTTCAGCAGCGGCCGGTAGTTCGTCACGAGCAGGTTCAGCAGGACCGCGGTGACCAAGAGCCCGACCGCGGCGAAGTCACCGCGCAGCCGCCGGCCGACCAGGAACGTGAACGGCACCGCGATCAGGCCGCCGACCACCGCCGCCCCGATCCAGGGCACCGGGAACGGCAGGTTCAGGCCGCCGATGTAGGACTGGAATCCCCCGTTGGCCGAGTCATGCGGCAGGGCCAGGACCGCCGCGGCGTAGCCGCCCGCGGCCTGGAAGATGATGAACCCGAAATTGGTGACGCCCGCCACCCCGAACTGCTGGCTGAGGCCCAGGCAGGCCATGGCGTCCACCGCGGCGTAGACCAGCAGGTTGATGAGATAGAAGCCGTTCATCCGGTGCCCCGCCTGACTCTCATGTCCGGGCGCCGATCAGCCCGGTCGGGCGCACGCCGAGCATGATGAGCAGCGCGACGAAGGCGACGACGTACTTGTAATCGGCCGTGATGTAGGCCGCGCTGACCTCGGTGGCCACCCCGATGATCACGGCACCGAGCATGGCGCCGTAGGCCTGGCCAGGGCCGCCCAGGAAGACGGCGGCCAGGATGAGCACCAGGAACAGGTCGGTCGCGGTGGCGTCGAAGCTGCCCGAGTCCATCGCGAACACCACCCCGGCCAGCCCGCACAGCGCGCCGGTCAGCGCCCAGGTGACGGTGATGACCTGGCCGGTCCGGATGCCGCAGTTACGGGCCAGCGACTTGTTGGCCGCGGTCGCCCGCATGGCCTTGCCCAGCCGGGTGTAGCGCAGCAGCCCGTGCACGCCGATCATGACCAGCAGGCTCAGCGCGATCACGACCACCTGGACCACGCTCAGGGTCAGGCCGCCCGCGTGGAAGGTCTTCCCCTGGCTCATGGTGTACGAGACGGCGGTCCCGCCCGCCAGGGCCTGGACCCCGAACTCGATGATGAGGGTCATCCCGAGCGAGACGATGACCATCGTGATCGGGGACGTACCGCGCCGCTGGAACGGCGTGTACACCCCGGAATTCAGCAGCACGGAGCCCAGGGAGCAGACGATCACGGCCACCACCAGGCCCAGCCAGACCGACAGGCCGGCCTGGTTCACCACGTAGGCCACGAAGGCCCCGGCGATCATGATGGCACCGTAAGCCAGGTTGAGCACGTCCGTGACGCCGAACTGGAGCGTGAAGCCGACGGCCGCGATCGCCAGCACGGAGGCGGTGACCAGCCCGAACCCCAGTGAGGACAGGAAGATCGTCACGAGCGCCCCGCCCCCGCTCCGCCCGCGTCCCCCCGGCCGCCCAGGCTCCCCCCGGGGGAGGTGAGAGCCTGGGCGGGGCGCATGGTGGCCACGGCCATCCGGCCCGCCGTCATCCGGCCAGGGCCCTCAACTGGGCCGCGGTCAGGTTGCCGACCACCTTCACCGCGCCTGAGGAGGTGTAGGTGTCGACCTGGAAGATGCCGGTCGAGTCGTGGTAGCTGTCGAAGTTGGTCGGCCCGCCAGGTCCTTCGTACCTGATCGACTTCCCGGCCTTGAGCGAGGTGGCGCACTGGGCGAACGAGTAGCACACCGTGGCGCCGGGCACCCCGTTCCCGATCTTGAGGATGTCGGGGCCATACACGCTCGGGGAGGTGCTCTTGGCCATGACCATGGCCAGGGAGGCCAGGTTGATCCCGTCGTACAGGTGCACGCCGCCCGGGGCGCTCAGGTAGGTGGTGAAGTTACCGGTGGCACCCGGCACCTTGCCCTGCTGGGACAGCAGCGCCTTCGAGAACGCCTGGTAGGCGGGTCCGCTGGACTCGACGACCAGGTTGTCGGCGTGGAACCCGGATACGAACGCGGAGGCGCCGACCGCGGCCGCCGAGGACTTGAAGAACGCCGGCGAGATGGCCGCCGAGGTGCCGATGACCGGGATCATGGTGCCGCCGTTGAGCTGCTTGATCTCTGAGAAGAGGGTCGGATCCGCGGCCCCGAGCGCCTCGGTCATGATCGCGTCCGGATGCGACTGGACGATCGCCTCGGCCTCGCTGCGGAACGTGGTGGCCTTGAGGTCGAGCGTCTGATTGGTGGTCAGGGTCATCCCGGCCTTCTTCAGCGCGCTGATTGCGGGCTGGATGAAGGTCTGGGACCCGATGTCGTTGCCGAACGCCAGCGCGATCCGCTTGTAGTGCAGTTGCTGGGCGATAGCGACCATGGCGTAGGACTCCTCCAGGTCAGGAGGAACCAGCCGGTAGAAGTAGGGGTAGTGGACGTGGTCGAATTCCGACTGCCCAGTCATGCAGAACATGGCCATCTTGTGCGCGTTGATGACCGGGGCCACGGAGGCGGCCTCGTCGGACGTGCAGCCGATGACCAGGGCCAGGTTGGGCGTCGAGGCGAACATCTGGTTCACCGCGGGAACCGCGTCCGCGGGATCGCCTCGGGTGTCCACGCTCTTGCAGGTCAGGGTGTGCCCGAGCACGCCACCGGCCTGGTTGATGGCCGCGGTCGCGCCGTAGCAAGACGCCAGGTACGTCGGGCCGAGCGCGGCGTCCGCGCCGCTGAATGGTGCGACGTCAGCCACGGTGAGCTTGCCGCCGGAACTACTGCCGGAACTGGCGCCACTTGAGCTGCTGCCGCCGGAATTGCTGCCACAGGCAGCCAGGACGCCAACGGCCAGCATCGCTGCCGCCACGCGCCTGAGGGTCCTGAACTTCATTGTCCCCCTCCGTACCTGGGTGGAGTGACGTGCTCTTGCCGGGATAGGGGCTGTTCGGAATAGGAGCTGTTCGGGATAGGGGCTGTTCGGAATAGGGCGGCGGCTTCAGAAACCGGCCTTGAGCGGGGTGCCGGGACGCCACCGCCAGTCCTGCGGGGCGTCTTCCTCGGCGACCACGCGGTTGCGGATGGTGCCGAGTCCTTCGACGGAGATCTCGATGACGTCGCCGGGGTGCATCCAGACCGGTGGCGTGCGGGCGAAGCCCACACCGCCCGGGGTGCCGGTGGCGATGACGTCGCCCGGGACCAGCCGGGTGAACGAGGAGAAGAACTCGACCGCACTGGGCACATCGACGAGCATCAGCGACGTCCGGGCCGACTGCATGACCTGCCCGTTCAGCGTGGAACTGATGGCCAGGTCGGAGACGTCCAGCTCGTCGGTGGTCACCACCTCAGGTCCGAGGGGCATGCTGCCCTCGAAGTTCTTGCCGGCCGTCCACTGGCTCGCGGCCCGCTGCCAGTCGCGGGCGGACGCGTCGTTCAGCACCACAAAGCCCGCGATCGCGTCCAGTGCCTTGTCGGCCGTGATGTAACGGCCGCCCGCGCCGATGACGATGCCGAGTTCGGCCTCGTAGTCGAATCGGTCGGTGAGGGCCGGCTTGACCAGGTCGGCGTACGGGCCCAGCACGCTGTCCGCGCCTCGGACGAACGCATCGGGCCAGGTGGGAACGTCGCGGCCACCCTCCAGGGCGTGCTCGCTGTAGTTGAGGCCGAGGCAGAGGATGCGCGGCGGGGCCGGCACCGCCGGGCCGAAGTCGGCCTCCGCAACCTCGCGCCCGTCGGCGTCGGTGAGCGCCTGGATGGTATCCATGGCCGGGAGCCCGGCCTCCAGGACGTAGTGCAGCGAGGCGAAGCGGGGGTCACCGGTGGCCTCGGCGACGTCGAGGTAGCCGGAACGGGCCCGGACATGCAGCCGCAGCCCGTCGGGGGTGGCAATGGTGGCGAGCCTCACGTGCCCGGTCTCCTTAGCTGGTGATGGCTGGTTAGCTGGCGATGGCTGGGGCGTCGTCGCGCACGGGCCGGGTGGCCCCCCTGAATTGGTTGCCAGCTCCTCGAATTGGTTGTATACATCGGATTGGTCGGAGCATAGGTCGGGCTTTTCGGGGGGGTCAATAGCCTTAAGAGCAAATTAACTACCCTGATCAGTTACGGTATGGTATCGATTGGTAGGATTGGTTGCCCGGGACCGCGGGCGGCACGGCAGGGCAGCACTGGGGAGAGAGCGACGGGATGCAGAACGCAGCAGGGGCCAGGACTTCGATGCCGGCCGAGCTGAGCTACCAGCTGGCCGAGCTGATCCTGGCCGAGTCGGCGCGGGGCGGCCTGGGGCCGGGTTCCCGGCTGCCCACCGAGCGCAGGCTCGCCGCGGACATGGGTGCGACCCGCACGTCGATCCGGCACGCCCTGGCCGTGCTGGAGGCCCAGGGACACATCTCCCGTGAGGTCGGGCGGGGCACCTTCCTGCGGCATGACCCGGCCCAGCGCGGCGCGACCGGGACCGGGACCGCGACCGGAAGCTCCGGCCCGGGGGCAGCCACCCAGGACACCAGTGCCGCTCCGGCCGACAGCAGCGCTTCCGACCGGCCGGGCCAGGCGGCCAGCGTGGCCGGTGAGGCCTCAGCCAGCTTCGCGCCGGCCGATGTGATGACCATCCGGCGGCTGCTGGAACCGCTCGCGATGCCGCTCGTCGTGGCCTGGGCGACGGCCAGGGACTTCCGGGAGATGGACCGCTGCCTGGCCGGCGGGGACCGGGCGGCCAGCTACGACGAGTTCGAGAACTGGGACCTGGCTTTGCACCGGACGATCATGGCGGCCAGCCACAGCCCTCTGCTCGGGCAGCTCTACTCGGTCATCGAGACCGCCCGGCACGGCCACTCCTGGGGTGACCTCAAGCGGCGCAGCGCGTCACGGGAGCGCCGGGAACGGTATCAGGCCGATCACGCGGCGCTGGTCGCGGCGCTGCGGGCCCGAGACAGCGACCGGGCCACCGAGGCGATGCGCACGCACCTCTCCCGCGTCAATAACGATCTTTTCGGGGAAACCGCATAGCCTCGCCCGAGGGCTGGCGGTCCACCCACCGCGACCGGGTCACGGCCGCCAGCGATCGTCGGCAGGCCGTGGACACGATGGCCTGGCGCCGGCCGCTCCGGGGGCCCGCCTGACTAAGGACGGGCACCCCGGGCGGGCGGGTCGATCAGTAGCCGCCCCCGGAGCCGCCGCCCCCGGAGCCGCTGCTCGACTTGGACGCCGACGGGGTAGGCGAGGCCATCATCCCGGCTGGCGCGACGGCACCCTTCGAGTTGACGTGGATCACGTGCCAGGTGCCGCCCAGCCCATTGCCCTTGGTCTGGCCGGGGACGCTGTCGCCCGCGTACGTGTACAGCGGGCGCCCCTTGTAGGTGGCCTGCAGCGCTCCGCTGGCCCGCTTGATCGTGCCGAACTTGCCGACCAGATGCACGCCCATGGCCGCCCCGGGCTTGCCGGTGACCGGCGGCCAGGCCGTGGCGCAGGAGCCGGTGCAGGCCGAGGTCATCGTGGTGTCCTTCGCGTACCAGTACAGGGTGAAGCCCTTAGCGTTGGCCAGCACCGGCCCGATGGCTGTCTTGATCTTCTCCAGCGCGACGGTGCCGGACGAGCTCATCCCGGAACTGCCGCCCATCGAGCTGGACTTGGTGGACATGGCTGAGGCGGACTTGGTGCCGCTGACGGTGCTCGCTGAGGTACCGGGTGAGGTGCTGCTGGCGCACGCGGCCAGCAGCAGGGCGGGAACGGCGAGGACCGCCGGCGCCCATCTGCGGTAACGCATAGTGTCTCTCCGCTCGTGAGGAGGGGCGGACATGTAAACCCGAGCACGTACTATCCCGCGCCGGAGTTCACGAGCGGACCCTGATTTGTGCTTACGACTTTATTACCGCGCCGGCTGACCGTTTCCGGGGCAGGCCCGGGCGCTAAACCGCGATGCGGGTGGCCAGCCAGGCCAGCGAGGCCGGATACCGGTAGTCGATGCTCATGTGCGTGCCCTCGAACAGCTCGAAATGGATCACCTCGTCGGCTACCCCGGCCTCCCCCAGGGCGGCACGGAAGGACTCCGCACCCAGATCCAGGAACCATTCGTCGCGCTTTCCGGCGTCGATCCAGATCGCGCGCAGCCCGCGGAGCGCGTCCGTATAACGCGGCACCATCCGGACCGGGTCCCAGTCCAGCCAGCGTTGCCACACCTCCGGCCGGAGCCTGCCGGTCTGCGGCTCGAACGGCAGCTCCACCTGGCCGTCCGGGGTGGCGGAGAAGCAGGCCGACACGCCCAGCAGCATCAGCAGCTCCTGATCGGCCTCCTTGGTGAAGGAAACCCGGGAGTTGAAGTCCTCCCACCAGCGCCAGATGTCGCCGTCGTAGTCCCGCAGGTGACGCGCGGACTTGCCGAATTCCGGGATGTAGCAGAGCTCGTACAGCGAGTCCCCGGCGTGCGTGGCCAGGGCCCCGAACAGGTCAGGCCGGAGCATCGGGGTGATCATCGCGCCGAAGCCGCCGCTGGACTTGCCGGTGATCGCCCGGTGCGCCGCCGCGGGCTGGGTCCGGTAGTGCGTGTCCACCCAGGGCACCACCTCGTCGCACAGGTAGGAGTGGTACTGGCCGGTGCCCGGGGAGTCCACGAACTGGCTTCCCCCGTAGCGGGTCCAGGCGTCCACGAAGACCACGATCGCCCCGGGCGCCTGCCCGGACGCGAACACCGCGTCGGCCGTCTCGGGAAACGGCTGCCGGTACGGCGAGCGGTTCCGCCACATGGCCAGGTGACCGGTGTAGCCCTGGATCACGTACACCGTGGCGTACCGCTTGGCCGGGTCCTCGTCGTAGCCGGGCGGGACGTAGACCCACAGCGGCCGCTCGTACGGATCGCCCAGCGGGTTGCCGCGCAGCAACTCGCTGGTGATCACGTGCTCGTCGATTCGACCGGCCAGCTCGGCGGACCAGGGCAGCATGGGACCTCCTTCGATAACGCCAGCAACAGTGCCGCACCCACCGTAGAGCAAGCCGCCCTACGGTAGAGGGATGAGCCCAGGCCAGGCGCAGCGGGACGCCGTCGAGTGTCACCTGGGTGAGGCGTTCGGCGCGCTGGATGGCCGGCCCGGCCCGGGCGCCGGCCCGCGTCCCGCCGGGCCGGGCCCGATCCGGGACGGCTCCGCCCTGACCGGACAGCGCGGCCTGGAGCTCTTCGACGCGCAACTGGGCAGCCGCCATCTCGATCTGGCCGCGCGGTGGCTGCGCGCCCGGGGCGCCGGGTACTACACGATCGGGTCATCCGGGCACGAGGGCAACGCGGGTGTCGCCGCGGCGCTGCGGATCACCGACCCGGCCCTGCTGCACTACCGCTCCGGCGCCTTCTACCTGGCCCGGTGCCAGCAGGCCACCCCGCCCCGGGACGGGGTCCGGGATGTCCTGCTCGGGCTGGTGGGCGCGGCGGACGAGCCCATCGCCGGCGGCCGCCACAAGGTGTTCGGCCACCCGCGGCTGCATATCATCCCGCAGACCTCGACGATCGCCTCGCACCTCCCCCGCGCCCTCGGCCTGGCCTTCGCCCTGGACCGGGCGGCCCGGCTCGGCCGGGCCGCCGAATGGCCCGCGGATGCGATCGTGGTGGCCAGCCTCGGCGACGCGTCCCTCAACCATTCCACCGCCGCGGGCGCGATCAACACCGCCGCGTACTGCGCCTACCAGCATCTCCCGCTGCCGCTGCTGATGGTGATCGAGGACAACGGGCTCGGCATCAGCGTGCGGACGCCCCCCGGATGGGTCCGGGCCGCGGCCCGGTCCGTGCCGGGCGTCGGGTATTTCCACGCCGACGGGGCTGACCTGGCCGCCGTGTACGACGCGGCGCTGGCCGCCTCGGCCTGGGTCCGGGAGCGCCGCTCCCCCGCGTTCCTGCATCTGGCCATGGTGCGTTTCGGCGGGCACGCGGGCTCGGACGTGGAAAGCAGCTACCGGAGCCCGGCCGCGGTCGCCGCCGACCTGGCCGCCGACCCGCTGCTCGGCACGGCCCGGCTGCTGGTGACGGCGGGCCTGCTGACCCCGGCCGAGGTGACCGCGCGCTACGAGGAGTCGCGGGCCGCGATCCTCGGCTTCGCCGCCGAGGTGGCCGGGAGCCCCGGCCTGGTCACCGCCGCCCAGGTGATGGAGCCCCTCGCGCCGCACCATCCCGAGCAGGTCTGGGAGGGGGCCTGCCTGGCCGCCGGGCCCGCCCGCCGGGACGGGGCCTTCGCCGGGCGCCTCCCCGAATCGGCCGGCGGCCTCACCCTGGCCCAGTCGATCAACGCGGCGCTGGCTGACGCGCTGGCCGCCCGGCCCGGCATGCTCGTGTTCGGCGAGGACGTGGCCCGCAAAGGCGGCGTGTACGGGGTCACCCGCGGGCTGGCGGAGCGGTTCGGGGCCGCGCGGGTGTTCGACACCCTGCTCGACGAGCAGTCCATCCTGGGCCTGGCCCTCGGGGCGGGCCTGGCCGGGCTGCTGCCCGTCCCGGAGATCCAGTACCTCGCGTACCTGCACAACGCCGCCGACCAGATCCGCGGCGAGGCTGCGACGCTGTCTTTCTTCTCCCAGGGCCAGTACCGGAATCCGCTGCTGCTGCGGCTCGCCTCCCTCGCCTATCAGGAAGGGTTCGGCGGCCACTTCCACAACGACAACGCGCTGGCCAGCTTGCGGGATATCCCCGGCCTGATCGTCGCCTGCCCGGCCCGGCCCGACGACGCGGCCGCCATGCTCCGGACCTGCCTCGCCGCGGCGGAATCCGACGCCCGCGTCTGTGTCTTCCTCGAGCCGATCGCGCTGTACCACACCCGGGACCTGCATCGGGCCGGCGACGGCGGCTGGCTCGCTCCCTACGACCCGCCGGGACTGTGGCCGGCCGGCTACGTCCCGGCGGGCAGCGCCCGCGGCTACGGGAACGGCCGCGACCTGACCATCATCACGTTCGGCAACGGGCTGCGGATGAGCCTGCGGGTAGCGGCCCGGCTGGCCACCGACGGCATCGGCTGCCGGGTACTGGACTTGCGCTGGATCGCGCCGCTGCCGGCCGAGGACATCCTGCGCGAGGCCACGGTCACCGGGCGGGTGCTGGTGGCCGACGAGACCAGGCGCAGCGGCGGGGTGTCCGAGGCCATCATCACCACCCTGGTTGACGCCGGGTTCACCGGGACGATCACCCGGGTTAACAGCGAAGACAGCTTCATCCCCCTGGGCGACGCCGCGCAGGCTGTCCTGCTGTCCGAGACGGCCATCGAATCCCGGGCACGCTCACTGTTGCCCCAATAATCCGGTCCGGCCGTGTCTATGCTGCTCCCGTGGGGATTCTGGGTATACCCAGGGGACTTCTCGCTATCCGGCCGTGGCCCGCCGTGGGTCTGGGACCCCGGCCGGAACTTGCCGACGTAGCCCGGCTGGCCGGGCGGGTCCTCAGCCTGGCCGTGGCCGCGGCCCGGGGCGATGATGACCCGGTCCGGCGCGCCCTGGCCGCGCACCTCGGCGCGGCGGCCGCGGGGTGGCCGGTGGTCACCGCGTCGTGGCCCGCGTTCGACCAGGTGAACGTCCAGGCCGGGCTGGACGCATGGCTCGCCGGTCCCGGCCTGCGGCATGAGCTGCTGGGCCTGACCGGAGTCCGCCGTGGCCCGCTCGACCTGGCCGACCTCACCGCGGGCGAGCTTCCGCGCGGGCCGGCCAGCGTGCCGGGGATCGGCAGCGTCACGACCGCGGCCCGCCCGGCCGGGCCAGGCGGGATCACCCGGGCGTGCGTAATCTGTGGCGTTTATCTCGTGGCGGGGCACGGCGGCCAGCGGTACGCCATGCTGCTGCGCGGCCCGGCAGACGACGATCCGCACGGATGCGTCCGGGTGCAGGTCACCGCCGAGGATCAGGCCACGGCCGGGCAGATCCTGGACCAGATCCGCGAGCTGGCGGTCCGGCACAACGTCTACCGCGGGCAGGTGATCTCGTTCGACACCGACGTCCGGGGACTGGCCAGCGGCAGCGCGGCGGGGTTCCTGGACCGGCCGCGGCTGGACCGGGCCACGGTGATCCTGCCCCCGGACCTGCTGGAGGGCATCGAGCGCCAGGTCCTCGGGATCGCCCGGCACTGCGCTGAGCTCAGCGCCAGCGGCCAGCACCTCAAGCGGGGCGTGCTGCTGCACGGGCCGCCGGGCACCGGGAAGACGCACACCGCCCGGTACCTGATCGGCCAGCTGCCGGACGTGACGGCCATCGTGATCTCCGGCGCGGAGCTGCGGTTCATCGGCGAGGCCTGCGCGATCGCCCGGACCCTGCAGCCCTCTATCGTGGTGGTGGAGGACGTCGAGCTCGCGGCGCAGCCGCGCGGCCCGCACGCGCCGCTGGACCCGTTGCTGCTGCGGTTGCTGGGCGAGATGGAAGGGCTCAGCGACGACGCCAACGTGACCTTCCTGCTCACCACCAACCGGGCCGACCTGCTCGAAGAGGCGCTGGCCGCGCGGCCAGGCCAGGTCGATCACACCGCGCGGCTGCCGCTGCCGGACGCCGTGGCCCGGCGCCGCCTGCTCTGCCTGTACCAAGGCCGGCTGCGGATCAGCCGGGCCGCCGCGTTCGAGGTGGTCGCCCGGACCGAGGGAGTCAACGCCTCCTTCATCAGGGAACTGCTCCGCCGCGCGGCCGTGCACGCGGCCGATGGCCGGGCCGCCCGGGCGGCCGTGCTGGTCCCAGCCGACGGTTCGGCGACTGCCCCGGCTGACGGGTCCGCCACTGCCCCCGGTCACGAAGCGGCGCCGGATCTGGCCAACGGTTCCAGGCCGGCACCGCTCAACGGTTCGGCGCCGGATCCGGCGGTGCCGCTGCGGGTCAGCGCCCGGCACCTGAACCTGGCCCTGGACGAGCTGCTGGACACCCGGCACGACCTGACCCGGGTGCTCCTCGGCAGCCGCCCCATGCGCGGGGCGGACGCCGTCATCCGGCCGGTGCTGCCCCACCTGCGCCCCAGCAGCTGACCTGCGCGCCTTCCCCCGATCGCCCGGTGCTCCTCCGCGCTCCAGACTGATGCCTTTCTCTAACGAATTGTGGTGCTGCTACCCGGCAAGATTTGGTGTACCGTTAGGTCTATGACACGCATCACCGTTGACGTCAATGACGGTTGGCTGGAGGCGGCGCGGGTGGTGCTGGGCACGGACACCAAGGTGGCGACGATCAACGAGGCCCTGCGGATCCAGGCGCTGAAGGCGAAAGCCGCCCAGATCCTGGCCGCGCTGGATAGCGTCGAGATGGACTACACCGGCAGCGCGGACAGCTTCCGGTACGGCGGCGGCCGGGACCTGAGCCGGCTCGGGGACCTCGCGCGCGAGGACCGGACGGCTGAGCAGGACGCCGGGTCCGGCGGCTGATGGCCGGGCCGGTCTTCCTCGCCGACACGTCGGCGTACGCGGCGCAGGCCCGCGACCCCGGCGCGCGGGCCAGGTTCGCCGCCCTGCTCACCGAGGGACGTCTGGCCGCCTGCCAGATGACGGCGCTGGAGTACTTCAACAACGCGCCCGACCCGAAGGCGTACGAGGTGCTGTGGGCGGCCGTGCACGGCCAGCGCTGGATGGACGTGACCGCCGCGGCCATGGACCGGGCCCTGGCGGTGCACCGGATGCTCGCGGAGCGCAGCCAGCATCGCAACTTCCGGCTGCCCGACCTGATCATCGCGGCCACGGCCGAGGAGCACGGCGCCACGGTCCTGCACTATGACGCGGACTACGACCGCATCGCCGCGGTGACCGGGCAGCCGGTGGAGTGGGTCGCGCCCCGGGGTTCGCTCTAGCCAGCCAGGACCAGCAGGCCGCCGACCACCCGGGGCGGTCAGGGCCGGCCGGGCGGTGAATCCAGGCCAGTGAGCGCCATCGCGAGCAGGTGAGCGCTCAGTGCGGCGGTCACCTCGCCCGGGTTGGACACGCTGGCCAGGTGCGAGGCGCCCCGGATGACAGCCAGCCGGGAGCGCGTGATTCCCCGGGCCATGACGGCGCCGTGCCACGGCGGGGTCGCGGGGTCTTCCGATCCGGAAATAACCAGGGTAGGCGCGGTGATCCCGGCCAGGGCGGGCCGCAGGTCCATCGCCGCGATGGCGTCGCAGCAGCCCGCGTAGCCTTCCGGATCGACGCCGTCCAGGGTGGCGGCGAAGGCAGCGGGGACCGATGGATGCCGGGCCGCGAACGCTGGCGTGAACCAGCGGCTGACCACCCGGGCGGAGATGGGCGGCAGGCCGCCGTCCCGCACGGCCGCGGCCCGCCGGACCCAGAGATCGGTATCCGGGAAGCGGGCGGACGTGCAGCACAGCCCGAGGGCATCGATGCGCCCGGGCGCGTTCGCGGCCAGCCACATCCCGATCATCCCGCCCAGCGACACACCACAGTACGACGCGTGCTCCACCCCGAAGTCGTCGAGCAGGCGCAGCACGTCCGCGCCCAGATCGGCCAGGGTGTACGGACCGGGCGGGGCGGGCGAGCCGCCGTGCCCGCGATGCTCGTAGCGGAGCAGCCGGAAGCGCTCCCCCAGCGTCGTGAGCTGGGGTTCCCACAGGTCCCGGATGGTACCGAGGGAGTTGCCGAGCACCAGGACCGGCGCGTCCCGCGGCCCGTCCAGGGTGGCGGCCAGGCGCACCGGGCCAGACATCGGCTCAGACATCGAAGAAGACGGTCTCAGGCCCGCCCTGCAGGCGGATGTCGAACCGGAACCGGCATTTGTCGCCGGTGTCAGCCGTGGCGATCAGGGTGTCCCGGCGGGCCGGGTCGGCGAGGGCGGACAGCACCGGGTCGCCGGCGTTCGCCTCCGCCTCGTCAGGGAAATAGACGCGGGTCACCACCCGGTCCAGCAGCCCGCGGGCGAGCACGGTCACGTCCAGGTGCGGGGCCTCCCGGCCGCCGTCCGGGCTGGGCAGCGCGCCGGGCCGGAGCGTGATGATGTGGTAGCCGCCGTCCGGGCCGGTCGGGCAGCGCCCGTAGCCGCGGAACCCGGCCGGGGGTGCCACGGCGCCCCGCGGGTCATCGGGATGATCGAAGCGGCCGTCCGGGTCGGCCTGCCACGTCTCGATCAGCCCGTCCGGGATGGGCGCGCCCTCCCCATCCAGCAGCCGCCCGGTGATCGTGATCGCGCCCGGGGTGTCCGCGGGCACCACGGTCGGGCCGTCCGGCCAGGGCAGCGCGATGGCCAGGAAGGGCCCGACCGTCTGCGACGGCGTGAGCGGGAGCCCGGTCACCGCTGCTCCTCGAAGACCGTGCCGACGCTGCCGCGGAGCACGATGTCCCATTCGAAGCCGAGTGCCCAGTCCGGTTCGGTGAGGTCGATGTCGAACCGGCAGATCAGCCGGTCGCGGGCCTTCGGGTCCGGGATCGAGTTGAAGATCGGGTCGTAGTCGAAGAGCGGATCGCCGGGGAAGTACATCTGCGTCACCAGGCGCTGCGTGAAGGCCCGGCCGAGCAGCGAGAAGTGGATATGCGCGGGCCGCCAGGCGTTGGGGTGATTGCGCCACGGGTAGGCGCCGGGCTTGATGGTCACGAACCGGTACCGGCCCTCGGCGTCGGTCAGGCAGCGGCCCGCCCCGGAGAAGTTCGGGTCCAGCGGGGCCGGGTGGTTGTCCACCTTGTGCTGGTACCGGCCGGACGCGTTAGCCTGCCAGACCTCCACCAGGGTGTCCGGGATGGCCCGTCCGTCACTGTCCAGCACCCGCCCGGTCACGATGATCCGCTCGCCGAGCGGCTCGCCAGCGTGCTGCGTGGTCAGGTCGGCATCGGCGGGCGCGACCCGCCCCTCACCCAGCAGCGGGCCGGTGACCTCGGTCAGCCCCTGCGGGAGCAGTTGCAGCGGCTGACGCGGCGCCCGCAGCGCCGTGGACCGATAGCCGGCCGAGTCCAGCGGCGGGTGCACTCCCCGGGGCCGCTCATACGAGGGCAGGATCAGCCCGGTGGGCGGGGATGGCGGGTGCGTGGTCATCGGGCTGCTGCTCCTTCTAGTGCCGTGTCTCTCAACGTTTGCCCAAGGGTCTGGGTGGAGTTGGGTGATCCTCGCGTTCCGCTGGGGTGCGGTGGACGAGCGACGTCCCCACGTCCGGTGGGGCGGGCCGCGGCCGGCCAGGGGACCCTCGGGTGTCACCGTGATGGGGGCGGCGGCGGGGGTCACGCCGTGCCGGGGACACATCAGGTAGATGGTTCCCGGCCCGGCGGTGCGTGATCCAGGCTGGATACCGGTCAGGGTGCCCGGCCTGGATGGGTCCGCCTCCCGGCGTGCGGGAGGCGATGTTGGCGGCGCCGACGAGGTCGCGGTGCCCGGTAAAACTGCAGTGCGGGCAGCTGAAGCAGCGCCCGGCGGGTTTGGGAACGCGTTTGCGGCAGTGCGGGCAGGTGGAGGAGGTGCCCCGCTCATCCACCAGCAGGGTCACGATGCCGGCTTGTTCTGCTTTGTCGTGCAGGCAGCCGATCAGGTGACCGATCCGCCAGTCCCGCAGCCGCTTGTTATGCCGCCGCCCCGCATCCAGGGCCAGCACCCCGCGCGGGTCGCCGATCTTCACCGTGCCCACCCGGTGGCGCACGCACCAGCCGACGACGTCGGCCGCTGCCTCGTGCTGGGCCTGGCGGACCCGCCGCCGGTGCGCCCCTTCGGCCTTGCGCTGGCGGGCGCGGGTCTTCTTCCACCGCCGCGACCCAGCCCGCCCCGGTGCAGGCGCCCGCCGCGCCGTCGCCCGGGCACGCTTCTTGGTGTCGCCCAGGTGCAGGTAGGTTTCGGCGCGGATCGCCCGCCCCGACACCAGCAGCCCGTGGCCGTCCGGCCCGGCCACCGCGAACGGGTGGATCACCCCCGGATCCACCCCCGCCACCCGCGCCGGATCCGGACCTTCACCAGCGGGGTAGGTGACGATGGGGATCTCGGCGGTCACCTCGGCGAACAGCCGCCCGCCCTCGTTCAGCACGGTGACCGACCGGACCTGGCTGGCCGGATACGGTATCTCCCGGTCCAGCCACACCCACAGCGGCGCGCAGCCGCAGGCTGTCGGCAGCCGCAGCCGCCGCCCGTCCAAGGTGAACCTGCCCGGGTAATAGCAGACCGGCACCAGCCGTCGTTTGCGCCGCGGATACCGCACCGTGCTGTCGGCGTCTTTACGGCGCCGGGCGGCGGTGGCGAACCAGGCGTCGCTGTACCGGCGTAACACCGATCGGGCACCAGAACTGTCCAGTTCGCCGAACGTGCCCGGCCCCGCCGCTGCCAGTTCGCGGCACAGCTCCTGGTACCCGACCAGCGGCCGCAGATGGTCTTGCCGGCGCCACCGCGACAGATCCAGCACACACGCCCAGACGTCACCCGCCGAGACCAGTAACCCGAAACAACGACGCCGCTGACCCGCCGTGACCCGCAACCCCACCCGGGCAGTCCGGTACACCACCGGGGGATCATCATGACGGCGGCAGCGAGGCACCCATCAACTACACCATCCAGGTACGACACTCCCGAACCCGGCCAGCGCCACGCGGCCCGACCCACATCGCGCACCGAGTGAACGCTATCTGATACGGCATTAGCTCGGCTGGTCGGCCATATTCTGGCTGCTGCATTCTCGCTGTTCTGTAGCTGACTCATTGGTTCAGCTGGCCCCATCGTTCAGCTGGCGCAGTGCGGTGAGCTCGGCCGATGTCGGCGGTTCGAGCACCACCAGCGACTCCGATACCGCGAGCTCCCAGCCGGTCTTGGCCCGGACGTCGGCCACGGTCACTCCCGGATACAGCCCGGTCAGCGTGAGCTCGCACGTCGCCGGGTCCGGCTCGAGGATGCCCAGATCGGTGATGACCTTCCGGGGGCCCGCGCCGGTCAGTCCCAGGCGCTCCCGGGATCCGGCCCCGTCACCGAATCCGACCGAGGTCACGAAGTCCACCCGGTCCACGAACGACCTGCGACTCTGCCGGACCACCACGATCACCTCGCGGCACGACGCGGCGATCTCCGGGGCGCCGCCAGCGCCGGGCAGCCGGACCGAGGGCTGGGCGTAGTCGGCGCCGATCATCGTGGTGTTGATGTTCCCGAACTTGTCGATCTGGGCTGCGCCCAGGAAGCCGACCGCGATCCGGCCGGGCTGCAGCCAGTAGTTGAAGATCTCCGGCACGCTCACCACAGCGTCGGCGGTCTCGGCGAGGATCCCGTCGCCAATAGACAGCGGCAGCCGGTCCGGCTTGGCCCCGATCGTGCCCGACTCGTAGATGAGCACGAGATTCGGCGCGTGCGTGGCGCGGGCCAGGTTGGCCGCGGCGCTGGGCAGCCCGATGCCCACGAAACACGTCATGCCGTCCTGCAGGGCGCGGGCCGCGCAGGCCGTCATCATCTCGTCGGCGGCGAAGGCGGCCGGTTCCGCCGTCACCGGTGAGGCTGCCCCGGTGGCCTTCATGACCCACATCCTCCCTCGCCGGCCCCGGCGCCGGCCAGCGAGCCCGCCTCGCCGTGCACCTCCTCGGCCAGCCAGCGGCAGAACCGGTCCCGGTCCCGGCTGATCACGTCCCAGGCCTGGTAGAAGTCGTTGTCCCGGGCGGAGTAGCCCAGCGCGTACGAGGGATGCGATCCGCCCGGCGCCGCGGCCACGTAGCTGACGACCCAGGCGGGCAGCACGATCGCCCCCGGCTCGGGCGCCAGCTCATCCACGATCTCCTCGACGGTGACGATCGACCGCCGGGCGCTCAGCACCGCTTCCTTCTGCACCCCGGTGATTCCCCACAGCTGGACGTTCCCGGCCCGGTCGGCGCGCTGGGCGTGGATGACCGCCACGTCGGGGTTCAGCGCGGCCACGGCGGTCAGCCGCTCGCCGGTGAACGGGCAGGTGACGGACCGGATGGCGGGCTGCCCGTCCAGGCCCGGCAGGCCTTCCAGGCCGGTGCCGCTGTAGCCGCGCAAGATCGCGAACGGCACTCCCGAGGCGCCTGCCACGTAGCGATTGGCCATCCCCGCGTGGCTGTGCTCCTCCAGCTGGAGCGGTCCCGGCCACGCATTTTCCACCGCGTCCCGGAACCGGTGCAGCGAGCCCACCCCGGGGTTGCCGCCCCAGGAAAAGATGAGCCGGCTGGCACAGCCCGCCCCGATGAGCTGGTCATAGAGCACATCCGGGGTCATCCGGATCAGGGTCAGGTCACGCCGGCGCTGCCGGATGATTTCCCGCCCGGCCGCGAACGGGATGAGGTGAGTGAATCCTTCCATCGCGACCGAATCCCCGTCGTGGACGGCCCGTGCGACGGCATCGGCCAGTGAAACGATCTCCGCCATGTCCTCCTGCCCTGTACCGCAAAAAACCGCCGCAAACACCCGCAGCGGACCCGCGCTCTCCGACACCATAATGACCATGTGGTCGCGATAAGTACAGCCGTTCGTCATACGGACACTCTGGCGTGACGGCCCTACCCCCGCGGCCCGGCTCAGCCGGTTTCCGGCAGCACTTCCCGGGCGATCGCGAACGCGCGGTTCACCGCGGGGACCCCGGCGTACACGGCCGTGTGCAGCAGCACCTCGCGAATCTGGTCGGGAGTCACGCCGTTGCGCAGCGCGGCCCGCAGGTGCATGGCCAGCTCGTGCTCCTGCCGGAGCACGACGAGCGCGGTGAGCGTGATCATGCTCCGCTCGGCCCGGGACAGTCCCGGCCGGGACCAGATCTCACCCCACGCATAACGGGTGATGAAGTCCTGGAACGGCTCGGTCAGCGGCGTGGCCCCGGCGATCGCCCGGTCGACGTGCTCGTCGCCCAGGACCTCGCGGCGGATCGCCATCCCCTGCGCAGCGCGCTCAGCATCGTCCATGGTTCCGCCTTTCACGGCCTGGTTTCGACTCTGTGCAGCGGGCGCTGCGGTCGGCCAGGAACATTACCCACTCCGCGAGCAGGCGAACTCATCGCCGTCCAGGCGCCGCGGTGCCTTAGCCCGCGGCCTGGGTGTGCGCGGCCAGGGCCGCGTCCACGAACTCCGTGGCCGCGCCCAGGTAGCCGGCCGGGTCCAGGGCGGCGGTGACCTGCCCGGGGGTGACCCCGGCCTCGGCGAGCCGGCCGGCGTCCAGGAGGTCCAGCAGCGCCTCGCCGAGCGCCCGGCCCTCCGCGACGGCGGCGGCGCTGGCCTGCGCCAGCAGGTCATGGGCGGCGGTGCGGCCCAGCGCGGGCGCCAGCAGCGACGCGACGTGCTCGGCCATCGGGAAGCCGCCGGCCGCATCGAGGTTGCGCCGCATCCGGCCCGGAGCGGGTTCCAGCCCGCCGAGCAGATCCGCGGCCCAGGACGCGGCGGAGCCAGTGAGCCGGAGCAGGTCCGCCAGGGGCTCCCACTCCGCGTGCCAGGCGCCGGCCGCGCGCTGGTGCTCCTGCTCCGCGCACGCGACCAGCGTGGCGAGGAGCCCGGGGGCCTGCTTGGCGCAGCCGAGGATCGCGACGGCGGCGACCGGGTTGCTCTTGTTCGGCATGGCGGACGAGCCGCCGCGGCGCGGCGCGCCTGCGCTGGCGCCATCCGCTCCCCCGCCGCCTTCCGCGACCTCGGCCACCTCGGTCTGGGCCA
>DASQRM010000196.1:0-51439 GCA_035642895.1 Streptosporangiaceae bacterium | reverse complement strand
CGCTCATCGCCCCGCGCGTCTGAGCGGGCCTGCCCGCCCGCTCCGCGGGACCGGGTACCCGACTAGCGGGTAACACACGAGCTGATCCCGGGGAGCCAGACACGGGCCCCCCGGGATCACGCGTTCCAGGACCCCGGCAGGATGGGGCGCGTGGATCTGCACGAGAAGCGGCAGCTCGACCTGGCCGAGCACGTGGCCAAGGTGAACGAGCAGGTGACCAAGGCCAAAGCGCACGCCCGTCCGTGGCGGGCCATCATCGCGACGGTCCTGGCGGTGATCGCGGGCGTGGTAGCCAGCCAGGCGGGCCAGAATTTCAAGGACTGGACCGGCCACGGCCATTACGTCTACAAGATTGTGGCCGCGGCGTGCATCGCCGCGTTCTTCATCTTCGGTGCCATCGCCGTGCTCGGGCTGGCCGGAAAGACGAGGGACGTACTCACTCCCGCCGTTGGCTCGTCGCATGCCGCCGTGGTCCGGTACGCCATACTCCTCATCGGCGGGGTGACCGTGCTGTGCCTGGGGGTGAGCCTGATGAAGGTCCCGATCGGGCAGCTCCTCGTCGGCGGGGCGGTCACCACGATCCTGCTCGGCATCGCCGGTCAGCAGTCCCTGGCCAACATATTCGCGGGCCTCGTGCTGCTGCTGTCACGGCCCTTCATGGTGGGGGACTATATCCGGCTCAAATCCGGGGCGCTGGGCGGCATCACCGACGGCCTCGTGGCCGAGATCGGCATTACCTACTTGCGCCTGGACACCGAGGACGGCACCCTGCATCTGCCTAATTCCCAGGTACTCGCGGCCGCGGTGGGGCCCATCGCCCCGCCCCGGCCCAGGGAATCAGGACCAGTGGAATCAGGGCCAGTGCCCGAGACCCCGGTCCCGGCCCTCGAGCCAGCCAAACCGGATGCCCTCGAGCCAGCCAAGCCGGATCATGACGACCCGCCGTACGGCGGGCCGCCGTACGGATCGCCATGATGCCCCGGCCCAGTACTGGTTCATCTGGAGCTGGTTTACCTAGTGGTGCTTCGCCTCGTACCTGGCCACGACATCGGCCGGGATGCGACCGCGATCGCTGACCTCAATCCCGCTGTCCTTGGCCCAGGTCCGTATCGCGGCACTGTGCTGCCGGTGAGCCGTCGTCCGCCGCTTGGTCCGGTTGAGCCGGGCCGACCCGCGGCGGGCGCGCTGCGCGTAACGGCTGACCACATCGTCAAACTTTTGGCTGTGCTTGTCGCACAGGTCGATCTCATAGTCCCGGCCATCCAGGCTGAACCGGCGTGCGTGATGCTGGCCCTCAGGAATCAGTTTCTGGTCGTAGTCACAGGCAAAAGTGACGGAAACCTTCTGTGCCACTTGAGGCCCCCCTTCCTCTGGTGGCAATAATATCCCGCCACGGGCGCCCCAACCATAACGACGCCCAAAGAAGGGCAGAGCGTCAACCGGGGAGGCCGCCATTCGGGGGGTCGATGACCGGCGGCGCGGGCCCCCGCCGGGGGCCGGGACGGCTATCCGTCAATGACGGCCGGGATAGCGTCCCCGTTCCCGGGGGTCGTGATTGCCGGGGGGACGCCCATAGGGGAAGGATTCCCCGGGCTCACTGTCGTAGCTCTCCACGGAGTGGTCGGCGGTGTCATCCCACTCGTCGCCCTCGCCATAATCCGGCCCGGCCGGATAAGCCCCCGAGTCGTCGGCGACCGCTTCGCCGGGATAATCCTCATTGCCCGCCTGGCCGGAATAAGGGTGGAAAGAGGGGTCACCCGGGTACCCGCCCGCCGGGCGGCGGTGACTCCCCGACTGGACGGTGCGGTAGTCGCCCGTGCCCGGCACGTCCGGATAGCCGGCGTCGTGATATCCGCCGTGGTCGTCCTCACCGTGATACCCCGGCTCGGCGGGGTCTCCCCCGTATCCGGGCCCGCGGGGATCACTGGGAAAGTCGCCCGGGCCGCGGCGGTGGCTGCCGGACTGGCCGCTGCGGTAGTCACCGGTGGCGGGCAGATCGTGGTAGCCCGCCGTCTCTGGCCGCCGGTAGTCGCCGGCGGCCGGGCCGCCGGTATATCCGGGGTCAGCGGGATAACCCGCGGCCGGGCCATACTCCTCGGCCGGACGGCGATACGAGCCGGTGGCTGGCTCGTCCGGGTACCTGGCCGCCGGGACCGGGTAGGCCGGGTCGAGCGGGTCGTAGGCCGGGTCGATGGGGTAACTGCCGGAGTCCCCCCCGTAGCTCCGCTCCGGGCCCGTCCCGTAGTCGGCCGGCCCTCCGGCCGGGTAGCCGGACTCCGGGCGCGGGCTGTCCGGACGCTGCAGGTCTGGCCGGGGGCCGTCCGAGCGCTGGCCCGAGGGTGCGCCAGAGCCGGCAGGCATCCGCATCGCCATGGTCGCCTGGCCCTCGTCCGGGCCCGGGCCCGCAGGGCCGGCCCCGTTCGCTGGACGGCCCGGCACGTCCCGGCCGGCCTCCCCCGGTGCATCGCGGCGGCCCGCCCGCTGACCCTGCGGGCCGTGGCGCAGTGACTCGATCATCCGGGCCAGGTCATCCATGGGCAGCCGGAACGTGCCCGTGCACGTGCCGCCCTGCCAGATGCTGAAAACCGCCACGCCCGTGTCGGCGTACCAGCTCAGCCGCATACTGCGGGAGTTGCCTCGTACGTCGAAGAACACCTCACCGAGCCGGGGCAACGGGGCTGCGTCCGACGCTGACATGGAGCCCATGGTGGCGCTGAACCAACGGGTTTGTCCAATTAACCCGGCACTATGGTCAGGACCGGAGCGGCCGGCACCGCCTCTATGCTGGGGGTACGCCCATCGGGATGGCGCGGGCAGCTGGCCCCAACTTCTCTTATGCGGATTCGCGATCCTGCCTGCGAAACTGCCCCCGCGGATGGCATCATTGATCATCGGTCCGCTGGACAGGACTGGTTTCGTCAGAGCGGGCGGCACGCTGGTTGCCGCTGCTCATCCGGCAGGGTTGCTCCTCTAGCTACTCCCGTGGCGGTCACGGGCGCCTCGAGGCTGCCCAGCTCCCGGGAACACGCAGGTGATGCAGTGCGTTGCATACCTACGACGGGGCAAAAGCCGCACAGGGCGAACCTATGTCCGACGGAACCAGAGGGTCGGCTGGACGCGGAATACACACTAACGCTTGTTGAGGAGATCGAGTCATGTCTGAGGTACGGCGGCAGGTTACCCTGCCTCCCCGGCCGAACTGGGGCTGGCAAGATGCCGCCGCGTGCCGCGGCACGGACGTCGTGCTTTTCTTTGGTCCCGACGGCGAACGGCAGCCGGAGCGGGAGATCCGGGAGCGGAAGGCCAAGGCGATGTGCGCCAGCTGCCCGGTCCGCACTGAATGCCTGGATTACGCAATCTCGCGGCCGGAGAAGTACGGCACCTGGGGCGGCCTGAACGAAGACGAACGCGCTTCGGAGCGCCGCCGCCGGATGCGCCGCGCGAACGCGGCCTGATCTGGCTGGCACAGACCGGCTGGCACAGAGCATTGTGGCCGGCCGCGGCAGACGCCGCGGCCGGCCACAATAGGTAGATGGTCTGCTCGTCCTGCCGCCGCCAGCATCACAAGGACTGCCCGGGAGGCACCTGGTGCGATTGCCAGCATCTCCCGCTTTCCGCCCTGCCGGAGCCGCCCCGGGACCGGCGCTCGCTCAGCTGGGTCCGCCAGGGCTGACCAGGTCCGGGCTGACCAGGTCCGGGCTGCGCAGAACTTTCGTGACCAGAACTTTACTGACGGGGACGGTGCCGGACGGAATAGGGTCGCCCGGCCGGGGGTTGGCACCCTTCGTGGGCACACTCAACGCGCGGGCGCTCCGTCCGCCGGGGCAACGATTTAGTTCGGATAGCGAAGCTATCTCGACATGTCGTGCTTTTTCGTGTGATGCTCATAGCGTGAGCGCTGCTGATCCCCTCCTCGTCGCCCGCAGGCATGTCGACCTGCTCCGGGTGCGCAGCGCCGCCTGTCGACACGGCCGCTGACACTGCCCCGATCGAGGGCGTGTGCCGCGGCCGGTACCCTGCAGCCCTGGCGGCCTGCCCCCCGCGTTCGCAATCGCGGACCAGCTCACCGATCCAGAGGCCAGCAGGATTGCCGGCGCAGCTGACCGAGGCTGCCTGCCGCGTCACACGTCCCTTCCCAGCCAGACCCGCAGCAGCGGGCCCGACCGAGCAGGACAAGAAGGGACGCGCCAGATGCCGTCAGCCCACCGACACCGAGGCCAAGGCCAGTGGGCGCTCGGATATCGAGAGCCGCTGAACAAGAACGAGGAAAACAAGAAGAACGACGACGGGCTCAACGTCCGCCAGCGGATCATCGACATCTACTCCCGGCAGGGATTCGACTCCATCGACCCGGCCGATCTCCGGGGCCGGATGCGCTGGTACGGCCTGTACACCCAGCGCCGCCCGGGCATCGACGGCGGTAAGACCGCCACACTCGAGCCCGAAGAGCTCGATGACAGCTACTTCATGCTGCGCATCCGCATCGACGGCGGCCAGCTGAGCAACGACCAGCTGCGCACCATCGCCGACATCTCCGAGCGGTACGCCCGGGGCACCGCCGACCTCACCGACCGGCAGAACGTGCAACTGCACTGGATCAGGATCGAGGATGTCCCGGCGATCTGGGAGGCCCTCGAGGCGGTCGGCCTGTCCACCATGGAAGCCTGCGGGGATACCCCCCGGGTGGTGCTGGGCTGCCCGCTGGCCGGGATCGACGCGGACGAGGTGCTCGACGCGACCCCGCAGATCGAGGAGACCACCGCCCGCTACGTCGGTGACGCGACCTTCTCCAACCTGCCCCGCAAGTACAAGTCGGTGATGAGCGGGTGCACCGCGCAGTGCACCGTGCACGAGATCAACGACGTGGCCTTCGTCGGTGTGGTCGGCCCCGACGGCCAGCCGGGCTACGACCTGTGGGTGGGTGGCGGCCTATCCACCAACCCGATGATCGCCAAGCGCCTGGGCGCGTTCATCCAGCCCAACCAGGTCGCCGACGTGTGGGCCGGGGTGACCTCGGTGTTCCGTGACTACGGCTACCGCCGGCTGCGGCACCGGGCCCGGCTGAAGTTCCTCATCGCCGACTGGGGCCCGGAGAAGTTCCGTGAGGTGCTGGAGAAGGAATACCTGGGATTCGCGCTCCCGGACGGATCTCCCCCGCCCCCGCCCGCCGACGGCCGGCGGGACCACGTCGGCGTGCACCGGCAGCGGGACGGGCGCTACTACGTCGGATTCGCGCCCCGGGTCGGCCGGATGTCCGGCAGCTCGCTGGCCCGGGTGGCCGACCTGGCCGCCCGGTACGGCAGCGGGCGGGTCCGGACCACAGCCGAGCAGAAGATGGTGATCCTCGACGTGCCCGAGGCCAGCGTGGCCGGGCTCACCACGGAACTCGACCAGGCGGACCTGCCCGCCACGCCGAGCGTCTTCCGGCGGCACACGATGGCCTGCACCGGCATCGAGTTCTGCAAACTGGCGATCGTGGAGACCAAGGCGCGGGCCACGCAGGCCATCGCCGAGCTCGAGCGGCGCCTGCCTGACTTCACCGAGCCGGTGACGATCAACGTGAACGGGTGCCCGAACTCGTGCGCCCGGATCCAGACGGCCGACATCGGGCTCAAGGGATCGCTGGTGATCGGGCCGGACGGACGGCAGACTGAGGGATTCCAGATCCACCTGGGCGGCAGCCTCGCCGGAGGAGACGGTGAGAGCTCGGGATTCGGCCGGAAGATCAGGGGGCTCAAGACCACCGCGGACGACCTGCCCGACTACCTGGAGCGGGTCCTGCGGCGCTTCCAGGCGGGCAAAGACACCGGCGAGACCTTCGCCGCGTGGGCCAGCCGGGCCAGCGAGGAGGACTTCGCATGACATTCCGCTCATCTGGGACAGAACGCGCAATCCCCTTTTACTGCCCGTATTGCGGCGAAGAGGACCTAGAACCGCAGGAACAGGACGGCAGCTGGCGGTGTCGCAGCTGCATTAGGTCCTTCCAGCTACGCTTTGCTGGAACGGGAGTGATCCTGTGAGTATCAACGTGGCCAAACACACCTATCCAGGTCAGGCAGTCCCTGTAGTCTCCGATCCTGAACCCCGGGAGGAACCAATCCGCATGGAGAGGCTCGCAGCCCAGGCAGCGGAGGAGCTCGCCGACGCGCCCGCAGAAGAGATCGTGCGCTGGGCGGTGGACACGTTCGGACCCCGCCTGTGCATCACGTCGTCCATGACCGACGCGGTCATCATCCATCTCGCCTCGAAGGTCAAGAGCGGGCTGGACGTGATCTTCCTGGACACCGGGTACCACTTCCCGGAGACCATCGGCACCCGGGACGCGGTGTCCGCCGTCTACCCGGTCAACGTCATCAACGTGACCCCGTCCCGGACGGTGGCCGAGCAGGACGCCGAACTCGGCCCCCGGCTCTACGGACGCAACCCCGACCTCTGCTGCTACTTCCGCAAGGTCGTGCCGCTGGAGCGGGCCCTCGACCCGTACGACGCGTGGATCACCGGCGTGCGCCGGGAGGAGACTAACGCCCGCAGCGACACCAAGGCGGTCCAGTGGGACCCCAGGCGGCAGATGGTCAAGGTCAATCCCATCGTGGCCTGGACCCAGGACCAGGTGGACGCCTACATCGCCGAGCAGGGCGTGCTGGTGAACCCGCTCGTCTACGACGGGTATCCCTCCATCGGCTGCGCCACCTGCACGATGAAGGTGGCTCCGGGTGCGGACCCGCGCAGCGGACGGTGGACCGGGACGGGCAAGACCGAATGCGGCATCCACACCTGACCCCGTCACTGGTCGCGATCGCGCACGGCAGCAGGGACCCCCGGGCCGGGGCGACCATCGCGGAACTGCTCGCGGCGGCCCGGACCCGGGCCGCCGCGCGCGGGCTGGCCGGGCTTGAGGCCCGCGGGGCCTTCCTGGGCCACGCCCCGCCCGCTCCGCTGCAGGTGCTCACCGCGCTGGCCGGCGACCCTGCCGGGCAGCGTGACGTGGTGGTGCTCCCCTTGCTGCTCACCGCGGCCTACCACAGCGGAACGGACATACCCGGGGTGCTGGCCGAGGCCACAGCCGGCCTGCCCGGGCTCAGGATCCGGTACGGCGAGCCACTGGGCCCGCATCCGGGACTAGTGCGGGCACTCGAACGGCGCCTCGCCGAGGCCGGCCAGGATCCCGGCGGCGACCGGTCCGGGACGGCGGTGGTGCTCGCCTCCGCCGGGTCGAGCCAGCCGTCGGCCAGCGCGGCGATCGCCCGGATGGCGGCCGGCTGGCAGGCCGACCGCGGCTGGCTCGCGGTGCGGCCCGCGTACGCGTCCGCCTCCGCGCCGACTCCGGCCGAGGCGGTAGCAGATCTGCTCCGCGACGGGGCCGGGCGCGTCGTGGTGGCCAGCTACCTGCTCGCCCCCGGCCTGTTCGCTGACCGGATCCGCGAAGCATCCCTGGCCGCCGGGGCGGCAGCCGTCTCGGCGCCGCTCGGGGCCGCGCCGGAAGTGGCGGACGTGCTGCTCGACCGCTACCTGCAGGCCGCGGCGGGCGGGCTTGCGCAGCAGGACCGCGGTGAGCGGCTTGACTCGCGCGTTTCCGCGCGGTAAACGGCGCCATCGCCGCGGGTTTCCGGGTGGTGGCCAGCACGTTATCGTCACCTCATGACGCCTCTGCAGTCCGCCACCGGGCCGCATCTCACCCACGATGTGCTCAACCAGGTCCCGCTGCTGGCCGGCTACGACGTCGCGGACGATCCGGCGCTGCTGTCGGCGGCCGGCCGGGAAGGCGCCGGCTGGGCCGAGGCTGAACTGCATGAGCTGGGCGAGCTGGCCGGGGCCCGGGAGACCCAGGAACACGCCCGGCTGGCCAACGAGCATCCGCCGGTGCTGCGCACCCACGACGCGCGGGGCCACCGCATCGACGAGGTGGAGTTCCATCCGTCCTGGCACGTGCTGCTGGCCACCGCGGTAGGGCACGGGCTGCACGCGGCGCCCTGGGCGGACCCCGCACCAGGCGCGCACGTCGCCCGGGCGGCCAAGTTCCTCGTCTGGTCGCAGGCCGAGGCGGGCCACGGCTGCCCGGTCTCGATGACTTATGCGGCGCTCCCGCCGCTGCGCCATGCCCCGGACCTGGCCCGCCGGTTCGCGCCGTTGCTCACCGCCCGGGACTACGATCCGGGGCTGCGCGCGCCAGAGGGCAAGGCGGCGCTGCTGGCCGGGATGGCCATGACCGAGAAGCAGGGCGGCTCGGATGTGCGCGCGAACACGACCCGGGCCGAGCCGGCGCCCGCGGACGGGCCGGGCGCCCACCTGCTTACCGGCCACAAGTGGTTCTGCTCCGCGCCCATGAGCGACCTGTTCCTGGTTCTGGCCCAGGCGCCGGACGGGCTGACCTGCTTCCTTCTCCCCCGGGTCCGGCCCGACGGGACCCGCAACGCCGTCCGGCTGCAGCGGCTCAAGGACAAGCTGGGCAACCGGTCGAACGCCTCCGCTGAGGTGGAGTTCGACGCGGCACTCGCCTGGCAGGTGGGCGAGGCCGGCCGCGGCGTGCCCACCATCATCGAGATGGTCAGCGCGACCCGGCTGGACTGCGTGCTGGGCAGCGCGGCGGGCATGCGCCTGGGCTGTGTCACCGCCGTGCACTACACCACGCACCGGCGCGCCTTCGGCGCGAGCCTGATCTCCCAGCCGCTGATGGCCTCCGTCCTCGCTGACCTCGTGCTGGAATCCGAGGCCGCGACCACGCTGGCGCTGCGGCTGGCGGGCGCGGCTGACCGGGCGGCCCGCGGAGACGAGGCGGAGGCCGCACTGCTGCGGGTCGCGCTGCCCGCCGCCAAGCACTGGGTCTGCAAACGCGCACCGCTGCACGCCGCCGAGGCGCTGGAGTGCCTGGGCGGCAACGGCTACGTGGAAGAGTCCGGCATGCCCCGGCTGTACCGCGAGGCGCCGCTGAACTCGATCTGGGAGGGCTCCGGCAACGTGACGGCGCTGGACCTGCTCCGCGGCCTCCAGCGCCAGCAGGGAGCGGCTGACGCCCTGGCGGCCGAGCTGAGCCTGGCCGCGGGCGGGGACCCGCGCCTCGACGCGGCCATCAGCGGGCTGAGCCGGACACTGCAGGACCTGGCCACCCGGTCCGGCCCCGAGGCGCAGTTCGCGGCGCGCCGCCTGGCCGGCGCGATCACCGTCACCCTCCAGGCCGCCCTGCTGGTCCGGCACGCCCCCGCCGCGGTCGCGGACGCATTCTGCGCGTCGCGCCTGGGCTCCTCCCCCGGGGTGGGGACGCTGGCTGGACCGGGGGTTCCGTTCGGGACTCTGCCTGACGGGCTGCCCGTAGCCGACATCCTGGGCCGCGCCGCGCCGGTACCCAGGTAGGGTCGGCTGGTGCGCGTTTGGCCAGGAGCTCCCTATCCGCTCGGAGCAACGTGGGATGGCACGGGAACGAACTTCGCGTTGTTCTCCGAGGCCGCCGAGCAGGTTGAACTGTGCCTGCAGGACGGGGACGAGCCGGACGGGCTCTCCGAGACGCGAGTCGCGCTGACCGAGGTCGACGCGTTCGTCTGGCACGGCTACCTTCCAGATGTGGCCCCGGGCCAGCGGTACGGATACCGGGTGCACGGCCCCTACGACCCCGCGCGCGGGCACCGCTGCAACCCGGCCAAGCTGCTGCTCGACCCGTACAGCAAGGCCATCAACGGCGAGGTGCTCTGGAACGAGGCGCTGTTCAGCTACCGCTTCAGCGACCCCGCCACGCTGAACACGGTGGACAGCGCGCCGTACATGCCGACGAACGTGGTCATCAACCCGTTCTTCGACTGGGGGGACGACCGGGCCCCGCGGACCCCCTACCACGAGACGGTCATCTACGAGGCGCACGTCCGCGGCCTGACCCTGCGCCACCCGGACGTGCCGGCCGAGCAGCGGGGCACGTACGCCGGGATCGCCCACCCGGCGGTCGTCGAGCACCTGGCCCGGCTGGGCGTGACCGCGGTCGAGCTGATGCCGGTGCACCAGTTCGTGCCCGAGCACAACCTGCAGGCCCGCGGGCTGACCAACTACTGGGGTTACAACACGATCGGGTTCCTCGCCCCGCACAAGGCATACTCGTCGTCACAGCAGCGAGGCGGCCAGGTCGGCGAGTTCAAGGCGATGGTCAAAGCGCTGCACGCGGCCGGGATCGAGGTGATCCTCGATGTCGTGTACAACCACACCGCCGAGTCCGACCAACGGGGGCCCACGCTGTCCTTTCGCGGCATCGACAACGCCGCTTACTACCGGCTCCGCGACGACGACCCGCGCTACTACGTGGACTACACCGGCTGCGGCAACAGCCTGAACGTCCGGCACCCGCACGCGCTCCAGCTGATCCTGGACTCGCTGCGGTACTGGATCCTGGAGATGCACGTGGACGGGTTCCGGTTCGACCTGGCGTCCGCGCTGGCCCGGGAACTGCACGACGTGGACCGGCTGTCGGCGTTCTTCGACCTGGTCCAGCAGGACCCGGTGGTGTCCCAGGTCAAGCTCATCGCGGAGCCCTGGGACGTGGGCGAGGGCGGCTACCAGGTCGGCAACTTCCCGCCGTTGTGGAGCGAGTGGAACGGCAAGTACCGGGACACCGTCCGGGACTTCTGGCGCGGCCAGCCGTACACGCTGGCGGAGTTCGCCTCCCGGCTGACCGGGTCGAGCGACCTGTACGAGACCAGCGGCCGCCGGCCGGTGGCCTCCATCAACTTCGCCACCTGCCACGACGGATTCACCCTGACCGACCTGGTCTCCTACAACCGCAAGCACAACGACGCGAACGGCGAGGATAACGCGGACGGCACCAACGACAACCGCTCGTGGAACTGCGGCGCCGAAGGGCCGACCAGCGACCCGGCGGTGCGTGAGCTGAGGACCCGGCAGCGGCTGAACTTCCTCGCCACCCTGCTGTGCTCGCAGGGCGTCCCGATGCTGCTCGCCGGGGATGAGCTTGGCCGCACCCAGCGCGGCAATAACAACGCCTACTGCCAGGATAACGAGACGTCCTGGGTGGACTGGCACATGGCCGAGGACGAGAGCAGCCTGCTGGAGTTCGCCCGGGGAGTGGCCGAACTGCGCCGCAATCACCCCGTGTTCCGCAGGCGCCGCTTCTTCACCGGGCCTGCCGACGGCGCCGCGGGCCGGCCGGGGGACATCGCCTGGTTCACCCCGTCCGGCCGGGAGATGACCGACGCCGACTGGAAGACCGGCTACGCGAAAGCGATGGGGGTCTTCCTGAACGGTGACGCCATCACCGAGCCCGACCCCCGGGGCGAGCGGGTCCGTGATGAAACGTTCTTGTTGCTGTTCAGCGCGGACAGCCAGCCGGCCTGGTTCACGCTCCCGGCGGAGGACTTCGGCCACGGCTGGGAAGTGGTGCTCGACACCGGGGCGGCCGGCCCGTCCGAGGGGGCCCGCTCCCCCTCGGCGATCTCTGGCAACGGGCTACCGCACCCGGCGCTGCCCGGATCCGAGGCGGCGGTCGCGGCCCAGCTCGAACCCCGGGAGCACCAGGCCCGGTCGACGGTGATGCTGGCGGGCCGCTCCATGATGGTGCTGCGGCGGATCGACGACCCCGCCGCGGCCAGGTGAGCCGCCCCATGCGGCCCCTGCAGTGCAGCTGATCTATCCCGCCCCGGCCGGCACCAGCCCGCCGGATCTCGCCCGGCTCTACGCCTACCCGGACCGCGGTACGGCGGATCGGGCCGGCGCGGCCGGTCCCGGCGGCGCGGGCGATCCGGCCGTCGCAGCCGGTCCTGGCGGTGCGGGCGACCCCGGAGGCGCGCGCTGGCCGTGGGTCCGCGCCAACATGATCGAAAGCGCCGACGGCGCCGCGGCGGTGGACGGCCTCTCCGGCGGCCTGGGTGGCTCCTCGGACCGTGAGATCTTCAGACTGCTGCGGGCGCTCGCCGACGTGATCCTGGTCGGTGCGGGCACGGCCCGGGCCGAGGCGTACCGCCCGGCCCGGGTGGCGCCGCGCTGGGCCGGGCTGCGCGCGGGCCGCCCGGACACCCCGCCCATCGCGGTGCTGAGCGCGCGGCTGAACCTGGACCCTGAGGGCCCGCTGCTGGCCGAGGCCCCGGCCGGGGCCCGCACCATCGTGATCACCTCCGAATCCGCGCCCGCGGGCCGGCGCGCGCAGATAGCCCGGCGCGCGGACGTGATCATCGGCGGCAAGCACGAGGTGACTGCGGCAGCGGCGGTCAGCGCGCTGGCTGGCCGGGGGTACCGGGAGATCCTCGCCGAGGGCGGACCGCGCCTGCTCAGCCAGCTCGCTGCGGGGGGCCTGATCGACGAGTTGTGCGTGACCATCAGCCCGGTCCTGGCGGGCGGCCGGGCCGGGCGGATCATCCAGGGCCACGGATCCCCGTCCGCCAGCCGGCTGGCCCTGGCGCATGTGCTGGCGGACGACGACGGCTACCTGCTGTGCCGCTATACCCGCGCGGGCAGCTAACCGGCCGCGCCGCTGTACCGGCGGCGGCTGCGCCGCTGTGCCCGCGCGGGCGGCTAGGGCCCGAGAATCTCCCCGAGGTCATACTTCACCGGCTCCTCCAGCTGGGCGTAGGTGCACGACCGCGGTTCCCGGTCCGGGCGCCAGCGGACGAACTGGGTGGTATGCCGGAACCTGCGGCCCTCCATGTGGTCATAGCGGACCTCGACTACGCGTTCCGGCCGCAGCGGCACGAAGGACAAGTCCTTCCCCGCGTTCCAGCGGCTCGTCTCCGACGACCGGGGGTTGCGTGCGGCCGGGGCGGCGCCGCCAGCCGCGGCCGCGGCCTGCTCCGCGCCTCCCCAGCGCCACGGATGACCGTCGAACGTGGTGACCAGGGGCTGCAGTTCAGCGAACAGCTCCCGCCGGCGGGCCATCGGGAACGCGCCCACCACACCCACGCTGGCCAGGTCGCCGGCGTCGGTGTACAGCCCGAGCAGCAGCGAGCCGATCGCTTCCGGGCTGCTCTTGTGCGGCCGGTACCCGGCCACCACGCAGTCCGCGGTGCGCTCGTGCTTGATCTTGAACATGACCCGCTTGTCCGGCTGGTAGGTCCCATCCAGCGGCTTGGCGATCAGCCCGTCCAGCCCGGCGCCCTCGAACTGATCGAACCACTGCCCGGCCAGGCCGCGGTCGGTGGTGGCGGGGGTCAGGTGAAGCGGGGACCGGACCTGGGCCAGGGCCTCCTCGAGGGCGCCGCGGCGCTGCTCGAACGGCTCGGTGCACAGGTCGGTATCGTCCAGCGCGAGCAGGTCGAAGGCGATGAAGTGGGCCGGGGTCTGCTCGGCGAGCAGGGCGACGCGGCTGGCCGCGGGGTGGATCCGCTGCAGCAGGGCCTCAAAGTCCAGCCGACGTCCGGACGCGTCCGGGATCACGATCTCCCCGTCCACCACACACCGCGGCGGGAGGTTCGCGGTGAACGCCTCGACCAGTTCCGGGAAGTACCGGGTCATCGGGCGCTCGTTGCGGCTGCCGATCTCCACCTCACCCCCGTCGCGGAAGATGATCGACCGGAAACCGTCCCACTTAGGTTCGAAGCTGAACGGGCCATCGGGTATCTGCGGTACCGGGCGGGCCAGCATCGGCGCGACCGGCGGATTGACCGGTAGGTGCATGCCCCCATCCTGCCTGGCAGGCGGTCCGGGCGGCACATCCGGCCAGGCCACTCGGCCAGATCAGCCGCCGGGGTCAACACGCATTCAACTAGGCGGATGAGGCGGCGGGGGTCGGGATAGCTTGTCCTCAGCGAGGATCTGGCGAGCGAGGGGGCCGCATGGCACTGCACCGGCAAGTCGAGCAGCAGGATGACGAACTCGAGATCAACCCCGTCTACGTCCGCGAACTGCACTTCGCTGTGCCCCGGCACCGGCTGGCGCGGCACGGGCTGCTGCCCGACACGGCGCTCCAGGCCGTGCGGGACGAGCTCACCCTGGATGGCAACGCCCGGCTCAACCTGGCCACGTTCGTGACCACCTGGATGGAGCCCCAGGCGGTCCAGCTGATGACCGAATGCCTCAGCAAGAACATGATCGACAAAGACGAGTACCCGCAGACCGCGGAGCTGGAATCGCGGTGCGTGAACATCCTGGCCACCCTGTGGCACGCGCCGGAGCACGGGGCGGCGACCGGCTGCTCCACGACCGGGTCCAGCGAGGCCTGCATGCTCGGGGGCATGGCGCTGCTGTGGCGCTGGCGGGCCCGCCGCCGCGCGGCGGGAGCTGACACGACCCGGCCCAACCTGGTGATGGGCGCGAACGTCCAGGTCTGCTGGGAGAAGTTCTGCCGCTACTGGGACGTGGAGCCGAGGCTGGTGCCGATGGAGCCGGACCGGCTGCACCTGCGCGGCCCGCAGGCCGTCGCCCAGTGCGACGAGAACACCATCGGCGTGGTCGCGATACTCGGCTCCACCATGGACGGAAGCTACGAGCCGGTCGCGGAGATCAGCGCCGAACTGGACCGGCTCGCGGCCACCGGCGGCCCCGATATCCCGATTCACGTGGACGCCGCCTCGGGCGGATTCGTGGCGCCCTTCATCCAGCCCGATCTGGTCTGGGACTTCCAGATCCCCCGGGTGGCCTCGATCAACGCGTCGGGACACAAGTACGGGCTGGTCTATCCCGGCGTGGGCTGGGTGGTCTGGCGCAGCCCGGACGCGCTGCCCGACGACCTGGTCTTCCGGGTGAACTACCTGGGTGGGGAAATGCCCACGTTCGCGCTGAACTTCTCCCGTTCGGGGGCCAATGTCGCAGCGCAGTACTACAACTTCCTGCGCCTGGGCTTCCAGGGCTACCAGCACGTGCAGCAGGCCTGCCAGGACGTGGCGATGCACCTGTCCAGCAAGATCGCCGAGATGGAGCCGTTCGAGTTGCTGACCGACGGCAGCGAGCTGCCGGTCTTCGCGTTCCGGATCCGCGACGAGTCGGCGGGCTTCACCGTGTTCGACCTGTCCGAGCGGCTGCGGACCCGGGGCTGGCTGGTCCCGGCCTACACCTTCCCAGCCAACCTGGAGCACGTCGCGGTGCTCCGGGTGGTGGTGCGCAACGGGTTCAGCAAGGATCTCGCCGACCTGCTGCTCAGCGACCTGCAGCGGCACGTCCGGATCCTGGCCGCGCACCCGCGCAGCCACGTGCCGCTGGCTCCGGCGGACAAGCGGCAGTCGTTCGCGCACTGATCACAGCGCACCGATCACAGCCCACCCATCACAGCGGGCCCATCACAGCGCCTGTTCTTAATGGTGAACAGGAAAGACGGTAATAGTGCCCCCGATAAGCGACTGGAAATGGCGGGTGCCCCGACTGGGCCCGGCATGCCCCGGCACAGCAAAAGCCCGGCTGTCCCACTCCACGAGCGGGCCAGCCGGGCCAGGGCCAGCAGTCAGGCGTGCTTACGCAGCCGGTCCAGTGCCTCGCGCAGGATCGCGGCACCGTCCGTATCCGTGCGCCGTTCCTTCACGTAAGCCAGGTGCGTCTTGTAAGGCTCGCTGTGCGGCGGCCCGGGGGGGTTGTGCTCGTCCCGCCCGGCGGGGTACCCACAGCGGGGGCAGTCCCAGGTCTCGGGCACCGCGGCATCGCAGGCGAAGCTCGGCCGGGTCTCGTGCTTATTCGAGCACCAGAAGGAGACCCTGATCCGGGGCGCCGCCTCACCGCGCTCCGCTTCACCCATCGGGCCAGCCCCTACTCGGCTTCCCCTGATTGCGTTGCCACTACTCACAGCTCACCCCTTGCTACGTCCGCTCTCGGCATACCCGGCGACCCCCGGGCGCCCGCATCATTTGTTCAGCAGCAGATTCAGCCCGATGATGCACAGGAACCAGAGGACGCCAGTGAAAATCGTGAGGCGGTCCAGGTTCCGCTCAACTACGGACGATGATCCCAGCGTAGAGGAAACCCCGCCGCCGAATAGGTCCGACAGGCCGCCGCCCTTGCCCTTATGCAGCAGCACCAGCAGGATCATGAGCAGGCTGGTCATGATGAGGACGACCGAGATTGCGATAACCACTGCCCTGTCTCGTCCCTCCGAGTGCCTTCTCTGACCTGTACAAACTCAACCAGCACTGTCTCGACCAGCGCGGCGCTGGACCTGTGCCGTGGGTCAGGCGCTGACTGCTAGCTTGCGGTACCGGCATATCGTGGCGAACTCACCGGCATCCAGGCTTGCCCCGCCGACCAGCGCACCGTCAATGTCAGGCTGCGTCATTATCGCAGCGATGTTGTCGGCCTTCACCGACCCGCCATACAGGATACGCACACTTGCGGCCGCTTCGGCGCCGTGACCCTCGGAAACACGGCCACGAATCGCCTGGCACACCTCCCGCGCGTCCGCAGGTGACGCCACTTCTCCGGTGCCGATGGCCCAGATGGGCTCGTACGCCACCACCAGCCCCGCCACCTGCTCGGCTGAGAGGCCGGCCAGGGCTCCGTCCAGCTGGCCGAGGGTGTGGCTGAGCTGCTCCCCGGCCCGCCGGACGTCCAGGTGCTCGCCGACGCACAGGATGGGGGTCAGTTCGTTCCGGAGCGCGGCTTTCATCTTGGCGTTGACCAGCGCGTCGTCCTCGCCGTGGTACTGGCGGCGCTCGGAGTGCCCGGCCAGCACGTAGCTGCAGCCCAGCTTGGCCAGCATCGGGCCGGACACGTCACCGGTGTAGGCGCCCTTATCGTGCGGTGACAGGTCCTGGGCCCCGTAGCCGATCCGCAGCTTGTCCCCGGCCACCAGGGTCTGCACGCTGCGCAGCGCGGTGAACGGCGGCAGGACCACGACGTCGGCCGCCTCGTAGTCGGCGGCGGTAAGCGTGAAGGCGAGCTTCTGGACCAGCGCCAGCCCCTCGAAATGGGTGTTGTGCATCTTCCAGTTGCCGGCGATGAGCGGCATGCGTGCCGGAGAGCCCGCGGTCATCCCTGCACCCCGAGCGCGCTGAGCCCGGGCAGGGTCCGGCCCTCCAGGTACTCCAGGCTCGCCCCGCCGCCCGTGGAGATGTGGGTGAACGCGTCCTCGGGGAAGCCCAGCTGACGGACGGCCGCCGCGGAGTCGCCGCCGCCGACCACGGTCAGCCCGCTGACGCGGCTGATCGCCTCGGCCAGGGCCCGGGTTCCGGCAGCGAAGGCCGGGAACTCGAACACTCCGGCCGGGCCGTTCCAGAACACGGTCTTCGCGTCGGAGAGTTTCTGGGCGAACAGCGCCCGGGTCTGCGGGCCCATGTCGAGGCTCTCCCGGTCAGCCGGGAACTCGCTGACCGGCACCACGCGGTGGTCCGCGTCCGGGGCGAACCGGTCGGCCGCCACCAGGTCCACCGGCAGGACAACCTCCACCCCCCGCCGGGCCGCCTCGGCGAGCACCTCGGTGACCTGCGGGATCTCGTCGGCCTCCAGGAGAGACTTGCCTACCTCGTAGCCCTGGGCCGCGAGGAACGTGTAGGACATCCCCCCGCAGATGATCAGGCGGTCGGCCCGGCCGAGCAGGTTGCTGATGACCGCCAGCTTGTCCGACGGCTTGGCCCCGCCGAGCACCACCACATAGGGCCGGGGCGGGTCGGAGGTGAGCTGGCGGAGCACCGCGATCTCGGCGATGACCAGATCCCCGGCCGCGTGCGGGAGCAGCGCGGGCACGTCGTACACGCTGGCGTGCTTGCGGTGCAGGGCCCCGAAGCCATCGCCGACGTACCGGGTGGCCAGCGCGGCGAGCCGGGCGGCGAGCCCGGCCCGCTCGGCGTCGATCTTGCTCGTCTCGGCCGGCTCGAACCGGACGTTCTCCAGCAGGCCGACGTCCCCGTCACCCAGCCCGGCCGCCAGGGCCGCGGCCGACTCCCCGGCCACGTCCCCGGCCAGCGGGACGGGCTGGCCGAGCAGCTCGCCGAGCCGGGCGGCCACCGGGCGCAGCGACGGGCCGCCCGCAGCCCGGGCCGCATAGCCGTCCCCCTTGGGCCGGCCCAGGTGCGCGCAGATGACCACCCGCGCGCCCCGGCCGGTCAGGGCCTTGATGGTGGGCAGGCTGGCCCGGATCCGGCCGTCGTCGGTGATCACGTCGCCGTCGAGCGGGACATTCAGGTCGGCCCGGAGCAGGACAACCTGCCCGGCCACATCGAGGTCGTCGATCCGCTTCATCAAAGCTGGGCGCCCACGAGCGCGGTGAGGTCGGCGAGGCGGTTGGAGTAGCCCCACTCGTTGTCGTACCAGCCGATGACCTTGACCTGGTCGCCGAAGCTCATCGTGAGGGCGGAGTCGAAGGTGCACGACCAGGGAGTGCCCACGATGTCCGAGGACACGATCGGGTCGGCGGTGTAGTGCAGGTAGCCCTTGAGGGTGCCCTCGGCGGCCGCCTTGAACGCGGCGTTCACCTCGTCCTTGGTGACCTCCCGGGTCAGCTGCACGACCAGGTCGGTCACGGACCCGTCCACGACCGGGACCCGCATGGCCATCCCGTCAAACTTGCCCTTGAGCTCGGGCAGCACCAGCGCCGTGGCCTTGGCCGCGCCGCTGCTGGTCGGGATGATGTTCTGCGCGGCAGCCCGGGCCCGGCGCAGGTCCTTGTGCGGGAAGTCCAGGATCACCTGGTCATTGGTGTAGGCGTGGATGGTGGTCATCAGGCCCTTGACGACGCCGAAGTTGTCCTGCAGCACCTTGGCCATCGGGGCCACGCAGTTCGTGGTGCACGACGCGTTCGAGATGATGCTGTGCTGGGCGGGGTCGTAGGCCCCGTCGTTCACGCCCATCACGATCGTGATGTCCTCGTCGGAGGCGGGCGCGGAGATGATGACCTTCTTCGCGCCGGCGCTGAGGTGCTTGCGCGCCTCCCCGGCCTTGGTGAACCGCCCGGTGGACTCGATGACCACATCCACCCCGAGGTCGCGCCAGGGCAGCGCGGCCGGGTCCCGCTCGGCCAGCACGCGGACCTTCGTGTCGCCCACCAGGATCGCGTCGCCGTCCAGGCTCACGTCCTGGGCCAGGGTGCCCAGCACCGTGTCGTATTTGAGCAGGTGGGCCAGCGTGGCGGTGTCGGTCAGGTCGTTCGCGGCGACGATCTCGATCTGCTCGGCGCCACCGTGGCCCGTGGCCGATGCGGCGTGCACCGCCCGCCAGTAGTTCCGCCCGATGCGGCCGAATCCGTTGATGCCCACGCGGATAGTCACGGCTGCGTCTCTCCTCGTCCTTAGCTTTTTGTCCCGGCTCATGCGCGCTGGTCTGCACCCAGCGGAGCGCGCGGTTTCCCGGCTCCGACCCTATCGGACGCCGGCCCCCGCCCGAGCGGGCGCTACTGGGTCAGCATCTCCGGTGTGAGGCTGGACTCGGTGTCGGGGACACCGAGGTCACGGGCCCGCTTGTCCGCCATGGCCAGCAGCCGGCGAATCCGCCCGGCGATCGCGTCCTTGGTCAGCGGGGGGCTGGCCAGCTGGCCCAGTTCCTCCAGGCTGGCTTGCCGGTGCTCGATCCGGAGCCGGCCGGCCACGGTCAGGTGCTCGGGCGCCTCGGTGCCCAGGATCTCCAGGGCCCGCTCGACCCGCGCGCCGGCCGCGACCGCGGCCCGGGCGCTGCGCCGCAGGTTGGCGTCGTCGAAGTTGGCCAGCCGGTTCGCAGTGGCCCGGACTTCGCGCCGCATCCGGCGTTCCTCCCAGGCCAGCACGCTGTCGTGGGCGCCCAGCCGGGTCAGCAGGGCGCTGATCGCGTCACCGTCCCGGACCACGACCCGGTCCACCCCGCGCACCTCGCGGGCCTTAGCGTGGATCTTCAGCCGCCGGGCCGCGCCCACCAGCGCCAGGGCGGCTTCCGGGCCCGGGCAGGTGATCTCCAGGGACATCGAGCGCCCCGGCCCGGTGAGCGAGCCGTGGGCCAGGAAGGCGCCGCGCCAGGCGGCCTCGCAGTCGCAGGTGGTGCCCGACACGACCTGCCGGGGCAGCCCGCGGACCGGCCGGCCGTAGTTGTCCACCAGGCCCGTCTGCCGGGCCAGGCTGTCCCCGTCCTTGCGCACCCGGACCACGTAGCGGTTGCCCTTGCGGAGCCCGCTCGGGGCCAGCACGATCATGTCCGAGGAATGGCCGAACACCTCCGCGATGTCCTTGCGCAGCCGCCGCGCGGCCACGCCGGTGTCCAGCTCGGCCTCCACCACGATGCGCCCGCTGGCCAGGTGCAGTCCCCCGGCGAAGCGCAGCAGCGCGGACACCTCCGCCTTGCGGCAGCATGGCTTGAGCACCGTCACGCGGCTGAGCTCGTCTTTGACCAGGCCGGTCATCGCCACCGGCATCACTCCCCCTCGAAGATCTCTGCGAACGCCCCGGCCAGCTGACGCGGGTCGTGGCGTGGTGTTCCATCGCGCATGGCCAGGTCGGCCAGGACCAGCCGGCCACCCAGCAGGCCCGCCGCCTTCTCCAGCTCGGCGGCCGCGCCCCCCGCGGCCCCCCGATCGGCGAGCACGATGTCAATTTTCAGTTGTGGTGCGTGGTCGGCCAGCACCTCCAGGTGCGTCTGCGGGGAGAATCCCTCGGTCTCGCCGGGCTGCGCGCTCAGGTTCAGGGCCACGATCCGCCGGGCCGGCGTGCTGACCAGGGCCTGGGCCAGCTCAGGAACCATCAGGTGGGGCAGGACGCTGGTGAACCACGAGCCGGGCCCGAGCACCACCCAGTCGGCGTCCAGGATCGCGGTGACCGCCTCCGGGCAGGCGGGCGGGTCTTCGGGGATCAGGGACACCGAGCGGACCCGGCCGGTGGTGGACGCGCAGGCGACCTGGCCACGCACCGTGCTCAGCGCGAGCGGGCGTTCCGGGTCGAGCCCCTGCACCTCGGCCACCAGGTCGAGCGGGACGGACGCCATGGGCAGCACCCGGCCGTACGCGCCGAGCAGGCGGCCCACCCAGTCCAGCCCCTGCACGGTATCGCCGAGCAGCTCCCACAGCGCCACGATCAGCACGTTGCCGACCGCGTGCCCGCCGAGCTCGGTCTCCCCCCCGGTGAAGCGGTGCTGGACCACCCGGCTCCAGGTGGTGCCCCAGGCATCGTCACCGCACAGCGCCGCGAGCGCCATCCGCAGGTCACCGGGCGGCAGGACGCCGTACTGGCGGCGCAGCCTGCCGCTGGAGCCCCCGTCGTCGGCCACGGTCACGATGGCGCTGAGCTGCCGGGTTACCCGGCGCAGCGCTGAGAGTGCGGCGAACAGGCCGTGGCCGCCGCCGAGCGCGGCCACCTTGGGGTTCAGCGGCCGGACGGAGGGCGCCATGCCCACGTCGGCCGGGCCCGTGGTGGAGGGACTGGAGCTGCGGGCGCCGGGGTCAGCGGGGCCAGCCGTCATTCGCGCCCCAGATCCCGGTGCACGACCTGGACGGCCGGCCCCTTGCCGCTCAGCTGGCTGGCGATCTGCTCGGCGACCGCCACGCTCCGGTGCTTGCCGCCCGTGCAGCCGATGGCCAGCGTGACGAAGCGCTTGCCCTCCCGCTCATAGCCGGCCAGCACTACCCGCAGCGCGGACAGGTAGGAGTCCAGGAATTCCGCGGCCCCGGGCCGGCTGAGCACGTAATCACGGACCCGCTCGTCCTGCCCGGTCAGCGCGGCCAGGTCGGCCACCCAGCGCGGGTTGGGCAGGAACCGGCAGTCGGCCACGATGTCGGCGTCGACCGGCAGCCCGTACTTGTAACCGAAGGACACCACGTTCACCCGCAGCGTGGCCGAGGCATCGGCGCTGAACGCGTCGTGCATCCGGGCCCGCAGCTCGTGCACGTTCAGCGCCGAGGTGTCGATGACCAGGTCGGCTTCTTCCCGGACGCCGCGGAGCAGCTCCCGCTCCGCGGCGATGCCCTCCACCACCCGGCCGTCTTCCTGGAGCGGGTGCGGGCGGCGGACGCTCTCGAACCGGCGGACCAGGGTGTCGTCGGCGGCCTCCAGGAACACGACCCGCGGCCGGACTCCCCGGGCGGCCAGCTCGCCGATGGCCGACTGCAGGTCGGTGGAGAACGCCCGGCTGCGCACGTCCATCACGGCGGCGATCCGCGGCACCGCGCCGACGGCCCGGCGGGCCAGCTCGATCATGGTCGGCAGCAGTCCGGGCGGGATGTTGTCGGCCACGAACCAGTCGAGGTCCTCCAGCGACTTGGCCGCGGTGCTGCGCCCCGCACCGGACATCCCGGTGATGATCACGATGTCCGGGCCGGGTGCCGCCTCCGCACGCTCATCATGCGCGCTCACCGGCGGCCCGGCCCGTTCTCCGGCGTCCCCGCCGGGTCAGCTGCGCGCCTCATGGCGCCCCCCTCTGCGCCCTGGTCATGCTCCTGGCCATCCCCCTGGCCATGGTCATGGCCGTCCTGCTCCCCGCGGTCAATGCCATTCTGCGCGCTGTTCCCATCCCCCGTTTGCTCTGCGGTCGGCTCCGTGGCTGGCCCCGGCCGCAGCGCGGCGAGCACCGTGCTCGCGACCCGCGGGCCGATGCCAGGAAGCCCGGCAATCTCCGCCTCCGAGGCGCTGGCGAGCCTGCGCACCGAGCCGAAGTGCCGTAGCAGCGTAGCCCGCCGCGCCGGGCCTAGTCCCGGGACCGAGTCAAGCTCGCTGACCGCGAGCGCCTTTGACCGTTTTGCCCGGTGGTATGTGATCGCGAAGCGGTGCGCCTCGTCCCGGACCCGCTGCAGCAGGTACAGCCCCTCGCTGGTCCGGGGCAGGATCACCGGGGAGTCGTCGCCGGGCAGCCAGACCTCCTCCAGCCGCTTGGCCAGGCCGCACGCGGCGACGTCGTCGATGCCGAGCTCTCCGAGCGCGCGGGCCGCGGCGGCCACCTGGGCCGGGCCGCCGTCGATCACGACCAGGTTGGGCGGGTAGGCGAACTTGCGCTGCCGTGCGGCCTCGGCGGAGACCTCGGGGTCGCCGAGGGAGTCGAGCTCGCCGGTGGCTTCCCGCTCGTCCAGGTAGCGGCGGAACCGGCGCAGGATCACCTCGTGGATCGCGGCGACGTCGTCGGTCCCGTCCAGGCCCCGGATGCTGAAGCGGCGGTACTCCCCCTTGCGGGCCAGGCCGTCCTCGAAGACGACCATGGAGGCGACCACGTGCGTGCCCTGCAGGTTGGAGACGTCGTAGCACTCGATGCGCAGTGGCGCCTCGTCCAGCCCGAGCGCCTCCTGGATCTCGGCGAGGGCCCGGCTGCGGGTGGTCAGGTCGCTGGCCCGCCGGGTCTTGTGCAGGGCCAGCGACTCGGCGGCGTTGCGGGCCACGGTTTCCAGCAACGCCTTCTTGGGCCCGCGCACGGGCACCCGGAGCCGGACCGGCCCGCCGCGCCGTTCCGCCAGCCATTCCTCGACCGCCGGCGCGTCCGGCGGGAGTTCCGGTACCAGCACCTCGCGCGGAATGGCCGCGGACCGGGTGGCCGGGCGGGCGTTTCCCTTCTGTCCCATGGTCCGGCGCCCCGGCGCCTCCTCGGAGCCGTCGGGGATCTGCGTGCCCGGCGCCGGGCCGGCCACCGCGTCGTCGCTGTAGACCTGGCCCAGGAATTGCTCGACCAGCTCGCCCGTGGTCACATCCTCGACCTTGTCCACTACCCAGCCGCGCTGCCCGCGGACCCGGCCGTCCCGCACGTAGAAGACCTGGACCGCCGCTTCCAGCTGGTCCTCGGTGAGCGCGATGACGTCGCAGTCCGTGCCGTCGCCCAGGACCACGGTCTGCTTCTCCAGGGCCCGCTGCAGCGCCTTGACGTCATCGCGCAGCCGCGCGGCCCGCTCGAACTCCTCGGCCCGGGCGGCTTCGCGCATCTCGGCTTCCAGGCGGCGGATGAACCGGTCGGTCTGCCCGGCCATGAAGTCGCAGAATTCCTCGGCGAGCAGCCGGTGCTCGGCCTCGCTGACCCGGCCCACGCACGGCGCCGAGCACTTGCCGATGTAGCCGAGCAGGCAGGGCCGCCCGATCTGCCCGGCCCGCTTGAACACCCCGGCCGAGCAGGTGCGGACCGGGAACACGCGCAGCAGCGCGTCGACCGTTTCGCGAATTGCCCACGCGTGCGAGTAGGGCCCGAAATAACGAACCCCGCGCCGCTTCGCGCCGCGCATGACCATGACCCGCGGGAAGTCCTCACCCATGGTGACGGCCAGGTACGGATAGCTTTTGTCGTCGCGGTAGCGGACGTTGAAGCGCGGGTCGTACTCCTTGATCCAGGAGTACTCCAGCTGGAGCGCCTCGACCTCGGTGGCCACCACGGTCCAGTCGACCTTGGCCGCCGTGCGCACCATGGTCTGGGTCCGCGGGTGCAGGTTGGCGAAATCCGCGAAATAGGAATTCAGCCGCTGCCGGAGATTCTTCGCCTTTCCGACGTAGATGACCCGGCCGTGCGCATCCGAGAACCGGTACACGCCCGGCGACTCGGGGATGGACCCCGGCGCTGGCCGGTAAGACTGCGGATCTGCCACCCAGTAACTCTATTCGCGGTCGCCTATGGCTGAGCGTGCGGCGAGCGCAGCACCCCGCGCACCCGCCCGGTCCAGATCGGGCACCAGGGCGAAATCGACCAGCTTGGCCTGCTCGGCCCGCAGCGTGGTGTGCTCCCGGATCCGGCTCAGGAACCATTCGCTGAACGCGGGGTCGGCTTCCACGACCCCGCCCCCCACGAAATAGGTGCCCGGATCGGTGAACATGGCCGCGATGGAGAAGAGCCGGCCCAGCGCCGCCGCCTGCTGCTCGAAGATGTTCCGCGCCAGCGGGTCACCGGCCTCGCCGTAGCCCCGGACCAGCTTGGCCGCGCGGGACAGCGGCTGGACGTCAGCGAGCCCGTGCCCTGCGTAGCGGGTGAGCCAGTACGGCAGCAGGTTCTGCTCGATCCCGCACAGGGAGGCGAAGCTCTCAACGTCACCGTGCAGCCCGCAGTTGCAGACCGGCACCGGCTGGCCCTCTTCCAGGAGCCCCTCCAGCGGGATCTGGACGTGGCCCAGTTCACCCGCCATGCCGGCTACCCCGCTCACCACCTGGCCCGCCTCGACCAGGCCGCCACCCAGGCCGGTACCCACGATGACCGCCACCGACGAATGCTGCGGCGCGTCGTCGCCGAACCGCGCGTAGTGGGCGTACAGCGTGGCCGCGTTGGCGTCGTTGGTGTACACGACGGGCAGGCCGAGCCGCTCCTCCAGGGCGACGCGGATGTTGAAGCCGCCCCAGCCGGGATGGGCGAAGTTGGTGGCACCCCTGGACGACAGGACGCCGTCCGCGCTGGCCGGGCCGGGGGTGTCCAGGCCTACCGCGGCCACCGCGGCCCGGTCCACGCCGGTGACCTCCAGCACCTGATCGAAGGACCCGGCCAGCGACTCGATGGCCAGGTCCGGCCCCTCGCGGACCCGGCTGGGCCGCTCCAGCATGTGCTCCACCAGGAACTGGCCCAACGGGTCCAGCACCGTGGCGTTGTTCATGGTGCCGCCGTTGTCCAGGCCGACGATGAACGACGGGGACGAGTTACCCATCCTGAGCCTTTCCTGCCAGTGTCCTGGCGGCAGCGTAACGCCTAGGAGCCCGGGGCTATAGACGCCGGCCCAGTGCACCCGGGCCCCAGTGCGCCGGACCGTCGTCTCATTCCGCGAACGCCTCGGCCGGCGGGCAGGCGCAGACCAGGTTCCGGTCGCCGTACGCCTGGTCGATGCGGCGCACCGGGGGCCAGTACTTGGCCCGCCGGTCACCGGGTATCGGGTACGCCGCCTCGGCCCGTTCGTACGGGTGCTTCCAGTCGGCCTCGAGCAGCATGGACGCGGTGTGCGGGGCGTTCCGCAGCGGGTTGTCCTGGCTGTCGTACTCGCCGGAGGCGACCATCTCGATCTCACGGCGGATCGCGATCATGGCGTCGCAGAACCGGTCCAGCTCGGCGAGATCCTCGCTCTCGGTGGGCTCGATCATGAGCGTGCCGGCGACCGGGAACGACATGGTCGGCGCGTGGAATCCATAGTCGATGAGGCGCTTGGCCACGTCCTCGACCGTCACCCCGGTCTCCCGGGTGATGGGCCGGATGTCCAGGATGGCTTCGTGCGCGACGAGGCCGCCCTGCCCGGTGTAGAGCACCGGGTAGTGCGGGGCCAGCCGGGCGGCCACGTAGTTGGCGGCGAGGATGGCCACCTGGGTGGCCCGGCGCAGGCCGTCGGGTCCCATCATCCGGATGTAGGCCCAGGAGATCGGCAGGATCCCGGCCGAGCCGTACGGCGCCGCCGCCACCTGGTGGGCGTGGGTTGACGCCTGGCCCGCCCGCTCCGGCAGGAACGGCGCGAGGTGGGCGCGGGCCGCGACGGGGCCAACGCCGGGGCCGCCGCCGCCGTGCGGGATGCAGAACGTCTTGTGCAGGTTCAGGTGCGACACGTCCGCGCCGAACCACCCTGGCCGGGCCAGGCCGACCAGCGCGTTCAGGTTCGCGCCATCGACGTACACCTGGCCGCCCGCCGCGTGCACCGCCTCGCAGACCTGCGTCACCGTCTCCTCGAACACCCCGTTGGTGGACGGGTAGGTCAGCATGATCGCGCCGATCTGCCCGCCCCGGGACTCCAGCTTGGCGTGCAGGTCGGCGAGGTCGATCGCGCCGTCGGGGCCGCACCTGACCACCACGACCCGCAGGCCCGCCAGGACCGCGCTGGCCGCGTTGGTCCCGTGCGCCGACTCGGGGATCAGGCAGATGTCCCGGCCGGCGTCGCCGCGGGAGCTGTGGTAGCCCCGGATGGCCAGCAGGCCGGCCAGCTCACCCTGCGATCCCGCGTTCGGCTGCACCGACACCGCGTCGTACCCGGTGATCTCGGCCAGCCAGCGTTCCAGGTCGGTGATCAGCTCGTGGTACCCGGCGGCCTGCCCCGCGGGCCCGAACGGGTGCAGGTCGGCGAATCCCGGCCAGGTCACGGCCTCCATCTCGGCGGCCGCGTTCAGCTTCATCGTGCACGAGCCGAGCGGGATCATCGAGCGGTCCAGCGCGATATCGAAGTCGGCCAGGCGGCGCAGGTAACGCAGCATGGCCGTCTCACTCCGGTGCTCGTGGAAGACCGGGTGGCCGAGGAACCCCGAGCTCCGGGCCAGGCCGGCCGGGAGCACCGGACCGGAGTCCGCGAGCTGGCCCGGCACCGTGGCGCCCGGCTGCCCGGCGGCCAGCACCGTGGCCACCTCCAGGAGCTCGGCGTCCGTGGTGGTCTCGTCGCAGGCGATGCCGACCGTGCCGGGATCGGCCAGGAACAGGGTGTAGCCGGCCGCACGGGCCCGGGCCACGGCGTCGGCCGCGCCCTCCAGGCGCACCCGGATCGTGTCGAAGAACCCGCCGGAGGGCGCATCCAGGCCGCTGGCCCGCAGCGTGGCGGCCAGCCGGGCCGCCCGCCGGTGCACGCCGGCCGCGATCCCGGCCAGCCCGTCGGGGCCGTGGTACACCGCGTACATAGCCGCCATCACGGCCAGCAGCACCTGCGCGGTGCAGATGTTGCTGGTCGCCTTTTCCCGGCGGATGTGCTGCTCGCGGGCTTGCAGCGCGAGCCGGTAGGCCGGCCTGCCGTCCGCGTCAAGAGACACGCCGACCAGGCGGCCCGGGAGCTGGCGGCGCAGCTCGTCGCGGACCGACATGTAGGCCGCATGCGGGCCGCCGTAGCCCATCGGCACGCCGAACCGCTGCGTGCTGCCCACCGCGATGTCGGCGCCCAGCTCCCCCGGCGGCATGAGCAGGGTCAGGGCCAGCAGGTCGGCGCCGACCGCGGCGAGCGCGCCGCGGTCGTGCGCGGCGTCGATGACCGGGCGCAGGTCGCGGATCTCGCCGCTGGCCCCGGGGTACTGCAGCAAGACCCCGAACAGCTCGTCGTCGGGCTGCGCCGCGATCACCTCCGGGGTGACCGGGGCGACCACCAGCTCGATGCCGAGCGGCTCGGCCCGGGTGGCCAGCACGGCCAGGGTCTGCGGCAGGCAGTCCGCGTCGGCCAGGAAGATGCGGCCCCGCCGGGCCGTCCGCCGGGCCAGCGTCATCGCCTCGGCGGCCGCGGTCGCCTCATCCAGCAGGGACGCACCGGCGAGAGGCAGCGCCGTCAGGTCCTCGACGAGGGTCTGGAAGGTGAGCAGAGCCTCTAGCCGGCCCTGGGAGATCTCCGGCTGGTAGGGGGTGTAGGCGGTATACCAGGCCGGGTTCTCCAGCACATTGCGGCGGATCACCGACGGGGTATGCGTGCCGTAGTAACCCAGCCCGATCATGGAACGGGTGACCGTGTTCCGGCCCGCCAGGCGGCGCAGCTCGGCTAGCGCTTCCGCTTCGGACAGCGCAGGCGGCAGGCTCAGCGGCCGCGGGTCCCCGATACCCGGCGGCAGGGCCGCCTGGGTCAGCTCGTCGAGCGAAGCGTGGCCGGTGGCGGCGAGCATCCGCTCCTGCTCGGCCGGGGACGGCCCGATGTGACGTGACTCAAAGTTCAGTGACTCAAAGGCCTGTGCATCAAAGGCCTGTGCTGCAAAGGTCATCGGAGCCTCCAGAGGGAGCCGCCAGGCACGTCCATGCCCGGGTGGTCCTCCCCCTCTGTCGCCGCCAGCCTGCTCGCAGGACGCTGGGCCAGCGCGTGAACTCCAGAGATGCCTGTCCCGTCCGGTCCTGGGTGCCTGAGAGGTTCCGGGGAGGTTGCCCCTTCGGCGTCCCGCGCTGGCTGCTCGGGATCTCTCCCGGACGGTGTGATCAGCAGCATCGAGCTTACCCGAGCCTGCTCCGGCTGCCTGCTGACCCGCCGGCTGGATTCCCTGGGTCAGCCGGGCTGAGGGGGTCAGCCGGTCCGGCGGGCCCGCCGCCGGGCCAGTTCGTCCGCGTGCGAGCGGCCGGAAGCGGTCTCCGTCGCGTCCGTGGCTTCGTCAGCCTGCTCAGCGGGCAGTTCAGCCAGGGTTCCGTCGACTTCCTGCCAGATGCGGCCCAGCGCAATGCCGAACACGCCCTGACCACCTTGCAGCAGGTCCACCACCTCGTCGGAGGAGGTGCACTCGTAGACGCTGACCCCGTCGCTCATCAGGGTGACCTTGGCCAGGTCGCCGGTGCCCCGGCTGTGCAGGTGGGCCACGGCCGTGCGGATCTGCTGCAGTGAGATTCCCGTGTCCAGCAGCCGCTTCACGACCTTGAGCACGAGGATGTCCCGGAAGCTGTAGAGCCGCGCGGAGCCTGATCCCTGGGCGGCCCGCACGCTGGGCTCGACCAGGCCGGTCCGGGCCCAGTAATCGAGCTGGCGGTAGGTGATGCCCGCGGCCGAGCACGCGGTAGGACCGCGGTAGCCGATTCCCTCCGGCCGGGCGGCGACATCGTCGCCGAATAGCAGTCCCTGCTCCCCAGCCTGCCGGATCGCCGCACCGCGGACTTCCGGTGAATCGCTGTTACCTTTGGTTACCGCCACGCCTGCCTCCACCCGGGAGTTAGCCACCCTGGGTACTCGTCTCGCACGGTAGGCCGCCAGCGCCGGGTGCGTCAACGATCGCCGGCGGCGCGTCGTGAGGTACTAGTCCGGGGGGACGACCCCCCTGGACCCCCCGCCATCCGCAGCCTCGGCCGAGACCCGCCTGCGGCGGGCCTGGCCTCGGACCGCAGATATGCGGTGGCTTGGGCCCTAGCTACGGCTCGGGTGCCCGGCTGGACCCCCGGTTCAGGGCCAGGGACGCGGTGGCTTGCGTGCTAGCTACAGCTTACGCACCCGCTCGCCACCCTCGGGCTCCTGCTAGACCCCGGCCGCGGGCGCCCGCTAGGTTGCGCGGCCGAAGTCTTCGGGGGTGATCGTGTCGAGAAACTCGCGGAATTTCTCGACCTCGTCTTCCTGCTCGTCCGGGATGGCTACGCCCGCCTCGTCGAGGACCTCATCGCTGGCGTAGATGGCCGCGCCGGTGCGCAGGGCGAGGGCGATGGAATCTGATGGCCTGGCGCTGACTTCCTTCCCGTTGGAGAAGATCAGGTCCGCGAAGAAGATGCCGTCCCGTAGCGCCGTGATGTTCACGGTCTGCAGTTGGACTTCGAGGGCTTCCAGCACGTCCCGGAACAGGTCGTGGGTGAGCGGGCGCGCCGGGACCATGCCCTGCTGGGCAAAAGCGATCGCGGTTGCCTCGACCGGCCCGATCCAGATCGGCAGGTAACGGTCCCCCTGCGTCTCCTTCAGCAGGACGATGGGCTGGTTCGTGGGCATCTCGACCCGGACGCCGACGACCTCCATCTTCCTCACGGCGGCTCCGTCCTCATACGCGCCTGACGCGCTGCCTCATGCGGGGGCCCTGCGGTGGGCACTCCCTAGCCAACGTACACCCGTGCCGGCCGAAAGTGCGGTGGCGGCCGGCCCCGGCGGGCCGGCGGCCGGCGGCGGGAATCAGCTCCCGGCCAGGCCCGGTCACGCCCCGGACCTGGCCGCGGCCGGGCCGGCGAATCCTGGCTCGTTATACCCCGCACCCCCCAGCCTGACCTCGGCCTGGGCGGCATGAGCGCCACCCGCCGGCCGGGCAGTTCCCGGGGCCCGGACGGTCCCGGCCGTCCCCGTGGACTGGGCCGCCTGGGCCAGCCCATCTGTCTCCAGCCCGGCGTCGGCCAGGGCACTGCCCATCAGGGAACCGTGCAACTGCAGCGACAGGGCCGCGATTTCCTGGGCGATCTGCCCGGCCCGCTCGCGTGACCCGGGGTTGCGCTGCCGCCGTGTGGGCGCCACCACCTGCTCGATCAGTGAAGTCTCGCGTTCCACGGCCGCCCGGACCGCGCGCAGGTGCCGCGCCTGGACCCCGTAGCGGCCGAGCGCGACGATGATCCGGGCGGCATCCAGGGCCTCCGGCCCGTATTGCCGTCCTGAGGGCCGGACCAGGCCGAAGTCTTCCAGTTCGGTCAGGTAACTCTCGTCGATCCCGGCCGCGTCGAGCAGTTCCCGCCGGCTCAGCGGCCGGCGCCGGCACGGCGGCCCGTCGCGGTCGTCCCCGGCGTCGTCTTCGGCGGCGGCCAGCCGGTCCTTGATCACCCGCAGCGGAAGGTACTCGTCGCGCTGCGCGGTCAGGATGTAACGCAGCCGTTCCACGTCGGCGGGGCTGAACCGCCGGTACTTGGACGGCGACCGGGCGGGCTGGATCAGCCCCTCGGACTCCAGGAACCGGATCTTGGACACGCTGACATCCGGGAACTCGCCGCGGAGCTGGGCGAGCACCTCGCCGATGCCGAAAGAAGCCCGGGCAGGCTGAGCGTTCATGCCCCTACCTGGGCGCCCCCGCCGCCACGCTCATACTGGGGCCGCCGCCCGGTCAGGAACACCAGCCGGAACTTGCCGACCTGCACCTCGTCGCCGCCGTTCAGCGGCGCCTCCTCGATCCGTTCCTGGTTGACGTAGGTGCCGTTAAGGCTGCCGACGTCGCGCACGCTGAAACGGTCGCCATGGCGGTAGAACTCGGCGTGCCTGCGCGAGACCGTGACATCGTCGAGGAAGATGTCACTGTCCCGGTGCCGGCCGGCCGTGGTGATGTCGTGGTCAAGCAGGAACCGGCTGCCCGCGTTCGGGCCGCGCCTGACCACCAGCAGCGCGGTGCCCGGCGGTAGCTGCTCCGGGGCGGCCTGGTCGGTGAAGTCGTCGTAGTCGGGTTCGGCTACGTCGCCGCCCAGCGAGATGGTTGAGGTGGTTTCGCCGGGGCGCTCGGCCCCGCCGCGCGCCAGCATCGTCCCGCAATGCAGGCAAAAACGCGCGTCGTCAGGATTTGCCTGACCGCAGCGTGTGCAGTAGATGCTCGGCATGTCGAGGCCCAGCCTCTCCTCTGCTGGCCATGGGCTCGGGGCGGGAACTACGTCGGACCTGGCCCGTTCCCGGTGCTCGGACGTTGCATGCTCCGTGGACTCGGTCCACGCTACCTGGGCTGCGCCCGGCCGGTCCATGCGCCACGCGCGTCGCCCCGACGGGGTGAACCGCGCCCACCACCCCCGGCGCCGCCGGAATCCAGGGGCTGACTCGGCTCCGCCGGACCCGCCCGGGGTGCTTTCGCGACGTCTCCGCCACATTCTGGCCGCACCTCCGACGCACGACTCGTGCACGCTCCGATGAGGTGGATTGTCTCATGGGCGGCGATGTCCTTGCTGGACACTGAGCTGGCCAGCTTAACGCCCTGACCGATCGCTGACTCACTAATTGCCTGATCGTGCCGTTCAGCTGCCTGCTCGCTCCGCGACGGCGGCCCACTCGTCCAGCAGCGCCTGCGCGGTATCCGCGTCCGCCCCCTCGGCCCACAGGTGGGTCACCGCGTCAGCCGGGTCGGGCAGCACCAGGACCCAGCCGCCATCCGGCTCGACGATCCGGACCCCGTCGGTGGTGTCCACGGTCCGGTCGCCTGCGGCCTCCACGACCGTGCGCATCACGCTGCCCTTGGCCGCCCACGGCGTGGGCATGGAGCGCCGCAGCAGATGCGCGGCCGGGATCCGGGCGTCGATCTGGCTGAGCGACAGCCGGGTCCGGGCGACCAGCCCGAGCAGCCGGGCGAACGCCGCGATCCCGTCCAGGGTCCGGCTGAATTCCGGCACCACGTAGCCGCCCCGGCCGTCGCCGCCGAAGATTACATCGTCACCCGCGGTGGCCTCGGTCAGGCCGTGCAGCGAGGTCGGGGTCCAGTCCACGTGCACGCCGTGGAACCGGCAGACTTGCTCGGCCACCCGGGTGGTGGTCACCGGCAGCGCCACCCGGCCGGACCGCCGCTCCGCTGCAATGAGGTCCAGCGCGACCAGCAGGGCCCGGTCGTCACTGATCATCGCACCCTTGTCGTCCACCAGCATGATCCGCTCACCGACCTGGTCGAACCGCACCCCGAACGCCGCCCGGGACGAGGCGACCAGCTCAGACAGCCGCTGCATGCCCGCCCGGACCTGGGCCAGGCTCTGCGTCGGGCTGGCCTCGTCCAGCCGGTTGTTCACGGTGAGCGCATCCACCCCCAGCCGGCCGAGCAGGCTGGGCAGGACCAGCGACACCGTGCCGCCGGCACAGTCCACCACGACCTTCAGCCCCGCCTCACGCACGCCGGTCAGGTCGACGCTGCGCGCCAGTTCCTGGGTGTAGGACTCGACGACCCGGGATGGGTAGGTGAGCTCGGCGATCTCGCCGGGGAAGGCCCGCCGGTACTCCTGCCGGGAGAAAACCCGTTCCAGCTTGCGCGCGGCCGTCTGGGACAGTTCCGCGCCGCGCTCGTCCAGGAACACGATGTCGATGGACTGCGGGTCACCGGAGGTGGTGCGCAGCGCGACTCCCCCGCTGCACACGCTGCGGGCCGTCTGGAACCGGGCCACCGGCAGCGGCTGCGCCTCCAGGTCCACCACGTTGATGGCGCTGGCGTTCAGCGCGCACTGCACCGCCCGCTTGAGCGCCCGCGCGGCACGCGACACATCACGCGAGGTGGTGACCATCGACCCCTTCTTCAGCGTGGTCGCGTAGGCGCTGGTCAGCCGCACGCACAGCTCCGGGGTGATCTCCACGTTGACCAGGCCGGACACGCCGTGCGGCCCGAACAGGGTGCGCTGGCCGCGGGATTCCCAGATGACGCTGGTGTTCACCACCGCGCCCGCTTCGATGGTCTTGAACGGGTAGACCTTGACGCCCGCGGAGAGGTAGGCCTCCGGCTCGATCACGCACTCGTCGCCGACCACTGCGCCTTCCTCGATCCGCGCCGAGGGCATCACGTCGGTGTTCTTGCCGATGACGCAGCCGCGCAGGGTGACACCCTGGCCCACATAGACGTTGTTGTGCACCACGGCGCGGTGCAGGAACGCACCCTCCTTGACCACCACGTTGCTGCCCAGCACGGTGAACTCGCGCAGTTCTGCGCCCGCCTCGACCTTGGCGTAGTCACCGATGCAGATCGGGCCGGACAGCAGGGCCTCCGGGTCCACCTCGGCGCCCTCGGCCACCCAGACCCCCGGTGACACCTCGAACCCGTCGATTTCGGTGTCCACTCGGCCGGACAGCACGTCGGCCTGGGCCTTGAGATAGCTCTCGTGCGTGCCGACATCCTCCCAGTAGCCGTCGGCGATCCAGCCGAACAGCGGCGCCCCGCGCTTGAGCAGGGCCGGGAACACGTCAGCGGACCAGTCCACCGACTCCCCGGGGGCCACCTCGGCCAGCACCTCGGGTTCCATCACGTAGATCCCGGTGTTGACCGTGTCCGAGAACACCTGCCCCCAGGTGGGCTTCTCCAGGAACCGCTGGATCCGGCCGTCCTCGCCGACGATGATGATGCCGAACTCCAGCGGGTTGGGCACCCGGGTGAGCCCCACGGTGACCAGGGCACCGTTTTCCTTGTGCGCGCGGACCATGGCGGTCAGGTCGATATCAGTCAGCGCATCCCCGGAGATCACCAGGAACGGCTCGTCCCGCAGGGCGTCCTCGGCGTTCTTGACGCTGCCCGCGGTGCCGAGCGGGGCTTCCTCCGTGGCGTACTGGAGGCTCATCCCCACGTCCTCGCCGTCGCCGAAGTAGTTGCGCACCAGCGAGGCCAGGAACTGGACGGTGACCACCGTCTCGTCGAAGCCGTGCCGCTTCAGCAGCCGCAGCACGTGTTCCATGATCGGCTTGTTGCAGACGGGCAGCAGGGGCTTGGGCTGATTGGCGGTCATCGGGCGCAGCCGGGTGCCCTCTCCGCCGGCCATCACGACAGCCTTCACCGGTGGCGGGCCTCCTTCACCATTGTCCGGGCGAGATTCCCCTCGTCCCCGCGTCCATTCCGGCCTGCGGATCGGCCCAGTGGTTCGAGCCCAGTGTTATGGCAGCGTTCCTCCATCATGACGGGCACCTGGCGGCCGGCCAACGCCGCTACCTGGTTAGCCATCCGGTTGTCCCGGTTCGGCTACCTCATCGCCACCCGAGGTGAGCCGCCAGGCCTGGATCAGGTACACCGCAGCCGCGCACCAGTACAGCGCGGTGCCCCAGGCCACGAACGCCCAGCCGACCACCTTGGCCACCTGGGCGGCGTCGCCACCGTACGCGCCCAGGAGGAGCAGCGGAAACGCGTAAAACAGGCATAGCGTGGCGGCCTTGCCCACGAAGCTGACCTGCAGCGGCTCCCAGCCCCGGGCGCGTAGCCGGAGCAGGGCCACGGCGAGCACCAGTTCCCGGCCGACCAGCACCCCCACCAGCCACCACGGGATCAGGGCGCGGATGGCCAGCCCGATGAGCATGACGCCGATGTACAGCCGGTCCGCGGTGGGGTCGAGCACCTGCCCCAGCCGGCTCTCCTGGTGCAGGGCCCGGGCCAGCTTCCCGTCCAGCCAGTCCGACGCGGCCGCGCCGATCAGCAGGATGACGGCCCAGCCGTCCGCGTGCGGGCCCAGTACCAGCCACAAGAACACCGGGACACCGAGCAGCCGCGCGATGCTGATCGCGTTCGGCACGGTCCAGATCCGGTCCGGCAGCCGGTCCGGGTCTGGTGCCGGCGTGGTGACGCCCGCAGCAGGAACGTCGCGGCCGGCCCGCCCCCCTTCCGCCGCGGCGTCTTCGGCGCTGCTGTCCGGGGCGCTGGCGTCCGGGACGCTGCTGTCCGCGGCACTGTCATTCGAGGCACTGCTATTCGGGGCACTGCTGTTACCGACCACGGCGCGCGGGCCCCCTTGTTCGTGGTGCACACCCGTGGGGCCGACCCTACCCGGAACGATCCGCCCCGCCCGCGGCCAGGCTGGCCGCCTTGGCCGTCAGGTAGTGCTGTTCGCGCAGGTTCGCGGTGCCCACGGCCGCGGCCCGGAACTCAGCGGCCGCGCTGGCGCCGTCCCCGGCCAGCTCGAGCAGGTGGCCGCGGACCGCGTGGAACCGGTGATGGCTGCCGAGCCGGCCGCCGACCCCGTCGAGCAGGGCCAGGCCGGCGGCCGGGCCTTCGGCCATGGCCACGGCCACCGCCCGGTTGAGCGTCACCATCGGGTTCCCGGTCAGCCGCTCCAGCCGGCCATACAGGGACAGGATCTGCGGCCAGCCCGTCTCGGCGTAGCTGGGCGCCTGGTCGTGCACGGCGGCGATCGCGGCCTGCAGCTGGTACTCCCCCGGCTCTCCCTGCCGGAGCGCCCCGGTGATGAGGGACGTCCCCTCGGTGATGAGCGCCCGGTCCCACCGGCCGCGCTGCTGCTCAGCCAGCGGGATCAGCTCGCCGCCGGGGCCGGTCCGGGCGGGCCGCCGCGCATCGGTGAGCAGCATCAGGGCCAGCAGCCCGGTCACCTCCGGATGGCCGGGCAGGCTGGCGTGCAGCGCGCGGGCCAGCCGGATCGCCTCGCCGGACAGGTCGCTGCGGGCCAGGTCAGGGCCGCTACTGCTGGCGTACCCCTCGTTGAACAGCAGGTAGAGGACGTGTAGCACGGACCGGAGCCGGCCCGCCCGCTGGTCCGGCGGGGGGAGCGTGAACGGCTCTCCGGAGGCCTTCAGGGTGGCCTTGGCCCGGCTGATCCGCTGGGCCATGGTCGGCTCCGGCACCAGGAATGCGGAGGCGATCTCCCGGGTGGTCAGGCCGCCCACGGCGCGCAGCGTGAGCGGGATGGCCGACCCCGGGGTCAGCGACGGGTGGCAGCACATGAACATGAGGATCAGCGTGTCGTCCCGGGCGTCGTCGTCTTCTCCCGGCACCGGGCCCGCCGTGGTGGCCAGCGACCACGAGGCGGCCAGCGTTTCCCGGCGGCGCCGGGCGTCCTCGCTGCGGTACTGGTCGGTCATCCGCCGCGCGGCCACCCGGATCAGCCACCCGAGCGGGTTGTCCGGCGTCCCGTCCGCGGGCCAGCGGGTAGCCGCGGCCAGCAGCGCCTCCTGGACGGCGTCCTCGGCGGCGGAGAAGTCCCCGAAGCGGCGCGCCACGGCGCCCAGGGCCTGCGGCGCCAGCTCCCGCAGCAGGCTCTCGGCGCTCCTGGCCCCGCTCATCTCGGCCCTGCTTCCCCGGCCCCGCTTACCTCGCCGGGGCTCACATTTCCGGGTCGGGGGCGCTGAGCACCTGGCGGACCTCGATGGGCTGCTGGATCGGCACCCCGCCCGGTCCCGGTGCGGCGGAGGCCTGGGCCGCGATCTCGATGGCCCGCCCGCCCGTCTCCACGTCCACCAGCCGGTATCCGGCCAGCAGTTCCTTGGATTCCGGGAACGGCCCGTCGGTGATCACTGGCACCCCGGCCCCGTCGGACACGACCCGCTGGGCCTGCTCGGGACCCGCCAGCCCCTGGGCGTCCACCAGCTCACCCCGCTCGACGAGCTCACGGTTGAGCACCTGCTGGAACTCGATGTGCGCGCGGATATCCGCGGGTGACCACTCCGTCATCGGCGGGCAGTCCGACCCCACCGGTCCGTAGTTCTGCAGCAGCATGAATCGCATCAGTTCATCCTTCCTGGTCAGCGGGCGCCACGATAGCGCCTCAGCCTGGTGACGGAGCTGGCGCCGGTTTCTCGACATGGCCCCGGCTGCCAGCTGCGGTTAGCCGGCGAAGCCGTGCGTGATCCAGCCAAGAGCGGGTAGTGGAGGCCCAACTGCACATGCCCGATACAGAGGAGCAGATGATGCTCACACTGACCGACAGTGCCGTGACGGCGATCCGCAACCTCACCGCACAGCCTGAACTCCCGGACGAGACCGGCCTGCGCATCATGTCGCAGGACCAGGGCGGTCCGGCGTTCCAGGTGACCCTGGCCGAAACCCCGGCAGACGGCGACCAGGTAATAGAGACCGAGGGCGCCCGCGTCTTCCTGGAGCCAGGCGCTGCGGTGGCCCTGGACGACAAGTCACTCGACGCCCAGGTCGATGACGAGGGGACGGTGGCCTTCACCCTCGCCGAGCAGGCCGTCTGAAGCACCGCGCGGGGGGCGCAGCCTGCCCCGCCGCGCTGATAAGCAGCCCGCGGTCCCGGCCCACGCCGGGTCCGCGGGCTGTCCGGGTTTCCGGGGCGTGCCGCCACTACCGCCGGCCGGCGGGTTCTGTCCTGGCGCCAGCGGGCTACCGCCTGCCTCAGGGGGCCTGCCAGAGGGTCGCGATGCCCTGCCCGACCCCGATGCACATGGCGGCGGCGCCCCGGGATCCGCCGCTGCGCCGCAGCTCGTGCAGCAGCGTGGTGGTGATCCGCGCCCCGGAGCAGCCCAGCGGGTGGCCGATGGCGATCGCGCCACCGTTCACGTTGACCCGCTCCGGGTCGAGCTTGAGCTCGTCCGCTGCGGCCACCGCCTGGGCCGCGAACGCCTCGTTGAGCTCGACCAGGTCAAGGCTGCGCACGTCCCAGCCGACCCGGCCGAGGACCTTGCCCATGGCCGGCACCGGCCCGATGCCCATGTAGTCCGGGTGCACCCCGGCGGCCGCGGTGCCCTCGTACCGGGCCAGCGGTGTCACCCCGCCGGCCAGGACCCGCTCCGACACCAGCAGCACGCCGGCCGCGCCGTCATTCAGCGGTGAGGAGTTGCCCCCGGTCACCGTGCCACCCTTACGGAACGCGGGCCGCTTGGCCGCGAGTTCCTCCAGGGTCAGCCCGGGCCGGATGCCCTCATCCTGCCCGACCGGGCCTGCCCCGGTCGGCACCGGCACGATCTCGTCGTCGAACCGCCCGGCCTCCCGGGCCGCACCGGCCCGCTGGTGGCTGCGCAGAGCGAACTCGTCCTGCCGCTCGCGGCTCACCCCGTAGCGCTCGGCCACGTTCTCCGCCGTCTCGCCCAGGGTGATCGGCGGGTAGAGCTCCTGCATCACCGGGCTGACCAGCCGCCAGCCCAGCCGGGTGTCGGCGACCCCGGCTTCGCGGGGAAACGGGTCGCTGGCCCGGGGCAGCACGAACGGCGCCCGCGTCATCGACTCGGCCCCGCCGGCCAGCATGATGTCGGCCTCTCCGGCCGCGATGGCCCGCGCTGCGCTGGCGATGGCCTCCAGGCCGGATCCGCACAGCCGGTTGACGGTCGCGCCGGGCACCTCGACCGGGAGGCCGGCCAGCAGCACGCCCATCCGGGCCACGTTCCGGTTGTCCTCGCCGGCCTGGTTGGCCGCGCCCCAGTACACGTCGTCGATCCGGGCCGGGTCGAGCCACTCGTTGCGGGCCAGCAGGGCCTTGATCACCTCGGCGGTCAGGTGGTCGGGCCGGACCGAGGCCAGCGAGCCCTTGATCTTGCCCACCGGGGTCCGGCACGCGTCTACCGCGAACACTGCCGCCATGTCTGCCACCCTGTCCTCTGCCCGCTGCCGCTTAACTCCGAGGCTACCCGCGCAGCGCACAGATATCCGTATCGCGCACCTCACGGACGGGTGGCACCAGAGGTCAGCGCCTGGTCTCGGCCAGCAGGACCCAGGAGGGAAGCGACCGGGCGGATGTCACGTGCTCAGCGGACCGGGGCGCCCCGGCTGGGCGAGCGGGTCGCGGGCGCCCAGGGCGCCTGGACGCTCAGCCGGATGGCCGTGCTGCTCCCGGCCAGCGCCAGTGCGGCCTGGTAGCCCGCCGGGGCCGGCAGCGAGATGAGCGAGGTGCCGTGCACCGCGGTGGCGGGCACCAGCTGATCCGGGCCGCCGGGCCCGGCCAGGCCGTTCGGGGCGCCCGGCCGGCCGAGGACCGGGAACTCGCCGACTTCGTGGCCGATGCCTTCCCCGGTGCACTTGAGCACCGCCTCGGACCGTACCCACCACCGGATGACCAGGTCGTGCCGGCCGGCCTCACCGAGCGACCGGCCCCATTCCGCGTCCGCCGCGTTCATGTCCGCCGACATCGAGCAGACACATGAGGTTGGCTGCTGCTCCACGTCCACCCCCACCTGCTGGCTGGCCACGGCGATCAGCACCGCGTCCCCGCTGTGCGCGAGGGAGAAATGCACCCCGAAACGCAGCGGCAGCGCCGGGCGGCCGGTCGGCTTGGCGCACCGCGGGCACGGCTCACGATGGAAGACCAGGCTCGACGGGGGGAAGTCCAGGTAGCCGGACAGCACCCGGCGCAGCATGACGTGGGCGGCGGTGTACCGCCGCCGGTCAGCGCGGAACGCGAACGCCGCCGCCCGCTTGTGCTCCTCCAGGCTGAGCTCGGCCAGCTCGGCGCGGCCCACGCTGACAGAGGTGATGTCGAGCCACCACACGTCCGCACTTCCCGCGGACGGAACCGTGAGCATCAGCCGCTCCCGCCACGAAGCTGACGGCGGGCCGCCGGATGACGTTTCTCCATGGTGATGCCTGCCGCCTCGAATCCGAATACCCCGCGCGGGCCAAGGTTCCTGGCGTGAACCATACCGCGCCCGGCCCCGACCACGTGATCTTCCCCAATTGCGCTTTAGTGCTATTTCTCCGGAACGCCTACCGGAACCGACAGGGACAGGGCGAACCGGCCCTCCTGATCGGTCCACCACGATCGCATCGCGAACCCCGCGGCGGCCAGCTCAGCCGCCACCCCGGCCCGCCGGAACTTGGCCGACACCTCGGTCCGCAGCTGCTCCCCCGCCTCGAACCGCACGGTCAGCCCGATGCCGGGCAGCTGCACCACCTGGTCCTCCGCGGAGCGCAGCCGCATCTCGATCCACTCGGCCTGCGGATCCCACACCGCCATGTGGTCGAAGGCGTCCGGGTCGAAGTCCGCGCCCAGCTCCGCGTTGAGCACGGACAGCACGTTCTTGTTGAACGCCGCGGTGACCCCGGCGGCGTCGTCGTAGGCGTCCAGCAGCACGGCCGGCTCCTTGACCAGGTCGGTGCCGAGCAGCAGGGCGTCGCCGTCGCGCAGGCCCGCGCGCAGCCGGGCCAGGAACGCGGCCCGCTCCGGGGGCAGCAGGTTGCCGATGGTGCTGCCGAGGAAGGCGACCAGGCGGGGCCCGTCCGGCACGGGCAGGCCCAGCCGGGCCTCGAAATCCGAGACCACCGCGTCCACGGTCAGTCCCGGGTAGCTGGCCAGGACCCGGTGCGCGGCCCCGACCAGCGCGCTCTCGCTGACATCCACCGGCACGTAGCTGCGCAGCGAGCCCGCGTCGCGCAGCGCGTCGAGCAGCAGCCGGGTCTTCTCCGAGGAGCCGGAGCCCAGTTCCACCAGGGCGCTGGCCCCGGTCGCCGCCGCGATCTCGGGGGCCACAGCGGCCAGGATCGAGCGCTCGGCCCGGGTCGGGTAGTACTCCGGCAGCAGGGTGATCTTCTCGAACAGCTCGCTGCCCCGCTCGTCATAGAACCATTTGGGCGGGAGGGTCTTCGGCACCGCGGTGAGGCCCGCCCGGGCGTCCGCGCGCAGCGCGTCGGCCAGGAAGCCGTCCGGCAGGCACCTCTCGACATGGAGCTGGGTCATGATTTCGCGTCCCTTTCCGGTCCGTCCCGGCCAGTTCCGTCGTGGGCTGGGCGTGCAGGTGCTGTGGGCTGGGCGTCAGGTGTTGCAGTGCCGGGTTCAGCTGGGCGGCTTGAGTGGGCTGGCGTCCACCACACCGGGCCGCGCGGTCAGCACCGTGCGGTCCGGCACGGCCTGCCAGCCCGGCTCATCATCGAAGGGTTCGGAGGCCACCACGACCTGGCCTGGCCTGCTGCAGTAGCACAGCGTGTCGCCCGCCGCGGTGGCAGCGATCGTCTTCCCATCGGTGAGCAGGAAGTTGAACCGGCCGGTGATCCCGGCGGCGTCGAGGTCGCCGACCGTGCCGGCCAGCGCGTCGGCCGGGCTCTCCCCGGCTCGCAGCCGGTGGAGCACCAGCGCCCAGGCCAGCGCCGAATCGGCGCGCGCCTCGAGGGCGAGGAGCTCAGCGGCGGGCAGGGTGGCGGCCAGCCCGGCCGTCGCGTCGGGCCAGCCGTCAAGCGTGCCGTTGTGGCTGAACAACCACGGGCCCGCGGCATACGGCGCGGCGGCCGCCTCGACCTGGGCCGTGCCGTCCGTCGCCGAGCGGACCGCGGCCAGCAGCGCCCCGGTCCGGGTCACCCGGACCAGGTCGGCAAACGAGGCGTCGCCCCACATCGGTACCGCGCGCCGGTAGCGGGCCGGGACCGGGTCAGCGCCGGCGTACCAGCCCACCCCGAACCCGTCGGCGTTGACTGTGCCGTGTTTCTGCTGGCGGGGCGCCCAGGACTGCCGGAGCAGCCCGTACGGCGGGTCGGTAAGCACCGACCGCAGTGTGGCCTGCGGTCCCAGGTAGGCGAGATGGCGGCACATCCGGGGCGTCACTCCCCGCCCGGCTGACCGCGGTGGCCTGGCGCGGCCACGGGCGCGGCATCCCGGGCGGTCCGGAAGCCGGCGAAGATCTGCCGCCGGATCGGGTAGTCCCAGTTCCGGAACGTGCCCCGGCACGCTACCGGCCCCACCGCGAACGAGCCGCCGCGCATCACCTTGTACTCGGGCCCGAAGAAGACCTCGGAGTACTCGCGGTACGGCCACGCGCGAAAGCCGGGGTAGGGCAGGAAGTCGCTGCTCGTCCACTCCCACACGTCCCCGATGAGCTGCCGCGCACCAGACGGGGCGGCGCCCTGGGGATAGCTGCCCACGGGCGCGGGCTGGAGGTACTGCTGCCCCAGGTTGGCCCGGTCCGCGGACGGGTCCTCGTCGCCCCAGGGGAACCGCCGGGACCGCCCGGAGGCCGGGTCGTACCGGGCCGCCTTCTCCCACTCCGCCTCGGTCGGCAGCCTCCGCCCGGCCCAGCGGGCGTAGGCGTCCGCCTCGAACCAGCACACGTGCATCACCGGCTCGGCGGGCGGCACCGGCTCGGTGACCCCGAACCGGTCGCGGATCCAGCCGGCCCCCTCGCGGCGCCAGTACAGCGGCGCGGTCAGGCCGGCCCGCTGCCGGTGATCCCAGCCCTCCGGGGTCCACCAGCGCGGGTCGTCGTAGCCGCCGTCGGCGATGAACTCCAGGTAGGCGGCGTTGCTCACGGGCGCGGTGTCCAGGTAGAAGGAGGGCACGACGACCTGGTGGGCGGGCCGCTCGTTGTCCAGGGACCACGGCTCGGTGGAGGTGCCCATGGTGAACACGCCGCCGGCCACGAGCATCTCGCCGGGCAGCCGCCGGGCGTCCGGCGGCGGCGGCCCGGGTGGCGCCGCGGTGAGCGCGGCCGCACCCCGGCGCAGCTGGTGGGTGATCAGCATGGTCTCGTCGTGCTGCTGCTCGTGCTGGGCCACCATGCCGTACGCGAAGCCGCCGGTGACCAGCGGGGCGCCGGAGAACCTGGCCGACTCCAGCAGGTCCATGACCCGGCCGCGGACCTCACGGGCGTACGCGCGGGCTTCGGCGGGCGGCAGCAGCGGCAGCGTGGGCCGCGCGGCCCTCGGGTGCTCGAACGCGTCGTAGAGCGGGTCGATCTCGGGGTGCATCGGCTCCCGGCCGGCCACGTTGCGCAGCAGCCAGAGCTCTTCCTGGTTGGCGATGTGCGCCAGATCCCAGACCAGCGGGGACATCAGCGGGGAGTGCTGGCGGACCAGGTCCGTATCATCCACCGACTCGGTGAGCAGCCGGGTGCGCTCCCGGGCCGTGAGCAGGTTCCCGGCGATCACCTCCCGCAGCTCCTCCACTCCGCCGCCGGCCAGCGGGCGCGGTGCGGGGGTGGCGGGCGTTGATGTCATGGGGAGTCCTCCAGACAGGCGTCGGGGTTGCGGGGGATATACGGGAGACGGTCATACGGGTAGCGGGCCGCGGCGCGCGCCTCGTCGAGCCGGTCGTCCGCTGGGCACCGGCCGCGCAGCACGTAACGGTCGGCGAATGCGGCGACCGCGTCACGGATCGCGGCCGGGGCGCCGAGCCGGCCGAGCGCCGAGTCGGCCGCGGCGAAGCATTCCCGGCTGGCCGCGGCCAGCTGCGGGTCGTCCTGGCCGAGGCGGGCCGCGCGCAGCAGCAGGTCGCCGGGGCGGCAGTCCTTCTGCAGCGGCTCCACCGCGGCCATCGCGAACTCCGCGGCGACCGGGTCATCGAGCAGGGCGGACACCACCGCGGTCGGCACGATCCAGCCCTCACCCATCTGGGCGTCGATCACCCGGAGCTCCAGGTGCCCGCGCGGACGGACCGGCGGGAACAGGGTGGACATGTGATAGTCCAGGTCGTCGGCGGTCGGCGGCGGCCCGACGGCGCCGCGCACCCAGTCGCGGAAGGTGAGGCCGGACGGCGCCGTCCAGCGCCGGGATCCGGGATCACGCAGCACCATGACCTGGGCGTCGAGCACATAGCTCACCCACGCGGCCCGCGGATCGGTGTCCTCCGGCCAGACCGGTCCCCGGTCCGCTGACCCCGGTTCTGATTCCTCAGGGGCCCGGGTCCGGCTGGGATCGAGCCGGGACCACACCGCCTGCCGGGTCGACTTCCACCCGGACATCCGGCCGTCCTGGAACGGGGAATTCGCGAATGAGGCCACCAGCACCGGGCCCAGCCCGTGCAGGAGATGCCAGCGCCACCGGAAGCCCGAGGGGCCGCCCTGCTCATTCCCGGCATCTACGCACACCTGGACGGAGGCGGTGCTGCACATCATGACCCGGCCCCAGGGGCCGCTGCGGTCGAAAAATTCTTCCATCGCCGCGTAGCGCGGAAGGTCGAGGACGCGGCGCGGGGGTCTGAGGGGATCGAGGCCGTGGCCGGCGAGGCTGAGACCCGCCGGCGCGATGGCCCGGCGAACGGCCGTTAGGTCGCTGCGGGCCGCCGCCACGCAGCCGCCCAGGCCGGAGGCGGGCGCGGAACTTAGCTCGACCTGGCCACCGGGCTCGGTGGTGAGCCGGCCCCGGCCAGGGAGCGCCCCGGGCTCGTCCAGGCGGGCGAGGGCGGCGGCCACTCGCCGCTGGTCTACCGGGAGAGCGGGATCACGGCCGTCACAGACCAGCCATTCCAGCTCTACCCCGACCCGTCCGGGGGGGCCGGTCTTGAAGGCGATCCCGTGCGCCTGCGCCTCCGCGTCGTCCTCAGTAAGCGGTGGGCCAGACGGGCAGGCAGCATTGCCACGCTCAGAAGTCATCGATTACCCCGTCCGTGTCGGTTGCGCCAGGCACGTAGTAGGAAACCCCGTCCTCCTCGCTGCAATTCCACCCTGTCATACCCTGAGACCCCGGACCGATGCACCCGGAGGTGAGGCGGGGGTGACCGCGCACGAGGTGGATGTCGTGGTCCTGGGCATGGGCCCGGGAGGCGAGGACGCGGCGGAGCGGCTGGCCACGGCCGGCCTGTCGGTCGCCGGTGTGGAGGCCCGGCTGGTCGGCGGCGAGTGCCCCTACTGGGGGTGTGTCCCGTCCAAAATGATGATCCGTGCCGCGGACCTGCTGGCCGAGGGACGCCGGATCCCGGGGCTGGCCGGCCGCTCCCAGATCTACCCGGACTGGGCCCCGGTAGCCCAGCGGGTCAGGGAAGAAGCCACCGACAACTGGGACGACAAGGTCGCGGTCGACCGGTTCACCGGCAAGGGCGGCACCCTGTTCCGGGGGTACGGCACGATCACCGCACCGGGCGAGGTCACCGTGGGCGGCGATGTGCTCCGGGCCCGGCGGGCGATCATCATCAACACCGGCACGTACCCGTTCGTGCCGCCCATCGAGGGTCTGGCGGGCACCCCGTACTGGACCAACCGGGAAGCCATCGAGGCCACTGAGGTCCCGGGGTCGCTGGTAGTCCTGGGCGGCGGGACCATCGGCGCGGAACTTTCCCAGGTTTTTGCCCGATTCGGGGCCCGGGTTACCGTGATCGAGGGCTCCGGCCGGCTGCTGCTGCCGGAGGAACCCGAGGCGGGCGCCCTGCTGGCTGAGGTCTTCGGCCGGGAGGGCATCGAGGTCCGTACCGGCACCAGGGCCCAGGCCATCCGCCACGATGGGACGGCTTTCACCCTGGCCCTGTCCGACGGCACCGAGGTGGCCGGGAATGCGCTGCTCGTCGCGGCCGGGCGGCGCACTGACCTGCCGGGGATCGGCGTGGGCGTCGTGGGCGTGGACGAGAGCGCCCACACCATCCCGGTGGATGACCACCTGCGGGTCGCGCCCGGCGTGTGGGCCATCGGCGACATCACCGGCCATGGCGCCTTCACCCACATGTCCATGTACCAGGCGGACATCGTCGTCCACGACATCCTCGGCGAGGAGGTTTCCCCCGCCGAGTACCACGCCGTGCCCCGGGTGACCTTCACCGACCCGGAGATCGGATCGGTCGGCCTGACCGAGGCCCAGGCCCGCGAGCGGGGCCTCGACGTGCGGACCAGCTGCTATCCGGTGCCCAAGTCCACCCGGGGCTGGATTCACAAGGCGGGCAACGAGGGCTTCATCAAGCTGGTCGCGGACGCGGGCCAGGGCATCCTGGTCGGGGCCAGCTCGGCCGGGCCGGCCGGGTGCGAGGTGCTCAGCATGCTCACCCTGGCCGTGCACGCCCGGGTGCCGGTCCGGCGGCTGCGCGAGATGATCTACGCCTACCCCACGTTCCACCGGACTATCGAGGCGGCACTGCAGGAGCTGGCCCCATAGCCGCTGCACTGAGGCTGGCCCGGTTGCCGTACCAGGTGAATGCCCCGGCCGCCCGGGTCAGCCGGGCCGCGCCCCCGCACCCGGAGACGAGCCCGGCATCCCCCGGGGGTGCAGGCCCTGCTCGTCCGCCATCAGGCGTAGGAGGCTGACCAGCTGGGCCCGCTGCGCCTCGGTCAGCCCGGCGCCCAGCTCCGCCTCATGCTCGGCGGTGACCGCCCGGACCTGATCGACCGTGACCCGGCCCTGGCCGGTCAGGTAGAGCGCGTACGAGCGGCGGTCGGCGGGGTTGCGCCTGCGCTCGACCAGGCCGAGCTTTTCCAGCTCGTCCACCAGGAAGACCATCCGGGTGGCGTTCACCCCGATCATCTCGGCCAGGGCCTGCTGGGACTGGCCCTCGTTCGCGGCCAGCCGGAGGAGCATCCCGGCGTTCCGCTGCTCCAGGCCCAGCGGGGCCAGTCGCTCACCGAACCGCCGGGCGCCGTGCAGGCCCAGCTGGACGAGCAGAAAGGACAGGTGATCGCCCGGGATGACCGCAGCCTGGTCGTCCGCCGGCCCGCCCGGCCGGCTGCCGGGTTCCCCTTTCGCGGCCCCCGGTGCCGGGTCCCGCACGACGTCTCCCACGCGCTGAGACTATCACCTGGTTAAATACTTGCGGTCCGTAATCATCTCTGTTAGAAACTATCTGAGACTGTAATCATCGAGGCAAGTGGAAGTGGTGAATCACGGTGCGCGAGACGGCTGGCACGTCCGGAATCTCCGCGGCCCGGCTCCCCGAAGCCCAGCGCAGAGCCGGCGGCCGGGAAGCGGTCCGCCGGTCCAGCCTCGGCCTGTCGGCCGCGCTGCTCATCCAGTACGCCCTGGGCCTGTGGGTGAACATGTACGTCACGGTGCCCGCCCGTGACCAGGGCGGCGGCCTGCTCGCGGCGGCCGGCCGGGCCCTGGCGAACGGGCCGGCCGCGCTGGCGGTGCACGCCGGGCTCGGCCTGGTCCTGCTGCTGGGCTCGATCGTCCTCGTGATCCGGGCGATGGCCGACCGCGCCACCTTCTTCGTGGTCACCTCGGCGGTCAGCCTGCTCGCCGTGCTCGGCGCGGCGGGCGCCGGGGCAGCGTTCGTGAACTCCGGGCAGGACGGCGCATCCCTGGGGATGGGCCTGCTCACCGCGGTGGCCCTGCTCTGCCAGGTGATCAACTTGTTCCGGCTGAGCGCCCCTGCCGCCGCAGCTGAGCGGCCCGGACGCTGATCCTGGCCGGGGGCGGCTGGTGGTCCGGCGGCACCCTGCCGCCGGACCACCAGCCTGACTGGTCAGCCGCCCAGTCTTCGCATACGCCCGACCGCGCTCAGCCGCCCGCCTCGCTCAGCCACCTACGACACACGGGACGTCCCACGGGTCATAGCTCTGGCACACGGCGGCCGGGTTCCGGAAGATCCCGACCGACGGCAGGGCCACGCCCTGGGAGTTGAACAGCGTGAGGTTGGCGTTCGGGGTGCCGATGCCCGTCCCGGGCTCCCACGGCACGCCGGGGATCCAGTCCGGCGCCCAGTAGAACAGCCCCGCGCCCAGCCCGTCCGGCACCTGGGCCAGGATCGACAGCTCGTCGGTCACGAACGACAGCTGGCCGCCCGGGCTGGCCGGGTAGCCCGAGGAGAGCTGGCTGGGCTCCCACACGAAGTTGCCGGTGCTGTCCCCGATCGGGGAGTTTCCGTTGGCCAGCGTCCACGGGTACTGCGTCTCCGCGATGACGATCTTCTTGTGGAACTGGGTGGCCAGCGCGTCCACATTCGCCTTCATCTGCGAGAGCGTGCCGTGGAAGAAGGGGTAGTAGGACAGGCCGATCACGTCGAACGGCACGCCCTCGGACACCAGGTTGCCGAAGAAGGCCTGGCTGAGGGCGTTGTTGCCGCCCTGGTCGTAGTGCATCATGATCAGCAGCTGGTGACCCGGCGGGTTCGCCGCCCGGGCCCCGGCGACGCCCGCCTTGAGCAGGGTGGCCAGGTTGTCGTAGTCCGCCGGGATGGTCGGGTCGTTCACCTGGCCGACCGGCCACAGGATGCCGTTGCGGATCTCGTTGCCGATCGACACCATGTCCACCGGCGTGCCCTGCTTCGCGAACGCGCTGATCACCTGCTTGGTGTAGGACTGCACGGTCGCGGTGAGCTGGGTCAGGTCCTGGCCCTGCCACGCGGCCGGGATGTCCTGGTGCTGCGGGTCGGCCCAGAAGTCGGAATACATGACGTCCAGGTAGATCTTCATGCCGGCCGAGCGCACCTGACGGGCCAGCGCCAGGTCCACGGCCAGGTTGCTGTAGCCCGCGGGCGGGTTCACCCACAACCGCATCCGGACGTAGTTGCCCCCGTTCTCCTTCATGATCGTGACCGGGCTCTGGGCCTGGCCGTGATAGGTGAACTGCGCCCCGGCCGCGAGTTCCTGCGGGGTGAAGGACAGGTCAGCGCCGAAGTCCAGGCCTGCTGCCGCGGGGTCGGGTCCGTAAGACCGGAACTCCCCCACGCAGACGTCCGCGCCGGTATCGCTGTACACGGTGAGCTGGGCGTATCGCGCCTGGGTGCCATGGGGCAGCGGCACGTACATCGGATTCCCGGGGTCCAGCGCCACGTTGCGGGCTGCGGGCACGGCCTGCCAGTCACCCGACTGGGTGGCGATCTTAATGGTCGCGCTGGCCGACGGGCTGCTGGCGTCGAGCGTGATGCCGAGGTCGCTGAGGCTGCGAACCTGGCCCAGGTCGACCACCAGGCTCCCGGTCCACGCCCCGGTGCACCAGTCGGTGCCGGCGTCGCCGTCGATCGCGTTCGATGCCGGGTTCCCCGACTCTGTGGAATCGGCGCTGGCCTGCCCGGACAGCGCCCAGTTGACGGCGGGGACGTTCTGCGGGCCCGCCGCGCCGGCCTGCGGCGACACCGCCGAGCCGGAGAGACCGGCCATCAGCGGCAGGACCAGCAGAGCCGGAACCGCGGTGAGCGCACGGCGCCTACTCAGCCCGTGCCGCCTTAACCCGCCCCGCATCCGGATAGCCAGGCGGGAGACGGCCCGGCGGGACACAGCGTCCATGATGATCTCCGTTCTGCACAAGGTGGCGGGACGCGTACCCGGCCCCGCCGGGATGAGTCCGCAGGCCAGCGGCCTGCCGTGGTGCGCACGACCGGACGCGATCGAACACGATTCTCCGCAAACCAACAGCTGAACTCATCCGAACAGTAGATCCGGGGGTTGCCCCGCGGCAATGGGGCCCGCGGCGCTGGCCAGCAACCGCTCGCCCGGCAACCGGCGCCCAGCAGCGAAGCGGTAGCTTGGTGCGCGAAACAGGAGGCGTGCCGATGAGTGGCGGGATCGAGCACCTGGTCCAGACCGGGCCGCTGATCCTGGCCGCCCCGATCGCGGCCGCGGCCGGTGCGCTGACGTTCCTGTCCCCCTGCGTCCTGCCGCTGGTCCCCGGTTACCTGTCCTACGTGACCGGCATGTCCGGGACTGACGCGCAGCGGGCCGAGGCGGCCGCGGCCGAGCGGGTGGCCGTGGCGCCCGATGGGACCGCCGTGACTTCGGACGGTGCGGGCAATGGCGCCGGGGCGGCCCCGGGTTCGGCCAGCGGGAGTCCCGGTGCGGCCAGCGGGACTCCGGCCGCGGTCGGCCACTCCACCCGGCCGGCCGGCGCCGTGACGGCGGGCCGTCCCGCCCGAGGACGGACCCTGCTTGGCACGACGCTGTTCGTCATCGGGTTCTCTCTCGTGTTCGCCACCGAAGGGCTGGCCTTCGGCGGCCTGGGGCTGGTCCTGCAGAGACATGAGGCCGGCGTGACCCAGGTGCTGGGCGGGGTCACGATCGTGCTGGGCCTGCTGTTCGCGGGCGTTTTCGACCGCTTTACTATCGCCGGGCGGATCGTCCGGCCGTCGATCCGGCCCCGGGCCGGCCTGATCGGCGCCCCACTGCTCGGCGTGCTGTTCGCGGTGAGCTGGACCCCGTGCATCGGCCCCACCTTGTCCGTCGTGATGTCACTAGCCCTGACTTCGGGGACCGCAGTGCGCGGCGCCGTGCTGGCCTTCATTTACGGCCTCGGCCTGGGCATCCCGTTCATCATCGTGGCCCTGGCCTTCCAGCGGGGGATGACCGCGTTCCAGTTCGCCCGGCGGCACGCCGTGCTCATCGCCCGGGTCGGCGGCGGCCTGCTGGTCCTGGTCGGCATCCTCGAGGTGAGCGGCGCCTGGACCACCGCCATCGACTGGCTCAAGATCCACTGGCTAGCCAGCTACCAGTCGCCCCTCTAGTCGCCCACGATGACGAAGGGGCCTGCTCCCACGGCCTGGCGGGTACGTGCTTCCTTGCTCCCGGACGGGGACCGGGTGGACGCGGGAATCACCGAACGGGGCCAGTGGACCTTGCGCCCTGCGGCTGGGGCCGCGGATCTCCCCGGGCGGTTCATCCTCCCCGGTCTGGTCGATGCCCACTGCCATCTCAGTGTCGGGCAGGCCGCGAGCGGCGAACCGGCCGCCCTGGAGCCGGAGGCCGTGCGGGCCAACCTGAGGAACGCTCACCGCGCCGGGATAACCGCCATCCGGGACACGGGCAGCCCGGGCAGCCTCACATTGCGGGTCCTCGCGACCGGCGCAGGCCCGGGGCTGCAGGCGTGCGGGCGGTTCCTGGCTCCTGAGGGCCGGTACTACCCCGGCCTGCACGTGCCGGTCCCGCCGGAACAGCTGGTGTCAGCGGCCCTGGCCGAGGTACGTGACGGGGCAGCGTGGATCAAGGTGATCGCTGACTTCCCGTTCCTCGGTTCAGGTGAGCAGCCCCAGGCGCCGTTGCCCAGCTATCCGCTCGACGACATCCGGCGCCTGGTCGAGGCCGTTCATGGCGCGGGTGCCCGCGTCGCGGCGCATTCCACGACCGGGTACGTCACGGAACTGATTGCCGCCGGGATCGATTCAGTCGAGCATGGCACGGCCCTGGACGAGGCCGGCATCGAGTCTCTGGCCGCCCGCGGCGGGGCGTGGACACCGACGCTGTGCGCCACGACCAGCCCTCGCGGCAGTGACGATACGCCGGCACGGCAAAGAGCGCGCCTTGTGCTCAAGAGCGCCTGCGTTACCTGCTGCCGAGGGCAGCAGCCTGCGGTCTGACGATCATGACCGGAACCGACGTCGTCGGGAGCATCCCCCGCGAGGTCGCGCTGCTGGGTGAATTTGGGCTGCCGCCCCACGCGGCGCTCGCGGCAGCCAGCACATCCGC
>DASQRM010000195.1:0-2062 GCA_035642895.1 Streptosporangiaceae bacterium | reverse complement strand
GAGGGCTGTCCGGCGGCGCGATCTCCCGGCCAGCCCGGGTACTGGGGGCCGCCGACGCGTACGCCTCGATGCGCGAGCCCCGGCCGCACCGGCCGGCCCGGTCGGCCGAGGAGGCGGCGGCGGAGATGCGGGCCGAGGTCCGGGCCGGCCGCCTGGACAGCGCGGCCACGGACGCCGTGCTCGAGGCGGCCGGGCACCGGCTGCCGCGCCGCCGGGAGGCGCTGGCCGGACCCTCAGGCCTGACCGCCCGCGAGGTCGAGGTCCTGATTCTGCTCGCCCGTGGCCTGTCCAACAAGCAGATAGCCGAACGACTGGTGATCACGCCCAAGACGGCCGGCAACCACGTGGAACACATCTACGCCAAGATCGACGCCTCCAGCCGGGCCGCCGCCGCGATGTTCGCCATGCAGCACGGGCTGCTCCCGGAGGAGAAGATGAGGCAATCGCCTCATGCCCCGGCGGTCGGTCCGCGGTTACCGTCGTGTCTCCGATGACCAAAGGAGACACCATGCCCAGCCTCAGCAAGGACAGCGCGCCGAACGTACAGGACGTAGGCCCGGCGGTCGACCAGGGCGGCGACCTGGACGACATTACCGTGAACTTCGTGACCATCAAGGAGACCCACTCGCTGGCCCCGCTGCTGCGCGGGCTGCCCGGAGACAGCTGCCGGTGCCCGCACTGGGGATATCTGCTGGCTGGGAAGATCACCGTCAGCTACGCGGACCGCGAGGAGACTTACCAGGCAGGCGACGCCTTCTACATGACACCGGGGCACGTCCCCGCGGCCGAGGCCGGCACGGAGTTCGTCCAGTTCAGCCCCAAGGAGCAGCTCGCCGAGACTACGGCAGCGATGATGGCCAACGCGCAACGGGCGATGGCGGACGGTAACTAGGCCAGGGCTCGACCTGGCCGCCAAGGCCGGCTTCGCGCAGGTCCGGCACGTCGAGATGGATAACCCGTTCAACAGCCTCTACGAGCTCACCCGGTAGGTCAGGCGACCGCGAAGCGGTGATGGGTCAGGGCGAGGGCGGTGCCGAACGCGTCGATGACCACGATGGCGGCGACCAGCGACAGCGTCCACCGGCGGCTGACGGCCGGGCCCGCGAACCAGCGGCCGGCCAGCGCGAGCAGGAATCCCAGGATGAGGAACCACGGCTCGAAGATAGCGAGGTCGTGCAGCGCGGCCAGGTTCTTCTGTCCGGCCGTCAGCCCGTGCTCCGGCCAGCTGACCGCGGTCTTCAGGCCCGCCAGGTACAGGCCCTTGGTGGCGATCCCGAACAGCCCGTGCGAGACGCACACCACCGCGGCCGCCCACACCGGAGCCAGCACGAGCCGGGCCCGCGGACGGCGGGCCCAGGGCCGGGTGAGCCCGTACAGGTAGACCGCTCCGCACGCCAGCAGGGCCGAGACGACGAGGTTAACCGCCCGCAGCCCGGGCAGGCCGGCGGTGGCCGTGCCGCCGGGGTAACCCCAGGTCCCGCCCAGGGCCCAGTAGAGGTGTACCGGGATGCCGACGACGGCGGCCAGCGCGGCAAGATGAGCGATCATCGGCCCGGACTGGGATGCCGCGCGGTCTGGCGTCCCTGTTACCGACGGCGTGGTCTTGGTATCGCGAGTCCCTTTCATGGCCCTTCCCACGCTACGGAGGCAGGGAAGGCCTGGCGTCACCCGAAAGTGCCGTGATGAGTGGAATAGGAGGGGACGGGCTGGCGTTGCCGGATATCCGTGTGGATGTACGGAGGTGCGGATGTCAGGGCTCGAGCATGAGCATCCGGTGAGCCCGGAGCGGGTGGCGGCGGCGCGGGCCGGGGTCTTGGCCACGGGCGAGGCCGGGCGGCTGGCGGGGTTGCTGGGGATGCTGGCCGATCCGGTCCGTTCCCGGATCCTGTTCGCGCTGTCCGCGGCCGGGGAACTGTGCGTAGGCGACCTGGCCCTGGCCCTGGAGGCCACCGAGGATCAGGTCTCCTACGCGCTGAAGATGCTGCGGCTGGCCGGGATGGTCAGCTTCCGCAAGGACGGCCGGATGGTGTTCTACCGGCTGTCCGACGGCTTCCCGCACCCG
>DASQRM010000194.1:0-23354 GCA_035642895.1 Streptosporangiaceae bacterium | reverse complement strand
GTCTGGGTCGTACTTCGCCGGATCCGTCGACGCTCCGGCCATCTCGGTCGTGCACCAGTGCATCGAGCAGCAGAATCGGCCCACCTTCTGCCCTCACGCCCGGCTGCCCTCACGACCAGCCTGAAGGCCGACGCACTGGTGGCCAGTCCTGTAGCGTCATGTATCGAGAGCAGGGCTTTAGCGGCGAGGAACGGAATGTCACGACGGAAGACGGAGCGGCTGCTGGGCCTGGTGGTCTGCTTGCTGTCCAGCCCGCGGTACCTGACCGCGGTGCAGATCCGCGCGGCCGTGCCCGGCTACCCGGAGTCCTTCGAGGCGTTCAAGCGGATGTTCGAGCGGGACAAGGAAGAACTCCGGGAGCTGGGCATCCCGCTGGAGACGGGTTTCAATTCACCGGGCGACGACGAAGCGGGCTACCGCATCCCGCGGCAGGCCTACGTGCTGCCGGAGATCCGGCTCGAGCCGGATGAGGCCGCGGTGCTATCCCTGGCCGCCCGGGTCTGGCGGCAGGCCGAGCTGGCCGGGGCCGCCGCAGGCGCCCTGCTCAAGCTCCGCGCGGCCGGGGTGGACGCCTCAGGAGAGGAGACGGCCCAGCCCGGCATCGAGCCGCGGCTGCTGGCCGGCGAGGCGGCCTTCGGCCCGCTGTGGGAGGCGGTGCGGGACCGGCGGCCGGTCACGTTCGCGTACCGCGCGGCGGGCCGGAGCGAACCCCAGCAGCGCCACCTGCAGCCGTGGGGGGTGGTGAACCGGCACGGCCGCTGGTATGTCGCCGGGTACGACACCGACCGGGGCGCGGCGCGCGTGTTCCGGCTGAGCCGGATCGAGGGCGAGGTGGGGTTCACCGGCCCGGCCGGATCGGTGATCGTGCCGGAGGGCACCGATGTCCGGGAGACCGTGCGCGAGTGGGATACCCAGCCGCCGGTCCAGCAGCGGGCTGCGGTCCTGCGGGTACGCCAGGGGGCCGGGTACGGTATCCGCCGGTACGCCACTCCTGTCCCGGGCAGCACAGACGTCCAGGGCAGCATCGACGTTCCGGGCAGCACCGACGTTCAGGGCGGTACGGATGGCTGGGAAACGATCAGCGTCCCGTTCTCGGACGTCGGCTGGTTCGCCGAGCATCTCGCGTCGTTCGGCACCGACGTGGTCGCACTCGAGCCCGCCGACCTCCGGGAGGCCGTCATCACCCAGCTGAAGGGGGCGCTGGCGTGAGCGCGGCGCCGCGCAGCAGCGCGGGGACCAGCACCACCCGCCTGCAGCGGCTGCTGGCCCTGGTGCCTTACGTGGTCAGCCGGAAGGTGGTCGGGCTGGCCGAGACCGCCGCGGCGTTCGGGGTCAGTGAACGCGAACTGGTGGATGACCTCAACCTGCTGTGGTGCGTGGAGCTCCGCTCGCCCGATCCCTACTGCCCGATCGACCTGTCCTATGAGGGCGGCGAGATCGTGGTCAGCCAGGCAGAGTCGATGGACCGGCCGCTGCGGCTCGCCGTGGACGAGGCCAGCGCGCTGCTCGTGGCGCTGCGGATGCTGGCCGAGATCGGCCAGGTCGGCGGCGGGCCCGGGCTGGATCACGGGCAGGCCCTGAACCGCACCATCGCCAAGCTGGAAGCAGCGGCCGGGGAGGCGGCGGTGCCGAGCACCCAGGTGGCCATCCAGGTGGACAAAATTGCTCAGCAGGCCGTCCTGGGCCAGCTCCGGGACGCTCTGGCCCGCCGCCGCCGGGTGCACATGTCCTATTACGTCCCGGGACGCGATGAGGCTACCGAGCGTGACGTGGACCCGATGCGGCTGCTGATCGTGGAGGGCCGCACCTACCTGGAAGGCTGGTGCCGCCGGGCCGAGGCGGTCCGGCTGTTCCGCCTCGACCGGGTGCTGGCCCTGGACGTCCTCGAGGTGGCGGCCGACGTGCCCGCGGACGCCGAGCCGGTGGACGTGGACCAGGGCCTGTTCCGCCCGTCCGCCGAGGACCTCAACGTCATCATCGATCTCGCCCCGCTCGGCCGGTGGGTCGCGGAGTACTACCCCTGCGACACCATCGAGGAACTCGGTGACGGGCGGCTCCGGGTCACCCTGCGTACCCCGGATCCCGGCTGGGTCCGCCGGCTGGCCCTGCGGCTGGGGGAAAGCGGCCGGATCGTGGCCCCAGCCGACCTGAGTGCCCAGGTCCGGGAGGATGCGTCGGCTGCGCTGGCGCAGTACTCTTGAGGGCGTCGGGCGCGCGACAGGCCGCCGCCTGGCTGGGGTGCGGACGGCCGGTGACGGTTTGCTAGATCGTCAACGTCCGGTGACCAATCCGCGCCGCAGTCCGATACGAAGGCCCTAGCGTGTAGTGTTTTCCTCATAGTGACCCAGGCGCGGGGACGCGCGTTCCCGGTGAAGAGGGCGGAAATGATTGGCGACCTGTTCGACAGTCCGTGGAAGATCCTCATCGTCGCCGTGGTACTGATCGTGCTCTTCGGCTCCAAGAAGCTGCCGGACGCGGCCCGATCCCTCGGTAAGTCGATGCGCATCCTGAAGACTGAGGTCTCGGATCTGCATGGGCATGAGGAGACGCCGGAGGAGAAGAAGCCGGCCCCGGCGATCGCGAGCCAGCCGACCGAGAACCAGGTCGAGCAGTTGCAGCAGCAGGTCCGTGACCTTCAGGCGAAGACGTCCGCGGCGGAGGCAGCGAAGGTCAGCGGCGCCCCGGCGGCCGGCACGCAGCACACTCCGGCCAGCTGAGCCCGGCCTGCGTTCGTAGGCTGCCATGGCAAAGCTGGGTGACACCGTCAAAGGGGCGCGCGTGCTGAGCGCGCGCATCCGGGCGGCTGAGGGAGCGGATCCAGAAGGCCGGATGTCGCTGATCGAGCACATTCGCGAGCTGCGGAACCGGCTGCTCAAGATCTGCATCGCCCTGGTCGCCGGGACAGCCATCGGGCTGATCCCGGCCGTCTTCAACCGGGCCTGGGACTTCATCGAGCGGCCCTTCTGCAAGGCCACGATCAACGGCCACCACGGCTGTCGCCGGCTCGGTGACCAGCTGGTCCTGACCGGCATCTTCGACCCCTTCATGCTGCGCGTGGAGGTGGCGTTCTTCTTCGGGCTCATCCTCACCAGCCCGATCTGGCTGTACCAGCTGTGGGCCTTCGTCGCGCCCGGGCTGTACCACCGCGAGAAGCGGTGGACCTACACGTTCGTGGGCACCGCAGTACCGCTGTTCCTCGGCGGCGCGCTGATCGCGTACTTCGCGATGAGCAGGGGCCTGGCCTACCTGCTTCACCTGACGCCCGGCGGGGTCATCAACCTGCCGCCGGTGTCGACGTATCTCGGCTACTTCATCGCCATGCTGCTCGGCTTCGGGCTGGCGTTCGAACTGCCGTTGCTGCTGTTGATGCTCAACGTGGCCGGGGTGCTCAAGCACGAGTTCATCCGGAAGTGGCGCCGATTCATGATCTTCGGCGTGTTCCTGTTCGCCGGCATCGCCTCACCGAGCCCGGACCCGGTGACCATGCTGCTGCTCGCGGTACCCTGCCTGGTGCTCGTGGAGGTGTCGGAGCTCATCATCTGGGCGAACGACAGGCGCCGGGCCAGCCGGGCAACGCTGTACGAAGGACTGGCCGATGATGAGCCAGCCCCGCTGGATGACGACTCATTCGACGCTGAAGGCCGCCGCTAGCGGCATTCCGCTGGCCCCTGCTCAGCCTGTCGGCGGGCTCGCCTACGCTGGAGGACATGTCCACCCCCGCCAGCCCGGCGCAGCGTTATGCCGCTTTCCGGCAGCGGAGCGAGGACGGGACGGAGCTCGCCGCGTTCCAGGGGCTGTACGATTTCGCGTTCGACGACTTCCAGCGGCGCGCCTGCCAGGCCCTGGCCGGCGGGCACGGCGTTCTCGTCGCCGCGCCGACCGGCTCCGGCAAGACGGTCATTGGCGAGTTCGCCGTGCACCTGGCGCTGGCGGAGGGCCGTAAGTGCTTCTACACCACGCCGATCAAGGCCTTGTCCAACCAGAAGTACAACGACCTGGTCCGCCGCTACGGGGCCGGCCAGGTCGGCCTGCTCACCGGGGACAACAGCATCAACGGCGAGGCACCGGTGGTCGTGATGACCACCGAGGTGCTGCGCAACATGCTCTACGCAGGCTCGCCCACCCTGTCCGGCCTGGCCTACGTGGTACTGGACGAGGTGCACTATCTGGCCGACCGCTTCCGTGGCGCGGTCTGGGAAGAAGTGATCATCCACCTGCCGGACTCCGTCCAGGTGGTCGCGCTGTCCGCCACGGTGAGCAACGCCGAGGAGTTCGGCGACTGGCTGGCCCAGGTCCGTGGCGGTACCTCGGTGATCGTGGACGAGCACCGGCCGGTTCCGCTGTGGCAGCACATGCTGGCCGCCGGCCGGCTCTACGACCTGTTCATCGAGTCCGGCCCGGGTAAGGGGACCAGGACCCGCCGCGGATCCGCCGGTGGGGCGAACGGGGATCCGGACGGGGCCGGCTCCGGCCCGTCCGGCCAGCGGCGGGCCCAGGTGAACCCCGAGTTGCTGCGCCTGGCGCGGCGGGATGACTGGGCCGCGCGCAAGGCGCCGTCCCGGCCCGCCCGGGGCGGCCGGCGGCCGGTTCGCTTCCGGGCGCCCCGCCGGCCGGAGGTCATCGAGCGGCTGGACCGTGCCGGACTGCTCCCGGCGATCACCTTCATCTTCAGCCGGGCCGGCTGCGAGGCTGCGGTCCGCCAGTGCCTGGACGCCGGGGTCCGGCTCACCACGCCCGACGAGGTCGCCGTGATCACTGAGATCGCCGAGCGGCGCACCCGGGATATCCCCGAGACCGACCTGCCCGTGCTCGGCTACGGCGAGTGGCTCACCGGCCTGCAGCGCGGCATCGCGGCCCACCACGCGGGGATGCTGCCCACCTTCAAGGAAGTGGTCGAGGAACTCTTCGAGGCGGGCCTGGTCCGCGCGGTTTTCGCCACCGAGACGCTGGCTCTGGGCATCAACATGCCGGCCCGGACCGTGGTGGTTGAACGCTTGGACAAGTGGAACGGTGAGACCCACGCGGACCTGACTCCGGGGGAGTACACGCAGCTGACCGGCCGGGCCGGCCGCCGGGGCATCGACGTGGAGGGGCACGCCGTCGTGCTCTGGCAGCCGGGCGTGGACCCGCTGGCGGTGGCCGGCCTGGCCGGTACCCGGACCTACCCGCTGAACTCCAGCTTCCGGCCCTCGTACAACATGGCCGTGAACCTGGTCGGCCAGGCCGGCCTGGATAAGGCGGCCGCGCTGCTGGAGTCATCGTTCGCGCAGTTCCAGGCGGACCGGGCGGTAGTCGGCATCGCGCGGCAGGCCCGCCGCAGCCGGGCCGCCCTGGCCGAGCTCGGCCCGTCGTGCGAGCTGGGTGACTACGCCGGGTACCACGCGCTGCGCCAGGAACTGTCCGACCGGGAGGCCGCGGCCTCCCGGGAACGCTCGGCGGACCGCTGGACGCAGGCCCGGCAGTCGCTGGAACAGCTCCGCCGCGGGGACATCATCCTGGTCCCGGCCGGGCGCCGGCCGGGCCTCGCGGTCGTCCTGGACCCCGGCCTGGCCGGCTCCGGCCGGGGGATCGCGCCTCCTGGCGCGAATGACCCGCTGCCTCTTGTGCTCACCATCAACCGGCAGGTCAAGCGGCTCTCCCAGGCGGACTTCCCGGTCCCGGTCACCCCGATCGACCGGCTGCGCATCCCGAACAGCTTCAGTGCCCGCTCCCCGGTGCACCGCCGGGACCTCGTCTCGACCATGCGTAACAAGGTGGCCGGGCGGGACCTCGGCCGCCGGCCGCGCCAGCCGGCCGGGCGACCGGAGCGCCCCGGGACGGACGAGATCACCCGGCTCCGCCGCCAGTTGCGCCAGCATCCCTGCCACGGCTGCCCGGACCGCGAGATGCACGCCCGCGAGGCGGAGCGGCGGGCCCGGCTGGAGCGCGAGGTGGCCAGCCTGGAAGGCAGCGTGGCCGCGCGCTCCCACGTGATCGCGCGCACCTTCGACCGGGTCTGCTCGGTCCTGAACCACCTGGGGTACCTCGACGACGGCCAGGTCACCCCGGACGGCAGGCGGCTCGCCGACCTCTACACCGAGCTCGACCTGCTGGCCGCCGAATGCCTGCGCCGCGGCCTGTGGGACGGGCTCGACCCGGCCGAGCTGGCCGCCTGCGTGTCCGTGCTGACCTTCGAATCCCGGCAGTCAGACGACGACGCCGCGCCGCGGCTGCCGCCCGGCCCGGTCCGCGACGTGGTGGCCTCGATGATCTCGGTCTGGTCGGAGCTGGATGAGGTCGAGAAGGACAACCGGCTGTCCTTCCTGCGCCAGCCGGACCTGGGTTTCGCCTGGGCCGCGCACGCCTGGGCCCGGGGCAGGCCGCTGGAGACGGTGCTCCAGCCGGATCTGACCCCCGGTGATTTCGTCCGCGCGGTCAAGCAGCTGATGGACCTGCTCGGCCAGATCGCGGTCGCGGCCGGGGCCGGCTCGGAGCTCGCGTCCACCGCGCACGCCGCGGTGGACGCGCTGCGGCACGGCGTCGTGGCGTACACCTCGGTGAGCTAGCCAGCCGGGTTCCGCCCCCCGCCAGGCCCTCCCCGGCGCCCACTAAGCTTCCGGCTATGGCTGATGTGGCGGACTTTGACCGGCTGGTAGGCCGTGAGCACGGGCTGAGCGTGGTGTCCACCCTGCGCGCGGACCAGACCATCCAGGCCACTGTGGTCAACTGCGGAGTCCTGGATCATCCGGTCCGCGGCGTCCCGGTGATCGGCTTCACCACCCGCGGAAACTCCCGCAAGCTCGCCAACCTGCGGGCCCGGCCGCGGCTGGCCGCGACAGTCCGGGCGGACTGGGAATGGGTCACTGCCGAGGGCCTCACCGAGCTGGCCGGGCCGGACGACCCGCTCGACGGCCTCGACCCGGACGGCCTGCGGCTGCTGCTGCGCGCGGTGTTCAGGGCGGCAGGCGGCAGTCATGAGGACTGGGACACCTACGACTGGGTGATGGCCGAGGAGCGGCGGGCCGCGGTCCTGATGATCCCGGAGCGGATCTACTCCAACCGCTGACCCGGCTCGCCGGGCGTGCCCCGGTGCCGGCGCGGCCCGGATGGCCGGCCGCGCGACGGGTCATCCGGCGGCGGCGGTGGCAGCGGGTGCTCAGGGGCGGGTCCCGGCCAGACCAGCAGGACCGGACAGGACGCGTGGTCGACCACGAACCGGGCCGCCTTGCCCAGGCTCCGGGGACCGGCCTCGGCGCCCTGGCGGGCCAGGACGAGCAATGCCGCGCCCCGGGCGGCCTGCACCACCTCGCGCTCGGGACGGCCCCGACGGCGCAGCTGCTGGGCGGGCCGGGCCAGCCGGGCGGCCGCGGCCTCCAGCACCTCGGTCGCGGCCACTTCGGCCATGGCCTCCAGCTGACCGGCCGGACCCGCCCCGCCCCGGCCCAGCAGTGCGGTGAAGGCGCCCTGCGCCGCGTCCACCGCTCCCGCGTCGGTGACGTGCAGCAAGGTCACCTCGTCGGCCGGTGCCCGGACCAGCGCCGCGTCCACGCACGCCATCCAGCTTTCCTCGGTCACCCAGACGAGCACGGTCATGCTGACCAGTGTCGCGCGCCGGTTATCTGGTTGCGTGCCGCTACCGGGAACAGCCACCCTGGACGGCATGAAGGCGAGCGACGTTCAGGTCCGGCGGGCCCACCCGGACGAGTGGGCCACGGTCCGCGACGTGCGGCTGGCGGCACTGGCCGACGCCCCGGACGCGTTCGCCTCGACCCTCAGCCGTGAGCGGGGCCGCACCGAGCCCCAGTGGCGCTCCCGGATCGGGGCCTGGCCCTGGTTCCTGGCCTGGCGCGCCGGGACGCCGGCCGGCCTGGTCGCGGCAGTGCCCGATCAGCCCGCCAGTGGCCCGCCCGCCGCTGATCCGCCTGCCCGGGACCCACGCGGCTGGCATCTGGTCTCCATGTGGGTCAGCCCGCAGGTGCGGGGGACCGGCGTGGCCGAGCTGCTGATCGGCGCAGTTGTGGATCATGCCTGGGCCGTCGGCGCACCCCGGATAACCCTGTGGGTGGCGCTGGGCAACGCCCGCGCCCGCGCGTTCTACCTGCGGATGGGCTTCACGCCCACCGGCCGGCGGCAGGCCTACCCCCGCGACGGCGCCGATGCACTGGACGAGGAAGAGCTCGCCCGCCCGGTCAGATCCGCAGCACCGCCCACAGCGCTACCGTGATCAGGACCAGCCCGGCGGGAACGGTGAGCAGCCCGAGACGGGTGAACTCGCCCAGGTCCGTGTGGTGGTCACGATCCGCCAGCAGTCGCCGCCACAGCAGCGTGGCCAGGGAGCCCGCGTAGCTGAGGTTCGGGCCGACATCGACCCCGATCAGCACGGCCAGCACCGGGCCGGGGCCGCCCAGCAGCCCCCGCCCGGCCAGCACCGACAGCAGCACCAGCACCGCGGGCAGGTTGTTCACCAGGTTCGCGAGCAGGGCCGCCAGCCCGGTCAGGGCCAGCAGCGAGGGCAGCGACGACCCGGCCGGAATCACCCGGGTCAGCACGGCGCCCAGCCCGTTGCGCACCACCGCCTCCACCACGATGCCCAGGCCCAGCACGAAGATCAGGAACGGGACGCTCAGCGCCCGGGCCAGCGCCACCGGGCGGTCCGTGCGGCGGATCAGGCTCCTGGCCGCCAGCACCACCGCCCCGGCCGCGGCCGCCCAGGCCGGGTTCAGCCCGGCCAGCGAGGTCAGCACGAATCCGGCCAGCGTGGCGAGCACCGCGACCAGCGCGAAACGCGGGATCCGGGGAAGTGGCGCCTCCGGCGCCTGGGCCGCGGCCGGACCGGCCGTGATCAGGTCCGCGGCAAAGAACCAGCGGAAGGCCGCATACTCCACGGCGATCGCCACCAGCCACGGCAGCGCCATCAGCGCCCCGAAGTGGATCAGGGTCAGCCCGGCGACCGAGAACGCCAGCAGGTTCGTGAGGTTGGACACCGGCAGCAGCAGCGACGCCGAGTTGGCCAGGTGGGTGCACGCGTATACGTGGGGCTTGGGGCGGAGCCGGAGCCGGGTCGCGGTGTCGTGCACCACCGGGGTCAGCAGCACCACCGTGGTATCCAGGCTGAGCACTGCCGTGGTCACCGAAGCGAGGCCGAACACGCCGCCCAGCAGCCGCACTGGTGAGCCCTGGCTCGCGCGGGCGAGCCGGGCCCCGGCCGCCGCGAACAGTCCCTCCTCCTGACAGACGTGCCCCACCACCAGGATCGCGCCGAGGAACGCCAGGACCGGCAGCAGACGGCCGGCCTCGGTGCGGGCCTGCTGCCACGGCAGTGCGCCACACGCGATCACCGCTACCGCAGCCAGCCCGGCGGCGGGCGCCTCCGGCAGCCATTTCGGCCGGGTGATGGCGGCGGTCAGCACCACCGCGAGCAGCACGCAGGACATAGCCTCGGCGGCCGGCCCGTGCACCAGCCCGGTGGCCTCTGTTGCGGACAGTGCCCGGTCCTTTCCCTGCGGCAGGCCGACTCGCTGCGGGGGTGGTCAACGATAGCGGCCAGGCCTGGCAGGATAGCCCGGGTGGGACCGCTGATGCTGCTAGACACCGCCTCGCTGTACTACCGCGCCTTCTACGGGGTGCCGGACACGCTGACCGCCCCGGACGGGACCCCGGTCAATGCGGTCCGCGGACTGCTGGACATGATCTCGCGGCTGGTCCGGGGCCGTTCGCCGGCCAGCCTGATCGCCTGCATGGACGCGGACTGGCGACCGGCATTCCGCGTCGCCGCGGTGCCGTCGTACAAGGCACACCGGGCCCGGGCGGACGGTAGCGAGGAAGCCCCGCCGGCGCTCACCGCGCAGATCCCGGTGATCGAGCAGGTGCTCGGGGCCCTCGGCCTGGCCATGGCCGCCGCTTCCGGCTATGAGGCGGACGACGTCATCGGCACGCTGGCCACGCGGGCCGGCGGCCCGGTCGAGATTGTCACCGGGGACCGCGACCTGTTCCAGCTCGTGAACGACGAGCGGCCGGTCCGGGTCATCTACACAGTCCGTGGCCTGGCCAAGCTGGACGTCGTGGACGAGGCCGCGGTGACCGGGCGCTACGGGATCCCTGGCCGTGCCTACGCCGACTTCGCCGTGCTGCGTGGCGACCCGAGCGATGGCCTGCCCGGCGTGCCCGGGGTGGGCGACAAGACCGCCGCCGCGCTGGTCCAGGCCTTCGGGGGGATCGACGCCATCCTTGACGCGCTGGACCGGGGACACGGCGGCTTTCCCAAGGGCAGTCGCCCGAAGCTCGCCGCGGCCCGCGATTACCTGACGGCGGCCATCCCGGTGGTGCGGGTCGCGACCGACGCGCCGGTCCCGGACGTCCCGGGCCGGCTGCCGGTCAGCGACGCCGATCCGGACCGGCTGGCCGCGCTCGAGGCCCGCTGGGGGCTGGGCTCCTCGCTGCGCCGGGCGGCGAATGTGCTGACCGGGTAGCCATGCCCGGCGGTCGCGCTGGCGCCTAGATGTGTTTTCTCCGGAGGTTGCTGACACGAGTTCCCGCCGCGGCGCGGGCTTGTTCGAGTGCTGTGGCGCCGGGCAACGCGCCCGGCTTGCGGATCAGTGCCTCGAGGTAGTGGTCGAGTTCGAGGTGGGCTTCGGCTCGGCCGGTGAGCCGGTCGCGTCACTTCCTTGGCCGCGTGGAGGAAACGCGCTTAGCGCCTCGTCTCGTACCTGGTCAGAACCACCCCGCCGGGAAACGTCCGCGTCTCCACCAGGTTCAGGTTCACCCAGCTATCCAGCGCGGTGAAGAACGGCGTGCCGCCGCCCACCAGGACCGGATGGGTCACGATCGTGTACTCGTCGATCAGCCCGGCCCGCATGGCCGCCCCGGCGAGCGTTGCACCACCAACCCTCATCGGCTCGCCGTCCTCAGCCTTGAGCCGGGTGATCTCCGCGACCGCGTCGCCGGTGACCAGGCGGGTGTTCCAGCCGACCTTCTCCACCGCCGAGGAGAACACCACCTTCGGCGTGTCCCGCCAGTTCCGCGCGAACTCGATCTGCGCCGGGGTGGCATTGGGCTGCTGGTCGCCGGTTGGCCAGTAGGAACTCATGGCCTCCCACAGCTTGCGCCCATACAGCAACAGGCCGATCGCCTGCTCCTGATCGAGCCACCACTGAAACAGCTCGTCGCTCGGCCCGCTCCACCCGAGGTCGTCGCCGGGCGCGGCGACGTAACTATCCAGTGTCAGGTTCATGCCGTAGATCAGTTTCCGCATCGCTCCATGCCTTCGGGTCAGCCGGTCTCGGAAGTTTAGACCGGTTCAGCACCCGGTTGAGGGACCGAGATCGAGTCCGGCATACCGCTCGAAGGTCTTCAACGACTCCCTGACGCACACCGGGACGGCGCACAAGTTCACCCGCCCGCACACCCCGCGCACGAATGGGAAGGCGGAGAGGTTCAACCTGACGATGAAGGTCGAGTGACTCTGCGGCCGTCCCTATGCCAGCGACGAAGAGCGCACCGCCGCGCTCGCGGACTTCCTCAACACGTGCAACCTCGAGCGGCCCCACAGCGCGCTGGGGAACAAGCCTCCGGCCAGTCGGGTGCCGATCACGACGTACCGCCTTGCACCGCAGTCGGGGAGCTTCGTTACGCCCCGGATAGAAGGACTCGGCTACGAGCCCACCTTGTTCGACCTGCTGTAAGCAACCTCATGAGGCGGAACACCTAGAGCACCCGCAGGGCCACCAGGCAGGTGTCGTCTTCGGAATCAGTCGAGCCGAGGGCATCCAGCACCGCCGTGATCAGCTGCTCTGGGTCACCGATCCCCTCGGCGGCCTGGGCCAGCGTCGCGAGCCCTTCATCCAGCGGGCGGTTCCGGCGCTCCACCAGGCCGTCGCTGTAGAGCAGCAGGACGTCGCCCGCCTCCAGGGTCACCGTCATGGCGTCGTAGCCGCTGCGTCCGGCGCCAAGCAGGATCCCGGCCGGCTGCCCCAGCGGCCGGGCGGTGGTGCCGCGGACCAGAAGCGGTGGCGGGTGGCCCGCCTGGGCCCAGGTGAGCCGGCGGCTGGCCGGGTCGAAGTACCCGGCTACCACCGAGGCAGTGTGCTCGGGGGCCACGTGATGCACCAGGTCATTCAGCCAGCCCACCAGGCGCTCCGGCGGTGCGCCGGTGATAGCCAGCCCGGCCAGCGCGCCGCGCAGCCGGGCCATGCCCGCGGCCGCATCGAGGCCATGTCCGGCCACGTCGCCGATGGCCAGCAAGACGTCGCCCGCCGGCATTTCCGCCGTGATGTACCAGTCGCCACCCACCCGGCTGTCCGCCGAGGCGGGCAGGTAGCGGACCACCGCCCGCAGGCCGGGGAGGTCAAAAGGGGCTTCGTGCAACGGCAGGATGGCGCGCTGCAGCTCGAGCGTGACGTGACGTTCCTGCAGTAATGCCGCCGCCAGCGCGGTCGGGTCGCCGGGGGCCCGCTCGGAGTTCCGCGGGCGCAGCGTGAAGGGGCCGGACGCGGCCGCGAACGCCGCCCGGGCCGCTTCACGGCCGGGCCCAGCTGCGGCGCCTGGCTCGAGAGGAGCCGGGGAACTAACGATCTCTGGAGTCATCGCCGTTCAAATCGTGAGCTGAAGTACACCAAGAGTGAGGCATGGGGGGCACTCCTGTCTAGATGGGGACAGGCTGCCGCCACGGCAGAGCGGTGGTGCACCGTCAACGGCAAGAAACACCCCGTGGTTAGATGGCCCCCATGCAGATCTGGCATGCACTCTCCCCGGGCCTACCGGGCGGGTTCCGTGGCTAGCGGGCACGCCGCCGCCGCCACGACAGCACTATATCCAGCGGAGCGGCTGCGGCTGGCCGCGGACGCCACCGGGGCGGCGGGGCTGGGCGCGCTGCTGCTCACCCCGGGCCCGGACCTGCGCTATGTGACCGGCTACGACGCGCAGCAGCTGGAGCGGCTCACCTGCCTCGCGCTGCCCGCGGGCGGGGACCCGTTCCTGGTCGTGCCGCGGCTGGAGCTGCCCGCCGCGCAGGCCTCGCCGGCCGGGGCCTTCGGCCTGGAGATGATCCCCTGGGACGAGACCGACGATCCCTATGAGCTGGTCGCCCGGCGGCTCGGGCCGGTCTCCTCGGTTGGCCTGGCCGACCGGATGTGGGCCATGATGGTGCTCCGTTTCCGGGCCGCGCTGCCCGCGGCCCGGCAGGGCCTGGCCAGCGTGGCGCTGCGGGACCTGCGGTCGCGCAAGAGCCCGGCCGAGGTAGCGGCGCTCCGCGAGGCCGGAGCGGCCATCGACCGGGTGCACGCGGCCGTACCAGGCTGGCTGCGCCCCGGCCGGACCGAGCTCGAGGTCGCGGCGGACGTCGCCGCCGCGATCACCAGCGAAGGTCACGCGCGGACCGACTTCGTGATCATCGCCTCGGGGCCGAACGCGGCGAGCCCGCACCACGAGCCGTCCGGCCGGGTCCTCCAGCCCGGCGACGCCGTGGTCGTGGACATCGGCGGGACCATGCCCAGCGGGTACTGCTCCGACTGCACCCGCGTCTACGCGATCGGCAACCCGCCCGCCGAGTTCACCGCCTACTACCAGGTACTCCGGGACGCCCAGGAGGCAGCGTGCGCGGCGGTGCGGCCCGGTGTCAGCGCGGAGGCGGTCGACGCCGCAGCCCGGACCCCGATCACCCAGGCGGGATACGGGCCCGAATTCGTCCACCGGACCGGGCACGGCATCGGGCTGGAGACCCACGAGGACCCGTACATCGTGGCCGGCAACGCCGAGCCGCTCGCACCGGGCATGGCCTTCTCCGTCGAGCCCGGGATCTACCCGGGCCCGCACGGAGCCAGGATCGAGGACATCGTGGTCTGCACCGAGCAGGGTTACGAACGGCTGAACCACGTCACCCGCGAGCTCGTCGTCGTGGGCGGCGCCTGAACGGGATCAGGCAGCCGGGTGGGCTGAGGCCGCGGGGCCGGTCAGGCGTTCGCCGTCTCGCCCGCGGCGACGACCTCCGCGGCCGCCGGGTGACCGATCGACAGCGCGCTGACCGGGTCGAAGAACTGCAGGTTCGAGGTGTCCACGGCCAGTTCGACCGGCTGCCCGGGGCGGACGTGACTGCGCGCCGCCACCCGGGCGGTCCACAGGGACTTGCCCTCGGCGATGACCACCGCGGCGTCCTCATCATCCGCGTCGCCCGACATGTCGCTGATAGAGTCGTGTTTCACCGGCGCGGCATCGATGGAGAAGATCACGTGGATCTCACTGCCCAGCTCCTCAGTGACGTCGGCCTTGGCCGACATCCGCGCCCACCCGCTGTCGGCCAGCGCCGCGTCCTCGAAGTCCGAGGGACGGACGCCCAGGATCACCTCACGGCCGAAGTAGGAGTCCAGCCCCGGCTTGGCGTCGATGAGCGACGCGGGCAGCGGCAGCCGGTGGTCGGCGAAGGTGACCGCCGGCCCATCGTCGCGGACCAGTTCCGCCGCGATCATGTTCATCGCGGGAGAGCCGATGAAGCCCGCCACGAACAGGTTCACCGGGGAGTCGAACAGGGTCTGCGGCGTGTCGACCTGCTGGAGCCGGCCATCCCGCATCACGCATACCCGGTGCCCGAGGGTCATGGCCTCGACCTGGTCGTGGGTCACGTACACGGTGGTGACGCCGAGCCGCTCGTGCAGCTGGGTCAGCGAGGCCCGCATCGACACCCGGAGCTTGGCGTCCAGGTTGGACAGCGGCTCGTCCATCAGGAACGCCTGCGGCTCCCGGACGATAGCGCGGCCCATGGCGACCCGCTGGCGCTGACCGCCAGACAGTGCGGCGGGCTTGCGCTTGAGGTACTGCTCCAGGCCGAGCATCTTGGCTACATCGGTCACCCGGCGCTTGATCTCGTCCTTGGGGGTCTTGCGCTGCTGGAGGCCGAAGGCGAGGTTCTGCTCCACGGTCATGTGCGGGTACAGCGCGTAGTTCTGGAAGACCATCGCGATGTCCCGGTCCTTGGGTGGCAGGTCGTTCACCACCCGGCCGCCGATGGTGATCGAACCTGAGCTGATCTCCTCCAGGCCAGCGATCGATCGCAGCGCGGTGGTCTTCCCGCAGCCGGACGGGCCGACCAGGACCATGAACTCCCCGTCCTTGATCTCAAGGTTCAGGTTGTCCACCCCTTTGACCCCGCCTGGGTAGACCTTGTCCACATGGTCAAGGAGGATTTCGGCCATCGGCGCGCTCCGTCGCTCTCCGGGGCACCGCTCCGCCGCAGTGCCGTATCAGGGCTCCGAGGACGCTAGGGGCGGCGATCCAACGCGATATACCACCCAGCATCCTGTTTCCCCTTCTGGCGCGCAGCGTATCCGCTCGCCGGGCCACGTTAAGGCCGCCGTCACATCCTGTTACCTGAGCGTAAAGCCCGTTATCAGGCCGTTACGATCAAACGGGCGCGGCCGGCTGGTTGCGGATTACCGTAGCGGGGGTGGAAGACATCGACCGCAAGATCGTCTCGCTGCTGTGCCTCGACGGCCGGATCAGCTTCACCGAGCTGTCCCGGCAGACCGGGCTCTCGGTATCAGCAACGCACCAGCGGGTTCGCCGGCTGGAGCGGCGCGGGGTGATCAAGGGGTACGCCGCCATGATCGATCCGGCCGGGGCCGGCCTCCCGCTGACCGCGTTCATCTCCATCAAGCCGTTCGACCCGGCGGCCCCGGACGACGCCCCGGAGCGGCTCGCCCACCTGCCCGGGATTGAGGCCTGCCACAGCGTGGCCGGCGATGAGAACTACATCCTCAAGGTCAGGGTGGCCTCCCCGGCCGCCCTGGAGGATCTGCTGCAGCAGATCCGGGCCTGCGCGGGGGTGTCGACCCGGACCACGATCGTGCTCAGCACCCCCTACGAGAACCGCCCTCCCGACCTGGAGCACTCCGGGGAGTTCAGTACCGGCCCGGACGGCAGCGACCCCGAGAGTCCCATCCCGGACGGCACCGACCTGCACCGTCCTGAGGATCCAGCTCCGGACGGGGCCGCGCCGGACAGCCTCAGCTGATTTCACCCGGCGTCGGCGCGGCGCCATCCGGACCCGCACGGTCCGGACCAGCCCCGTCGGGACCAGCACGGTCCGGACCAGCGCCGTGGCGCAGCCCGTCCAGCATCACCGTGAGCAGCCGCTGGGCCTGGTCGGAATGAGACGATGGGTACTCGCAGGCGACTGAGATCGCGTGTGACATCTTCAGCAGGTCCGACACGTCCACGTCCGGCCGGATCTCTCCCGTCTGCTGGGCCCGGGCTAGCAGCGGGACCACGGCCTCCCGGACCATCGCGCTGCACGAGCTGACCACCGCGGAGTTCTTGCCGCCCAGGGACGACATCATCGAGATGGTCAGGTTCCGCTTGGTGGCCGCGAAGGCGACCAGCGCCTCCAGCCAGCGGGCCAGCGCATCGGTGGCCGAGACGTCCCCCGCCTGCGCCGAGAAGTCCTGGGCCCGCGCGCACAGCGCCTCGACCTGGCTGCGGTAGACCGCTTCGAGCAGCGCCTGGCGGGTCGGGAAATGCCGGTACAGGGTGCCGATCCCGACCCCGGCCCGGCGCGCTATCTCATCGAGGGACGCGTCGTCGGCCCCGTGCTCGGCGAACGCCGCCAGGGCCGCCTCGATCAGCCGCTGGCGGTTGCGCCGCGCATCGGCCCGCATCGCCCCCTCGGGGGGGCTCGTCGCGCTCATCCGGTCCACTCTGCCTCAGATACCTGTGCCTCAAACCAGCGGCCAGAAATCAGCCGCCGGGCGGTTAATCGGGTTGCTAACCGGAGTGTGCCTCCGTATAGTATTCGGAGTCGGCCTCCGATTACTCCCGCAGACTACCTCTGATCGTCCCAGTACTCCACTTCCAGGAGACAACTGTGCCTTCTTCTCCTTCCTCCGCCGCATCGCCCGCGGTGGCGCTGCGGCCCCCGGGCGCCTCCCGGACCCGCGGCCATCCCGGCATCGCCCTGATCGTCATGCTCTCCGCGCAGCTCATGATCATCCTGGATATGACCGTGGTGAACATTGCGCTGCCGCACATCCAGACGGGGCTGGGATTCTCCACGGCTGGGCTGTCCTGGGTGCTGAATGCCTACACCCTCACGTTCGGTGGCCTGCTGCTGCTCGGCGGCCGGGCCGGTGACATCCTGGGCCGGCGCCGGATGTTCCTGGCCGGCATCGCCCTGTTTACGGTCTCGTCGCTGGCCGGAGGCCTGGCCACGGCGGCCTGGTGGCTGGTGGCGGCCCGGGCCCTGCAGGGCGTCGGCGGCGCGCTCGCCTCGCCTGCGGTGCTGGCCCTGGTCGTGGGGAGCTTCCCGGAGGGCCGTGAGCGGACCCGGGCGCTTGGCGTCTACTCGGCGGTGGCCATGGGCGGCGCCTCGCTCGGCCTGGTCCTGGGCGGCGTTATCACCGAGTGGGCGTCCTGGCGCTGGGTGCTGTTCGTCAACGTGCCGGTCGGGATCGCAGTGATCGCCGTGACCCCGCTGTTCATCCCCGAGTCACCGCGCCGGCCCGGCCGGTTTGACCTGACCGGGGCGGTCACCTCGATCGCCGGGATGACCGCGCTGGTCTACGCGTTCATCCATGCCGCGTCGAACGGCTGGTCGGACCGCCTGACCCTGGCCGCCTTCGTGGTGGCCGCGCTGATGCTGAGCATCTTCCTGTTCACCGAATCGCGGGCCCGCCAGCCGATCACGCCGCTACGGCTGTTCGCCAGTCCCGCCCGGTCCGGTTCCTACCTGGCCCGCCTGCTGCTGATCGCGGGCATGTTCGGGATGTTCTTCTTCCTGACCCAGTTCGTCCAGGACATCCTCGGGTTCAGCCCGCTCGCGGCCGGGTTCGCCTTCCTGCCCATGACCCTTACCGTGTTCGGGGTGTCCAGGGCCGCGCCCCGGCTGCTGCCCCGGTTCGGCTCCACCCGGCTGATGGTGGCAGGCATGCTGCCGGTGATCGGCGGGATGGCGTGGCTGGCCCAGGTTTCCGCGCAGACCACCTACCTGGGGGGCGTCCTGGGGCCGATGCTGCTGATCGGCGCCGGGATGGGTCTCGTTTTCGTCCCGCTCACCATGGTGTCGCTGGCCGGGGTGGCGCCCGCGGACTCCGGTGCGGCGTCGAGCATGGTGAACGTCACCCAGCAGGTCGGCGGCTCGCTCGGGCTGGCCATCCTGATCACGGTGTTCGGCAGCGCCTACCGGAACGCGGCCCGGCACCTGGCCCCGGCCGTGAACCACGCGAGCGCCGCCTACCAGCCGCGCATTCACGGCATGTCCGCCGCCTTCACCGTGGCGGCCATCTTCGACGTGTGCGTGCTGGTGGTGATCCTGCTGACCAGCCGGGCCAGGCCCGCGCAGCAGGCCGCGGGTCAGGCGGCCCCCGCCGCGAGCCAGCCGGTCAGCACGCCACGGTGACCGGGCGCACAGGCAGCCCGGCCGGGAAGGCCATGCCCGCGGGCACGATAGCGGCGGTGCCCCCGTACCGCAGGGCCGCGTCGGGCAGGGCGTCGGCGGGCGTGGCCACCACCGTCGCGCCCTGAAGCAGGGCCAGGTCGAGAAGGACCGTGTACTCGCGGACGCAGCCCCCTGGCGGCGCGGCCAGCACCACGTCGCTGGGGGTCACCGGCGCGGGGGAGGAGAGCCGGCTGAGCTCCATGGCGAGCTGGGCGTGGGTCACCGGGTTGGCTCCCATCCCGCCGTCCGGCTGCGCCGTATAGGGCAGCAGGCCCAGGTCCGACGGGCCGGCGCTCACCGGCGGGCACAGCCCCCGGGACAGCAGCGACCAGAACGGGACGGTGCCCAGCGCCTCGTCGAACGCGATGACCTGCCGGACCCACGAGCCGTCCGCCGCGGTCAACGCGTCAGGCACGAGCGGGTCCGCGGTGACGAGCAGCCGGGCGCCGCAGTCCCTGAGTTGCTCGGCCACCGCAGCTACCGTGCTGGCCGCGCTGATCGGAGACGGCACCCCACCGGCCGCTCTGATCGCATGCGCGGCCAGCACGTAGCTCACCGCGTCGGGGACGTACACCCCGACGACGTCTTGGATCCGCAGCCCGCGCCCGGCCAGGCCGGCCGCGGCGGTCTGCAGGATGACCGCCAGTTCCGTGTGGCTGAGGGTCCCCCGAGGCCATGTGGCTGGGCCGCCCACCAGGGCGGGATGCTCTCCCCGGCTCCCCGCGAGCCCCACCAGCCGCTGGGTCACGGTGGCGTGAGGGGCTGGCATGTCCGTCACCGTCATACATACCCTTCTCCCCAGGCTCCTCCGGCCATCCCCCTCCTGACGGCCGGAGGAGCCTTGGCTCTGCATCCGGCTGTTCCGTGAGCCTTGTGCGGGCCCCCATGCCGCACGGGACTCACCGGAACACTGCTGAAGACCTTACGTATGTACGGGTGAGGTCCACATGCGCCGAACTATGCAGTGCCGTGTGTATTTCGGCGCCGGGAGCAGAGCGGATGGGTATGTAGCCCAACTTTTCCGCGCCGGTTCCCCGGCGGCGGATTTCCGGCGCCCAGCACGTCGGGCCCCAGTGAGATCGGGCCCCGGTGCGATCAGGCCCCAGTGCGTGAGGTCAGATCCCAGCGCGGTCAGGCATCCGGGCCCGGCTGGCGGGCCACCCAGGCCGCGACCTGCGCCCGGGAGCTGAATCCCAGCTTGGTCAGCATGTTGGCCACGTGCCGGGCCACTGTGGCCTGGCTGATCACCAGCTCGTCGGCGATGGCCCGGTTGCTCAGCCCCCGGGCGATCAGGGCGGCGATCTCACGCTCCCGCGGGGTCAGCGTAGACGGGACGCCCGCGGTCCCGGCGGCCGTGCCTGCAGCGGAGCCCGCGACCCCGTTGGAGGAACCACCGGCTGCGGGTGCCCCGGCAGGCTGGCCGTGACCGCTCCCCGCCCGTGGCAGCCAGCCCGCGGCGCCATCGGCGGACGATCCGGCCGGCGGGGTACCGATCGCATACTGGACGGCCTCGTCCGCGCCCATCGCGCGGCCCTCTTCCAGCAGGCTGGTCGCGCGCAGCTCGCCCAGGGACCGGCGGGCGGGGCCGAGCAGGTCCTCCAGCCGCGCCCCCGCCCCGGCCGAGGGTGGGTGCCCGGCCGCGGACCGCAGTTCGAGCGCGGCGCCGGCCAGCCGGGCGGCTCGTTCCGCGTCACCGGCCCGGGCCTCCAGAGCCGCGAAGGCCTCCAGCCCGCGGGCGACCGGGAGGCGCTGGCCGGTGGCCAGGCTCAGGGCCAGGCTTTCGGTCAGGCTGGCCCGGCACAGTCCGAGGTCACCCTGGATGAGCGCCACCGAGGCGATGCCGGCCAGGCACCGGGCGATCTCGGGCCGGGCGTCGATCTCCTGGTACAGGCTCAGCGCCCCCTGGTAGTGGCTGATCGCAGCCTGGTAATCGCCGCGGGCCCGGGCCACCCCGCCCAGCCCCACGCGGACCTGGGCCACCCCCCACCCGTTGTTGTCCCGGAGCACGTCCAGGGCGGCCTCGTAGGTGCGCTGCGCCTCGCGCAGCATGGCCAGGCGGGCCATGCCGGCCGCCTTGATGCTCAGCGCCAGCCCTTCCTCCCAGTCGTTGCCGAGCTTGTGGGCGGTGGCGATCGCCTCATCGATCCGCGCCACCGCCTCAGCCAGGTTGCCCGCCCGCAGGCTGGCCACGGCGAGCAGCCGGAGCGCGGCCGCCTCGTGCGGGTTACCGGCGGCCCGGCACAGCTCCAGGCCTTCGCGGGCGCACCGATCCACGGTCGGGTAATCCTGCTGCTCGAAGGCCAGGTCACCGCGGAACACCAGGGCCGGACCCCGTACCTCGGGCGGCACGCGGTCCGCGTTGACGAGGAACTGGTCGAACCACTCCGCGCCCTCGGTCACGTCCCCGTGGGTCACCCAGGGATTGCGCATCGCCCCGCACATGCGGAGCCCTTCGGCGGTGTCGGCGCGGCGCAGCGACGTGGCCAGCGCGAGCCGGTAGTTGGCCAGGTCCACGGTGATGGCCCGGTACATGGCCACCCGTTCCGGCCAGGATGGCGCGCCCCGGACGAACGCCTGCGACACCACCCATTCGGCGTGCCAGAGCAGGTAGTCCCGGTGCCGCAGCCGGACCTCGTCCTCCTCGCCCGAGGCGGCGAGCCTGCTGGCCGCGTACTCCTTGATCGTGTCCAGCAGCCGGTAGCGGGACTCCCCGCGCAGCTCGTGGTCGAACGTGACCAGCGACTTGTCGATGAGCGCGGCCATCAGGTCGAGCACGGTGGCGGCCGGGATCTGCTCGTCGGCGCAGACCTGCTCGGCCATGTCCAGGTTCCAGCCCGCGAACACCGACAGCCGCCGCAGCAGGATCTGCTCCGGCTCGCTCAGCAGCTCAAAGCTCCAGTCCACCGCGGCCCGAAGGGTCTGCTGCCGCGCCGGGGCGGTCCGGTCACCCGAGGCCAGCAGCCGGAACCGGTCATCGAGCCGGCTGGCGATCTGCTCGACGGACAGCGCGCGGACCCGCGCCGCGGCCAGCTCGATGGCCAGTGGCATGCCGTCCAGGGTGAGGCACAGCCGCGCCACCGCCTCGGCGTTCTCGCTGCCCAGCGCGAACCCCGACCGGGCGGCCGAGGCTCGTTCCGCGAACAGCTGCAGCGCCTCATGCCGGGCCAGGTCGGCCAGGGACAGCGGGTCAAGCCCGGTCGGCACGGACAGCGGCGGGACCCGCCAGACCGTCTCGCCGCGCACCCGCAGCGGTTCCCGGCTGGTCGCGATCACCCGCAGTGACGGGCAGCTCGCCAGCAGCTGCTGAACCAGTTCCGCGCACCCGTCCACGATGTGCTCGCACGTGTCGAGGACGAGCAGCAGCCGCCGGGCCCGCAGCGCCTCGGCCAGGGTCGCGGTCAGGGGCCGGTCTTGCTCCTCCCGGATCCCGAAGGTGGCCGCGACCCGCCGCGGGAGAAGGTCCGCGTCGGCCGTGTCAGCCAGCTCCACCAGCCACGCACCATCAGGGAACTCAGGGACGAGATCGCAGGCCAGCCGGACGGCCAGGCGGGTCTTGCCGATGCCACCGGGACCGCACAGGGTCAGGGCGCGGACGTCGCTGAGCAAGAGCGCTAGTTCGCTGAGATCGCGCTCCCGGCCGATGAAGCTGTTCGGCTCCGCAGGGAGGTTGCCCGGGGCAGGCGGGGCCGCGGAAGTCATGGCATTGAGGACCGTCTGGTTGATGGCGGGGAGCCTGCGCCCTGCAGAATGGATTCCTTCATTCGCAGATGAGTACGGGAACGCTGCTGGTGTAGTGAAGTCGACCGAAATACATCAGTTTGACCATTGTCCACCACCGCGTCCCGTGCCGGGTAGTAATCGGTACCCCGACATGATAACGGAGAGTTACCTCTTTTCCGGGGGAGACGGAGAAACCTCGCGTCCAGGGATGCAACGCCGGCCAGCTGCCGTAGGGGGAAATCAGCTGCGCCTCGCCACGGACCGGGGAGGCGGCCCGGTTGGCCACCCGCACCGCCAGTTCCCCGGCGCCGCCCGGCCGGACCCGGATTTCCGGCGTGAGCAGGGTGACCTGCACGTCAGCCGCGATGGCCTGCTCGTCGGCGCGCAGCGCGGGCAGCAGGGCATCGGGGGGCAGGCCGAGATCGGGAAGGGGTGACCCGCCCAGCATCACGGCCGTCACGTCCTCGAGGACCTGGCCCAGCTGGTCGCGGATCCGGGCGGCGAGGAAGTAGTGCCCGGGCGCCGCGCCCGCCGCGCCGCAGACCGCCAGGTCCCAGTGCGCATGGCCCAGCGCCGGGAGGTCGTAGCGCAGCGGGCCGCCCGGCGCGGCCTCCAGCCCGGGCGGGACGTCGAGTTCCACGGCGCCCGTGGCTGGCTCAGGCCCGCAGGCCACGGTGAGGCGCACCACCGCCTCGTGCGCGGCGCCGGCTGTCCCGGGGAGTGCGACCCGGCGTACGGACAGGTGCACCGCCACCGGCAGGTTCCCGGCCGGGGCAGGCCCCTTGCCGTGCATCCAGTAGCGGGTGTAGACGGGCTGCGCGGGTTCCGGGGGAGCCGCCGGAGCCGGGTCCGTGGCCGGCGCCGGCCCGGCTGCCTCCGCCGGCCCGGGCCGGGCCGGCTCCGCCGGGACCGAGAGCCCCAGGGTGACGGTCCCGGCCGCCGCGACCGTCACCTCGGCCTGGCCGCCCCGCACCGGCAGCGCCGTCCCGCCCGCGCCCGCTCCATCCAGTCCGGTGCCGTCCCTGACCGCTGGGCCGTCTTCGACCAGGCTGAGGCCCTCGGCCGCGGTGATCCCGGTGAACACGCTCAGCCGGGCGCCGGCCGGGGCCCGGCTGCCGAGATCGCGCAGCCGGGCCGTGACTCCATCGGCGCGCCGCGGCGGCCCGGCCCGGCCGGCGGCGAGCGGGTTCCCGCGCGGCTTGAGGGCCGATACCATCACCGGCAGCTCCGCCGAGGC
>DASQRM010000193.1:0-19762 GCA_035642895.1 Streptosporangiaceae bacterium | reverse complement strand
TCCCGGCCGGGCGCATCCCGGCCCGGAGCCGCGGGACTGGGCGCGGGACCCGGCGCACCGCTCAGCGGGCCGGGCGCAGGCCGGCCCGGGACGCCCGGCCCCTCCCGCTCCCAACGGCACGAAAACGAAGACCTCGACGCTCTCCCCGGAGCTGACCTGGGGATGGACGCCGGGCCGGCGGCCGCGACGGGTTTCGGGCCGGCGGCCGGTTTCGGGTCTGATGCCTCCGGCCCGCCGGCGGACCTGCCCCCGGCCCTGACCGGCCCACCGGCGGGCGGGGGTTTCTGGGACCAGGACGACAGCCCCACGATGCTGGGGGACCGGGGGAGCGCACCCTGGGAACAAGTCGCCGCCCCACCCGCTGCGGCTAGTGGGGCGCCGCCTGGCGCGGCGGCCTTGGCGGGTGCGAAACGCGCCGGTGGCCAGGACGATGACCCAGCTGCCGACCGGGGCGGCCGCAAACGGTGGCTGCGGGGCCGCAAGACCAAGGAACGCAGCGCCCCGGAGCCGGAGACGGCGGTGTCGTCGGCGTCCGGGACTGGCGCTGACGGGCGTGGCCGCGCCCGGCGCGATGGCAGCCGGCGAGGTGACGCCAGACCTGAATACCCGCCGGGCCAGTACGCCGCAACCGGGCACCGCAGCGGGGCCGGGACCGGCCCGCAGCGTCGCGGGTCCGGGGACACCAGCGGTCCCTACCCGGACCCCGGATACGGCAGTGGTGAATACCCCAGCGGCGAGTACCGCGGCTCCGGTTACGGCGGCCCCGGCTACGAGGGCGCCGGTCATGGCGAGACCAGTGATGGAGGTGCCGGGCAGGGTGACTCCGGGCCTAGCCGTGCTGGTCATCGCAGCGCTGGCTACAGCCGTGCTGGCTACACCGGCAGCAGCGACGGCCGTGGCAGCGACAGCAGTGGCGGGTACAGCAGTGGCGGGTACAGCCGTGCTGGCTACGGTGACAGCGGCACGGGCTACGGGAGTGGCCAGTATCCGCAGGCCGGCCAGGGCGGCGGGCGGCGGGTGAGCCGCGGCCGGCTGCCCGGCGATGACGATGTGCTGCCGCCGCGGCGAGGGACGGCCTCCGGAGGTTATCCGGCTGAGCCGGGCATTCCGCCGGCCGGTTCCGGGCGGCGCCGGGCGGGTTATCACGACGCCGCGCCGTCGGACCCGGCCTATCCGGGCGCGCCGGATTACCCGGACTCCGCCGGTTACTCGGCCGGGTCCTCCCGGTCCGGCGGGTACCCCGAGGACTCGTCCCGGTCCGATGCTGGCGGGTCCGGCCCGGTCTGGTCCCGCCCAGGTGACTCTGATCCGGGTGGGTCCGGCTCGGCCTGGTCGAGCCCGGGAGGCTCTGATCCGGGTGAGTCCGGCCCGGCCTGGTCCAGGGGCCGCTCCGGCTCGGTCTGGCCAGAACCCGACTCAGGCAGCGGCGGCTTTCCCAGCCCCGCGGAGCCACACTCGGCCCACGAGGGCGCCGGGTACGTTGCCAGCGATTTCCCGGCCCCTGAGTACCCCGCCCCTGAGTACCCCGCCCCCGAGTACCGGGGCAGCGACTATCCCGGTCCCCGGTACCCGGGCCACGACGAGCCCGGCGCCGGGGAGTATTCCGGCACCGAGTACCCCGGCCCCGACTATCCCGCTCCCGAGGACTATTCCGGCAGCCGCGCGCACGTGACCTGGGGCCGTGATCCCGCAGACGAGCCAGGGGAGGGTGACTGGTGAGGAACCTGCGCGGCAGCCGGGTTCTGTTCGCGGTCGTGGTGGTCGTCGTCCTGGGTGGCCTCTACGCGCTGGCTGGCCTGCGGCACCCCATCTCGCTCAGCGCCGGGGCGGCGCCCACGCCCCCGCGCTCGCTCCCGGTGACCTCGGTAACCCGGGTCTGCCCCGCGCCCGGGGCCCAGTTCAGCCAGGGCGGCGGCATCGCGGTAATGGCGTCCCCGGGGACCGCCAATCAGGGCACGGGCAATCAGAGCACGGGCAGTTCCGGTCCGGCGTCCTCCGGGCACGCGGTCGCGGTCGTGACCCGGCTGGCGGGCCTGGGCCGCAGCACGGCCGGCCCGGCGGTGCTCAGCATCACCAAGGCCGGGACGCCGCGGCTCGCCACCGTGAACCTGGACCGCACCGCCCGGGCCCAGGCGGGTCCCAAGGGGAAGCCCAGCACGACCACGGTCGTGTCCACGGCCATCCGGGGCGGTGTCGTGGTCCAGGCCAGCGGGGCGCTGGCCCAGGGCCTGGAGGTGGAGCAGACCGCCGGAACGCACCTGCCCACCGCGGCCTGTGGCAGCCCGGGCACCGACTTCTGGTTCGCCGGCCCTGGACAGCGCACCGCCGGGCGGATCCAGGTGTACCTGATGAACGCCAGCAGCCAGGCGGCCGACGTGAACGTGGACATCGTCACCGACGCCGGGGCGCTGCAAGACACCACCGATAACGGGATCACTGTGCCGCCGCATGGGATGATCGTCCAGTCGCTGGCCCCGGTGCTGCACGACTCCCGGGCGCTCGCCCTGCACGTGCGGACCAGCGTGGGGCAGGTGGGCGTGGCGGTCCAGGAGAGCACCGGGACGGGCGAGGGGGCGTGGCTGCCGGCCGCCCAGGCCCCGTCCACCCACCTGGTGATCCCGGGCCTGCCGGCCGCGCCCGGCGGCCGCAACCTCTATCTCTCGGTGCCCGGCGTGAAGGACGCGAAGGTCTCGGTCTCCGCGGTCACGTCCCGCGGCACCTACGTGCCGACCGGAGCGGGCGGCATCGATATCCCCGGCGGGTCCGCCGCGGAGGTCTCGCTGCCGTCGCTGGCCGGGATCCCGGCCGCGATCAAGCTGACCGCCAGCGCCCCGATCGCCGCGACCATGATGATCCCCGGAGGCACCAACGGCTCGCCGGGCTCCTTCACCGCGGCCGCGCCTGCGATCGAGGAGCAGGGCGTGATCGCGGATAACCTGGCCGGCGCCGGCCAGGCGTCCGCGCTGATCCTGTCCGCGCCGCACGCCACGGCGCGGGTGAGCGTGGCCCAGATCTCCTCAGCGGGCTCCGCGCGCCGGACCCATACTGTGCAGATCAGTTCCGGGAAGAGCGTCGTGGTGGCGCTCAAGGCGGTGCCTGGGGCGCCTCGTAGCACGCCGTTCGCGGTGGTGGTCTCGCCGCTCGCGGGCTCGGGCCCGGTCTACGCGGGCCGGGTGATCTCGGCGAGCGGCACGGGCGGCGCGCTGCAGTCGCTGCTCCCGGTGGCCAGTTCGCTGATCACTGTCCCGCTGCCCCTGGTCCGCAACGAGGCCATCTCCGCCGTGCCGTGAGCTGGTGCGGTCAGTCCACGTCCCCGAAGCCCGGGTCCACGTCCTCCGGGTCGACGCCGAGCAGGCGGGCGAACTCCTCCACCACCACCTCGAAGACGAGTTCGCCCAGTTCGTCCTCGCTGTCGGCGCGCGCCGCGAGCGGCCGCCGGTACACCACGATCCGCGGCGGCCGGGCCACCGCCCCGCCGGGTGTGCCCGGCGAGCCGGGATCCAGCCGGGCCAGGGACACGCTCTCCGGCCCGAGGCCGGGCGGGTCCGGCGGCGGGATCTCCTCGACCGCGAACTCCACCCCGGACAGCTGGGCCTCCCAGCGCGGCTCCAGCCGGGCGACCGCCTCCAGGATGAGCTCGTCGAACCGCTGCGACCGGCTCCGGTGCAGGGGCACCCCGGGTGGGGCCAGCACGCCGCGCAGCCCGCGCCCATGCCGGTCGCGCCGCCTGATCCGGGCGCGGTTTTCCGGGGGCTTGTCCCCGTCCCCTTCACCCGTGTGCACAGTTGCCGAGGGTATCCCGGGTGCTCGCCCGGCGCCCGGCGGCCGTGCCGCACCCGCCCGGCGGCCGTGCCGCGCGGGTGCGGCGGGGCCCGTTCAGGCTCGCTGATCGGGGCGCTGAGCGAGACACGATCGTGCAGGGTGCCCCGGGTGGTGGCGTTACCGCCCGCGGATGGGTACGGTCAGCCGTTGTGAGCGATGCACGCGACCCCTCTCCCCTCCGGTCGCGCTGGCACGCCACGAACCGGCGCGGCCCGGCCGGCGGCCCGTCATGGTGAGCGCCCGCCGTTGCTCCCGGCCGGCCTGCAAGCACCCGGCCGTGTACACGCTGACGTACGTGTACCGCGACTCCACAGCGGTACTCGGCCCGCTGGCCGCGTACGTCGAGCCGCACTGCTACGACCTGTGCTCGGCGCACGCCGACCGGCTGACCGCGCCGCGCGGGTGGGAAGTGGTCAGGCTCCCGGTTGAACCCGTCCCGCCGGAGGCCGATGACCTGGAAGCGCTGGCCAACGCGGTGCGTGAGGCCGCCCTGCCGCCGGCCGGTGAGCCGGTCGGCCAGGGCATCGAAGTGGGCAGGCGGGGCCACCTGCGGGTGTTGCGCTCCTCACCGGACGCACGGGACCGGCTGAGGTAACCGGCCTGGCCTCCTGGTCCCGGGCGGGCCGGTAGGCTCGGTCTCCATGTTCCGGCGGCCAGCCGACCGCTGGCCGGCAGAGCGGGGCGGGGTTCCGCGGAATATTTGGGCCGGGGTATCCCAGCAACTCATAAAGTCAGGCACCGGTGCGGCGCTGGCTGCGGCAGTGAGGCCCGTGCCGCGGCCCAGGTGCCGCTGCCAATGTTGCGGCCCGGTGCTAGGTGGCCGGACCCATCTGGCCGCAGCCGGAAATGACCCAAACGGACCCGGGCCCGTGACCGCCGGGTTAGATACGGGAGGCAGAGCCTCAGTGGGCTCCTACGAGAAGATCTTCAAGGCCTATGACGTTCGCGGGGTCGTCCCCGACGAACTCGATGAGGACGTCGCCGAATCGGTAGGGGCCGCGTTCGTCCGGCTCACCGGCGCCTCCAGCGTGGTCACCGTGCACGACATGCGAGCCTCGTCCCGCCCGCTGGCCGAGGCGTTCGGCCGGGGCGCCGCGTCCCAGGGAGCCGACGTCATCGAGGGCGGCCTCGGTTCGACCGACATGCTGTACTACGCGAGCGGCAGCCTGGACATGCCCGGCGCGATGATCACGGCGAGCCACAACCCGGCCAAGTACAACGGGATCAAGCTGTGCCGGGAGGGGGCCCGCCCAGTCGGCCGGGACAGCGGGCTGATCGAGCTGCGGGACGCGGCGGCCCGGGGCCTGCCGCCGTACCACGGCACCCCGGGCGTCGTCGTGCAGCGTGACCTGCTTTCCGGGTACGCCAGCCACCTCAAGAAGCTGGTCGATCTGTCCGCCATCCGGCCGCTGAAGGTGGCCGTGGACGCGGGCAACGGGATGGCCGGGCACACCGTGCCGAAGGTCTTCGAGGGGCTGCCGATCACCGTGGTACCGCTCTACTTCGAGCTGGACGGGACCTTCCCGAACCACGAGGCCAACCCGATCGATCCGCAGAACCTGCGCGACCTGCAGCGTGCGGTGATCGATTCGGAGGCCGACATCGGCCTGGCCTTCGACGGGGACGCGGACCGCTGCTTCGTGGTGGACGAGCGCGGGCACATTGTCTCGCCCTCGGTGCTCACCGCGCTCATCGCCGTCCGGGAGCTGGCCCGCGAGCCCGGCGCCTCTGTCATCTACAACCTGATCACCTCCCGCGCCGTGCCCGAGATCATCACCGAGCACGGCGGTATCCCCATACGAACTCGCGTCGGGCACTCGTTCATCAAGGCGCGGATGGCCGAGACGGGGGCCGTGTTCGGCGGCGAGCACTCCGGCCACTTCTACTTCCGTGACTTCTGGTACGCCGACTCGGGGATGCTTGCGGCCCTGCACGTGCTGGCCGCGCTCGGCGAGCAGGATGCCCCGCTGTCCGACATTCTGGCTGGTTACGGCCGGTACGTGGCCACCGGCGAGATCAACAGTGAGGTAGCCGACCAGGCCGGGGCGACCGCGCGGGTCCGGGCGGAGTTCGCCAGCCGGCCCGGCGTCACGTTCGACGAGCTCGACGGGCTGACCGTCACCGGCGACGGCTGGTGGTTCAACCTGCGTCCGTCCAACACCGAACCGTTGCTCCGGCTGAATCTGGAGGCATCGGATGAGGACACTATGCTCAGGCTGCGCGACGAGGTGCTCGGCATCGTGCGCGGTTAGCCCGGGTCTCCGGGCTTTCCCGGAGACCCACGCACTTGTGGAGAACTAGTGAAGATCGACGACTGGCTGCTCGACATTCTCGCCTGCCCGAAGTGCCACGCACCGTTGCGCGTGGATGAGGAAGCCAGTGAGCTGGTGTGCACTGGTGCGGACTGCGGCCTGGCTTACCCGGTGCGCGACGACATCCCGGTGCTCCTGGTCGACGAGGCGCGGCAGCCCGGAGCGCAACCGTGACCCTGGCCCCTCAGGACCGCCTGGACGACCTGGCCCTGCTGGAGGCCGCAGATCCGGGTGGCGTGCTCCGGCAGGTGGCGTCGGCAGCCGCGCAGGTGCGCACCTCGGCCCGGGCCACGGCCGAGACCGACCTGGGCCAGGTGATCTCGGCCGGCCGCCCGAGATCGATCGTCGTCGTTGGGATGGGCGGCTCCGGGGTGGCGGGCGAGGTGCTCGCCGCAGTCTGCCGTCCCGGTTCCGCCTCGCTGGTCATCGCCCAGCACGACTACCGGCTGCCGGGCTGGGTCGGCGCGGCCGACCTGGTCGTCGCGGTGTCTTGCTCGGGCACGACCGAGGAGACGCTGTCGGCCGCGGAGGAAGCGGTGCGCCGGGGCTGCCCGCTGCTCGCCGTGGGCGGGGCCGGCTCCCCGCTGGCCCAGATCGCCGAGCAGGCCCGGGCCCCGTTCATCCCGGTTGAGTCCGCGGGCATGCCACGTTTTACGCTGTGGGGCCTGGCCGTCCCGCTGATGATCATCGCGGACCGGCTTGGCGTGGCGGACGTCCCGGCGGCGGGGCTCGAGGCGGCCGCCGCGGACCTGGAGCGGGTCTCTCACCTCTGCCGCCCGGACAGCGAGTCGTTCGTCAACCCGGCCAAGACGCTGGCCCTGGAGCTGGCCGGGACGCTGCCCATGATCTGGGGCAGCTCGCCACTGACCGGCGTGGCGGCCACCCGGTTCGCGTGCCAGCTGAACGAGAACGCCAAGTACCCGGCGGTCACCGGGGTGCTGCCCGAGGCCAACCACAACCAGGTGGTGGTGTTCGACGGCCCCTTCGCCCCGTGGCCCGCCGGGGGCCAGGTGGTGCTGGACGAGGAGAAGGACCCGCGCCCCCCGGTGCCGCTGCGGCTCGTCATCCTCCGGGACCGCGAGGAGCACCCGCAGGTAGCCCGCAGGCGCGAGGCGTCGGCCGAACTGGCGACGCTGCGCGGGATCGAGGTGAGCGAGCTCGCCGCGGACGGCGACACGCCACTGCAGCGGCTGGTCAGCCTGATCCATCTGATCGACTACGCCACCGTGTACCTGGGCATCGCGATCGGTGTCGACCCCGGCCCGGTCGCCGTGATCGGTGACCTGAAGGAACGGATCGTCTAGTTGCCTGACGCGCAGTTGCCCGACCCGGATGTGCCTGACGCGGATGTGCCTGACGTGCAGGCGGAAGAGCCCTCCTCCGAGGGATTGCGCGCGGTGCTGGCCGCGCTGGGCGCGAACCTCGGCATCGCGGTCACCAAGCTCGTGGCGTTCGCGATCACCGGCTCGGCGTCCATGCTCGCCGAGTCGGTGCACTCCGTGGCGGACAGCGGGAACCAGGCCCTCCTGCTGGTCGGCCGGCGCCGGGCCCGGCAGGAACAGACCGAGGAGCACCCGTTCGGATTCGGCCGGGAACGCTACTTCTACGCGTTCATCGTGGCCGTGGTGCTGTTCACGGTGGGCGCGGTGTTCTCGGTGTACGAGGGCGTCCACAAGATCATCAGCCCGGAGCCGATCCAGTCTCCGGTGGTGGCCTTCGTGGTGCTGATCATCGCGATGGGCCTGGAGAGCTTCTCGCTGCGCACCGCGGTGCACGAGACGAACCTGGTCCGCGGCCGGAACGGGTGGCGGGCGTTCATCCGCCGGGCCAAGGCTCCCGAACTGCCTGCCATCCTGCTGGAGGACCTGGCCGCGCTGATCGGGCTGATATTCGCGCTGGCCGGGGTGGCGCTGACCACCATCACCGGCGACCCGGTCTGGGACGGGGCGGGTTCGCTGGCTATCGGCATCCTGCTCGGCTGCGTGGCCGCGGTCCTGGCCGTCGAGACGAAGAGCCTGCTGATCGGGGAGTCGGCCGGCATTGAGGTGGAGCGGGCCATCGTCACGGCCCTGGAAGCGGGCCCGGAGGTGCAGCGGGTCATCCACCTGCGGACCCTGCACATGGGCCCGGAGAGCCTGCTCGTCGCGGCCAAGATCGCGATCAGCGGCGCGGACAGCGCAGCGCTGGTGGCCGCGGGAATCGACGCGGCCGAACGGCGGATCCGCAGCGCGGTACCGATCGCCGAAATGATCTACCTGGAGCCCGATATCTACCATCCGGGCAAAGCAGATGTCACCGACCCGGCCATCCGCGCGGTGCGCCGCCCCCGCCGCCCAGGCGCCTAAGCCGAATCCCGGGGACTAGTTCACACCACCAGCACCACGGGTCACATCTTCGGGTCAATGGATCACGGCCAGCGCCGACTTATCCCGTGCGACGTTCGTCCGGGCGGGTGTTTTGTCCGGTTTCGGTAGACGTTTCGCGGGAGATGTGGGCGGGAGGGGCCAGTGTGACTCGTGGGACCTGGGGCAGGTTAGGGGCGGGGGGAAGGCGTGGGTGGTCCGGAGGGACGGCGGGCTGGGAGATGCGCTGGAGAGCGGGGAACGGGAGGCGGCGCCGCCGGGTCGGGGCGCTGTCCCATGCTGAGCAGGCGCAGCGCGCGTTCCTTCTCGAAATCCAGGGCGCTGCCGGGCGGGGGCGGGATCCGCCCGATCCGGCGGCCCAGCTCCGCGACCTGGGCCCGGACCCCGGGCTCGGCCAGCACCCGCAGGCCGAAGGCCAGGGCGGCCGGGCTGATGTCCAGCCGCCGCTCCAGGTCCAGAGCCAGCGCTACCGCAGCCACGTCCTGATCACGGAACTGGCGGTGCCCCGGGCCGCGCCGCGCTCCGCGTCCCGCCGCGTATCCTGCTGCATGCCTGTCCTGGCCCGCCGCCTGTCCCGCTGCGCGCCCATCTCGGCCCGCCTCGCTGGGCCCTACCCCGCCTAGGGCGGGCAGCAGGCCCAGGGTCTCCCGGTAGCGGAGCATCCGGGGGGACGTGCCGAGCCGCTGGGCGGCCTCCGTGATCCGCATACGCTGAATCTAACATCTTTTTGTCAAGAAACCCGCCTGAAGGCTGCGCCCGGGCCGGGCCGTGCCGTACGGTCGGGGGAGCCGACCATCCGTGACCCTGCTGAGGAGTGTCATGCCCACCGAATCCGTCCCGTTCAAGGTGGCCGATCTGTCGCTCGCCGACTTCGGGCGCAAGGAGATCCGGCTCGCCGAGCACGAAATGCCGGGGCTGATGGCGGTCCGGGAGGAGTACGCGGACGCGCAGCCGCTGCGCGGGGCGCGGATCACCGGATCGCTGCACATGACCATCCAGACGGCTGTCCTGATCGAGACCCTCGCCGCCCTCGGCGCCCAGGTCCGCTGGGCCAGCTGCAACATCTTCTCCACCCAGGACCACGCCGCGGCGGCGGTGGCGGTCGGGCCGCAGGGCACCCCGGAGGACCCCCAGGGCATCCCGGTGTTCGCCTGGAAGGGCGAGACGCTGGAGGAGTACTGGTGGTGCACGAACCAGGCGCTGACCTGGGCGGGCGATGACGGGCCCAACATGATCCTCGATGACGGCGGCGACGCCACCATGCTGGTGCACAAGGGCGCCGAGTACGAGGGCGCCGGGGCCGTCCCGTCCGCGGCCGAGGACGACGCCGAGGAGTGGAAGGTCGTGCTCGACCTGCTCCGCCAGTCCCTGGAGACCAGCAAGGACCGGTGGACGCTGATGGCCGAGGGCATCCGCGGGGTGACCGAGGAGACCACCACCGGCGTTCACCGGCTGTACGAGATGGCCAACTCCGGCACCCTCGCGTTCCCGGCCATCAACGTGAACGACTCGGTGACCAAGTCCAAGTTCGACAACATCTACGGCTGCCGTCACTCCCTGATCGACGGGATCAAGCGGGCCACCGACGTGCTCATCGGCGGCAAGGTCGCCGTGGTCTGCGGCTACGGCGACGTAGGCAAGGGCTGCGCGCAGTCACTGCGCGGCCAGGGCGCCCGGGTCATCGTCACCGAGGTGGACCCGATCTGCGCCCTGCAGGCGGCCATGGACGGCTTCCAGGTGGCCAAGCTGGACGACGTGGTCTCGACGGCCGACATCTTCGTCACCGCCACCGGCAACCGGGACGTCATCACCGCCGACCAGATGCGGAAGATGAAGCACCAGGCCATCGTGGGGAACATCGGGCACTTCGACAACGAGATCGACATGGCCGGGCTGGCCCGGATCTCCGGCATCCGGCGGATGATCATCAAGCCGCAGGTGGATGAGTGGCAGTTTACCGACGGCCACGCGATCATCGTCCTGTCCGAGGGCCGGCTGCTCAACCTGGGCAACGCCACCGGCCACCCGAGCTTCGTGATGTCCAACTCCTTCACCAACCAGGTGATCGCGCAGATCGAGCTGTTCACCAAGGCGGATGAGTACCCGGTGGGCGTGCACACGCTGCCCAAGTACCTGGACGAGAAGGTGGCCCGGCTGCACCTGGACGCGCTAGGGGTCCGGCTCACCGAGCTGACCAAGGAGCAGGCCGGCTACATCGGCGTCCCGGTGGAGGGCCCGTACAAGCCAGACCACTACCGCTACTAAAGACACGTCACCAACCATGAACGAGCGGCCGCCCGGCGCCCCGTCCGACATCGCGGACGCCGGGCTGGCCGGCGCGGGCCTGGCCCGGATCGGCTGGGCCCAGCGTTCCATGCCGGTGATGACCGGCATCGGCACGGTTTTCGTTAGGGAAAAACCGCTGGCCGGCCACACGGTAGCGGCTTGCCTGCACGTCACCGCGGAAACGGCGGTGCTGGTGCAGACGCTGCGCGCGGGGGGCGCGCAGGTCTACCTGGCCGCCTCGAACCCGCTGTCCACCCAGGACGACATCGCGGCCGCACTGGACGCCTGCGGTGCGGCGGTGGTGTTCGCCCGGGCCGGGGCCGACCGGGTGGCCTACACCGAGCACATCCACCGGGCCCTGGACGCCGGCCCGGACCTGGTCGTGGACGACGGCGGCGACCTGATGGAGGCGCTGCACGGGGAACGGCCCGACCTGCTCGGCAAGGTGCTGGGCGGGTGTGAGTCCACCACGGCGGGGGTTATCCGGCTGCGCCGGATGGCCAGCGAGGGCACGCTCGCCTTCCCCGCGGTCGCCGCGGACGCCACCGGCACCCGGCTCATGCTGGACAGCACGTACGGCACCGGCCAGTCCACCATCGACGGGATCATCCGGGCCACCAACATCATGCTGGCGGGCCGGACCGTGGTGGTGGCCGGGTATGGCTGGTGCGGCCGGGGCATCGCCCAGCGGGCCAGGGGGCTCGGCGCGCAGGTCATCGTGACCGAGGTCGATCCGGTCCGGGCGCTGGACGCGATGATGCAGGGCTACCGCGTGCTGCCGATGGCGGACGCGGCGCTGATCGGCGAGGTATTCATCACCGCGACGGGCTCGCGGGAGGTGATCACCGCCGCGCACCTGGCCGTGATGCGGGACGGCGCGATCCTGGCCAACGCCGGCCATTTCGACGTGGAGATCGACGTGCGGGCGCTGGCCGGGCTGGCGGTGAGCGTGGAGCGGGATGTGCGGCCGCACACCGATGAGTACGTGCTCACCGGCGGGCGGCGGCTGCTGCTGCTGGCCGAGGGGCGGATCGTCAACCTGGTCGCTGCGGAGGGCAACCCGCCCATGGTCATGGACGTATCCTTCGCCGGGCAGGCGCTGGTGCTGGCCTGGCTGGCCCGCGAGCACGATTCGCTGCTGCCGGGCGTGCACCGGGTCCCGGCCGCCATCGACGACGAGATCGCCCGCCTGGCCCTCAGCGCGACGGGCGCCGCCATCGACGAGCTGAGCCCGGCTCAGCAGGAGTACCTCGATTCCTGGCAGCAGCCCTAGCCGCGGGGGCCTGGTAACCGGTGCCTCGGCCTTAGTCACCGCGGGGGGAGGAAGCCCCCCGGGCGCAGCGGCGGTAGGGAAGGCGGGGGCGGGGGAGTGGTCCCGGCCGGCCCGGCGGTTGCGGCTCCCTCCGGTGCGGGCGGGGACGCCGCACTAGTTGCGGCCGGGGCTGGGCTGGCGGCGGCGGGCGGGGCCTGGCCGGGGGCGGCGGGGGCGGGTGAGCCGGGGCCCGCCTGGCCAGCCATCCGGGCGTGGGCGCGCTCGCGGCGCTCGGCGAGCACCGCGGACAGGTAGTCGGGCGGGCTGGCGCCGGCCGGCGGGGGCGGGGTCACCTGGGCGGTCACCGCGGCGGCGATCCGGCGGCCGAACTCCTCCCGGGTCGCAGGGGTGAAGTCGAAATACCGGCTCAGGTACTGGCGCGCGGTGTCTGCGGTGGCATCGGTCAGCCCGGACAGCTCGGCCGTGGCCGCCCAGGCGGCCAGCGCCGGGGGCAGCGCCGACATCGGGGCGGTCGTGCCGCGCCGGCCGGGCAGCCGCTCGGTGATGACGAACGTGCCGGCGAAGATGTCGCCGAGGCGCTTGCCGCCGGACGACAGCAGCGAGGTGAGCAGCGCGAGGAAGCCGACAGTCAGCCAGATCTCCAGCACCCCGGCCAGGGCCCGCATCAGCGCCTGGCGGAATCGCTCCGGGCCGCCGTCGTCGCTGACCACGCGCAGCCCGAGGGCCAGCTTGCCTAGTGACCGGCCGCGGCTCAGGGTCTCGAAGAGGGTCGGGTAGCCCACGATGATCGCCACGGACACGGTCAGCGAGATGGCCGCGACCGCCGCCGCGTCGAGACCGCCACCGGCCCCGGCGGCCAGCGCCACGCCGCCCAGCCCGAACAGCAGCACCAGCTGGATGGCGATGTCGATGAGCAGGGCCAGGGTGCGGCTCGGGAAGCGGGCCAGGGGCACGTCGATGACGACGGCTTCGCCCGTGATCACCTCGGCCACGCGGTTCCCCAGTCTGTCAGTAGGCTGCCTGGAGTGGACGTCGACGCATTTGTAGCCGCACACCAGGCCGATTGGGCCAGGCTAGACGAACTCGTCCGGCGGCGTCGGCGGCTGACCGGCGACGAGATTGACGAGCTGGTCACGCTGTACCAGCGGACCACCACGCACCTGTCCGTGCTGCGCGCATCCGGGCACGATCCGGTGCTCGCCGCCCGGCTGTCCAGCCGGGTGGCCCAGGCCCGGACCACGGTGACCGGCTCGCACGTGCCCGCGTGGTCGGCGGTGAGCCGCTTCGCGGTGGTGTCGTTCCCGGCCATGGCCTACCGGGTCCGGTGGTGGTGGGCGGGGACCGCGGGCGGGTCCATCGTGGTCGCGGTCCTGCTGGGCTGGTGGGTGGCCCGGTCTCCGGGGGTGCAGGCCGCGCTGCTGCCCGGTGCCAGCGTCCGCCAGCTGGTGAATCACCAGTTCCGGGGCTACTACTCGCAGTACGCGGCCAGTTCGTTCGCCGCGAAGGTGTGGACCAACAACGTGTGGGTTGCCGCCGAGGCGCTGATCTTCGGCGTGCTGCTCGGGCTGCCCACGCTGGTGGTGCTGTTCGGGAACGCGGCCAACGCCGGGGTGGAAGGCGGCCTGATGGTCGCGCACGGGCGGGGCGGGCTGTTCTTCACCCTGATCCTGCCGCACGGGATGCTCGAGCTTACGGCGGTGTTCCTGGCCGCGGCGGCCGGGCTGCGCCTGGGCTGGAGCATCATCGACCCTGGGCCCCGGCCCCGCGGGCGGGCGCTGGCCGAGGAGGGCCGCTCCTCGCTCACGATCGCGCTCGGCCTGATCGTGGTGCTGCTGGTCTCCGGGGTTATCGAGGCGTTCGTGACTCCCTCGCCGCTGCCGGCCTGGGCCCGGATCAGCATCGGCGCCGTGGCCGAGATGGCGTTCGTGGGGTACGTCCTGGTGTTCGGACGGAGGGCGGCGGCGGCCGGGGCCAGCCCGGACATGGAGTTCGCGCCCGACACGGTCCCCGTGGTCGGCTAGCAGCGTGATGGGTTAGCGGCGTGGTCGGCTAGCGGCGTGGTCGCCTAGCAGCGTCGTTGACATATGCAGGTAGATGCCTGCATAATCGTCGGGTGGGCGATGACGACGCGGTATTCAGGGCCCTGGCCGATCCCACGCGGAGGGCCGTGCTGGACAGGCTCCATGAGCGAAACGGCCAAACCCTCGGAGAGTTGTGCGGGCCGCTGGAGATGGCGCGGCAGTCGGCGACCCAGCATCTGGGCATTCTTGAGGCCGCGAACCTCATCACCACCGTTCGCCGCGGCCGGGAGAAGTTGCACTATCTCAATCCCGTCCCGCTCTGGAACATCCAGGAACGCTGGATCGAGAAATTCGAAGGACCACGCCTGCGGGCGCTGAGCACGATCAAGCAACGAGCAGAGGAGGGCACCATGTCCGGAGGACGACCCGAATACGTGTACGTCACCTACATCGAAAGCTCACCGGAGCGGGTGTGGGACGCATTGACCGACCCGGACCTGACCGCCAGCTACTGGGGGCATAGCAACGTCTCCGACTGGCGGGTCGGCTCACGCTGGGAACACCGGCGCGTCGACGGCTCGGGCATCGCGGACGTGATCGGCACGGTGGTGGAGTCGGTGCCACCGCACCAGCTGACCCTGACGTTCGACACCCCCGGAGCCACCCCGGCCGGCGGGCCCTCCACGGTGACCTTCGACATTGAGCCCTTTCACGAGATCGTCCGGCTCACCGTCACGCACGCGAACCTGGCCGACGACGATGCCGTGGAGGCGGTCTCGGCCGGATGGCCGGCCGTGTTCGCCAATCTCAAGTCGCTGCTCGAGACCGGGCACGTTCTGCCCCGCGCGCCGTGGGAGATGCATGCGGAACTGCGATCCGCCCAGATGGCCCGCAACGACTCCCGCTCGTCAAGCTCCTGAGTCAGGACGGCTCCGCGGGGAGTTTCTCGAAGACGGCCACCTGGGCCGGGCTGTCGGAGGTGAAGGGGGCCTGGTCCCATCCGGCCCAGCGGCCGGCGATCCTGAATCCGGTGATCTTGGCCATGAGGTCAAGCTCGGAGGGCCACACGTAGCGGTAGGGAGCAGAGTGGCGGACCAGGCGGTCCCCGGCCGCGATCCAGTGATGGGACCACGCGATCTGCCCGGCTACGTCATCGAACGTCTCGATGCCGATGTGGTCAGGCTGGAGGGTGAAGACGCGGGCGGACTCTCCTGGCGGCACCCGGCGGAGTTGCGGGACGATCACCTCGATCACGAAGTATCCGCCGGGTTCCAGGTGCGCGGCCGCATTGGTGAACACTGCTACCTGATCGTCTTGCGTGGTGACGTTCATGATGGTGTTGGCCACCAGGTACACGAGCCTGAATGGTCCCCGGAACACGGGCAGCGGTCATGTCGCCGATGGTCACCGGAACGGCGCCGGCGCCAGGCTTGGCGAGCAGTCGCTCCGCCATGGGCCGCGACAGCTCCAGCCCATGTACGGGAATTCCTCGCGCGCTCAGCGCCAGGGCTACCCGCCCGGTACCCACGGCGAATTCCAGCGCAGGCCCACCCCCGGCCAGTGCGGCGAGCAACCCGACGACCGGGTCGAGAACTGCTGGTGCAAAGCCCGCCGCGTAGGTTGCGTCGTAGACCTCGGCTACGTCCGGCCCCCAGGTGATCGAAACCATGACATGCAGTCTCCGCGAACCCTCACCGGCGGGCCATGCATTTTCGGCGGGCAGGCCCGCCTGCAAGTCATACAGGTTTAGTCTCATGCGCCTAGCGTGCGCGGCGGCGGTTGTAAAGGTGCCGGGCCCACAGGTAGCCGGCCAGCGCGATCCCGGCGCTCCAGGCGATGGCGGCGATCGCGTTTGTCCCGGCCCCGGTACCGCTGAGCAGCCCGCGTACCGCTTCGGTGACCGGGGTGAAGGGCTGGTATTCGGCGAACTGGCGCAGCCCGGGGGGCATGGTCTCGGTGGGTACGAAGCCGCTGCTGAGGAAGGGCAGCAAGGTCAGCACCATGGGGGTGTTGCTGGCGGTCTCGACGGTCTTGGCGGCCAGGCCGAGCGCCGCGCACAGCCATACCAGGGCGAAGGTGAACAGGGTTAGCAGGCCGATGACAGCCAGCCATGCCACCGGGTCCGCGGTGGGCCGGAAGCCGAGTGCGAGCGCGACAGCGAGCACGACAGCGAGGCCGAACAGGGCCTGGATCACGCTGGCGATCACGTGGCCGGTGAGCACCGAGGCGCGAGCGATGGCCATCGTGCGGAACCGGTCGATGATGCCCGCGGTCATGTCCATGGCCACGGTGATCGCGTTGCCCTGCGCGGCCGCGGCCACGGTGATCAGCAGGATGCCCGGCATCACGTAGTCGAGGTAGGCGCCACGGCTGTCGTGGCCGCCGTTGAACCCGGCGCCGAGCTGGCCGCCGAAGACGTAGACAAACAGCAGCAGGAACACGATCGGCATACCGACCAGCAGCAGCGTCATGGATGGGTAACGCTGCAGCCGCCGCAGGTTGCGGCGCAGCATCGTCGCCGAATCGGTGAGGGTATAGGCGAGGGTGCTCATCGCAGGGTTACTTCCTTCTCGGAGTCTTGCTCCTGCTCCGCGGCGGGGCGGCCGGTGACGGCGAAGAACACGTCGTCGAGGTCGGGGGTGTGGATGGAGAGCTGCTCGACCTCTATACGGGCGTTATCGAGCCGGCCGAGCAGGCGACGGAGGGAGGCGACCGTGCCGTCACTGGGCACCTGCAGGGTGAGGTTCTCCTCGTCGCGCGATACCGGGCCGAGCAGGTCGGCTGCCGACTTCCACGCATCCGGGGCGGCGAACTGGAGCCAGATGCGACCTCCCGGGATGCGGCGTTTAAGCTCTCCGGGACTGCCCTCGGCCACGATCCGGCCGCGGTCCAGCACGGCAATGCGGTCGGCGAGCTGATCGGCCTCGTCGAGGTACTGGGTGGTCAGGAAGATCGTCACCCCGCCGGCCACCAGCTCCCGGATGCTGCGCCACATCGTGCGGCGGCTGCGCGGGTCCAGCCCGGTGGTGGGCTCGTCGAGAAAGATCAACCGTGGCGTGCCGACCAGGGTCATCGCCAGGTCCAGCCGGCGGCGCATCCCCCCGGAATACGTTGACACCTGCTTGCGTGCGGCGTCGGCCAGCTCGAACCGGTCCAGAAGCTCGGCCACCCGCCGTCGGCCGCTGCCGCGGCCGAGATGGTGCAGGTCGGCCATCAAACGCAGGTTCTCCTCGCCGGTCAGCAGATCGTCCACCGCGGAGAACTGGCCGGTGACGCCGATCGCGGCGCGCACCCCGTCCGGATCGCTGACCACGTCGTGGCCCGCGACGCCGATCTGGCCGGAGTCGGCCGGGATCAGGGTGGACAGGATCTGCACCATCGTGGTCTTGCCTGCGCCGTTGGGCCCGAGCAGGGCAAAGATCGTCCCCTCGGCGACGGTCAGATCGATGCCGTCCAGCACCACTTTCCCGCCGAATGACTTGCACAGCCCCGCTACCGTGATCGCTGGCACGCTACTCATGATCATCCTCGTCTCTACTCGCGGGTCTCACCGGGGAGTTCACCCGCAGCGCGCAGCGCGTCACGATGGGCCATCCACTCCTGGTACAGCAGCGCGATCCGCTCCCGCAGGAAGTCGGCGAACGCGGCCATCTCCAGCAGCATCGCCCGCCGCTCGATGGGGGCATCCGCCACCACCTCCAGGCCTTCGCGTACCAGATCGCCGAGCTCCTGGTATTCGGTGATGTCGAAGCCCCGGGCCTCCGGCGCCGTCAGGTCAAGGCGGACCCGGTCCATCCGCTCGCCCGCCGACCGCGTGCGGCGGATCGCGTGCGTGGCCTCCAGCGCCTTCACCGCCCCGGTGATCGCGCTGCGGCTGGCCAGCAGCGCCTCGGCCAGCTCACCAATGCTCTGCTCGGGCGGGTCGCAGACCGCCAGGTACCCGAGCAGGCGCCCCACCATCGGCGGATAGGCATAGCGGCGCGCGTAGAAGCGCCCCATGTGGTCGGCAAAAGTGATCTCTGCATCGGTCGGCACCCGGCCAAGATACATACATGACTGAGATAACACAAATCTTTGTCATCTCAGTATGACCACCGGCACAGGTCCGGGCGGTAGTAGCGGTTCGGTGCCGCGCTGGTGGTAATGACTGCCTGCCACTAGTACGCTGGCTGATATATTGGTCAGCGTACTAGGAGGGTGCGATGGCAGCTCGCGAACGGGACGACACCGGCGGCCAGGACGTACTGCGCCGGGCTGGCGACGCGTCGGTCCTGATCCTGACGAGCCTGGCCGACGGCTCCAAGCACGGTTACGCGCTGATCCAGGACATCAAGGGGTTCGCGGGGCTGCAACTGGGGCCCGGGACGCTCTATGGCGCGCTCGACCGGCTCGAGCGCATGGGCCTGATCGAGGCCCTGCCCGCCGAGGACCGGCGCCAGCCTTACCGCATCACGGCGGCGGGGGTGGTGGCACTGCGCGCCCACCTCGACTCGATCGAGCGGGTTACCAGCGTGGGCAGGCTGCGGCTTGGACTGGGAGGAATCTGATGCCGGATTCGCGGTCCATGCGCCTGGTGGAGTCCGCACTGCGCTGCTACCCGCAGCGATGGCGCAGCCGTCATGGCGACGAAGCGGCCGAGATCGCCAGCTTGCTCATCAGGGACGGGACACCCGCGCATTCGATCGCGTGGAGCTACCTCATGGGCGCGGCCCGCACCCGGCTGGTGACCGGGCCACGGCGGCGCCTCGGCGCCGCGGCGGGCGCGCTGCTGCTGGCGGCCGGCTCCCTCGGTGCGCCGCTGGCGCTGCTGTCCTCGTCGGCACCAGCCAATGCGGCGAGCGTGGTCCACTCGCGCACCGCCCATCCGCGCCCCGCCGATCCGCGGTATGGCGACTCACGGCCCGCCGATCCGCGGCATGGCCGAGGACGTAGCGCACCGGACCGCTGTGACCGGCATGACCAGTGCTGACTCCGGCGGCGCCCGCGGTGACCTGGGCGGGACTTCCGGGCGCGCGGCGGGCGGCCCGCTCGCCGCGCGCAAGGCGCCGCCATCGCGGCGCCGCGTACTAGCCGGATGGGCCATCACCCTGGCGCTGGCGCTGCTGCTGACGTTCGGCATCCGGGCGTTCGTGTTCCAGGCCTTCTCGATCCCCACCACCTCCATGGTGCCCACGCTTGATGTGAATGACCGGATCCTGGTGCAGAAGGCGTTCTTCAACTGGCACCAGCTGCGCGCGGGCGACATCGTGGTATTCACCCACCCGCCGCGCGACCACTGTCCGGGGCCGGCCGGGAGCGACCTCGTCAAGCGCGTCATAGCGCTGCCGGGCCAGAGCATCTACTCGGCAGACGGCGTCCTCTACGTCGACGGCAGGCGGCTCCGCGAGCCGTACCTGCCGCCGCGTGACCCGCTCGGGCCTCCGATACCCGGTGCCACGAGGCAAGACCCGTTCCACGTCCCGCGCGGGGAGTTCTATGTGATGGGTGACAACCGGGCGATCTCCTGCGACAGCCGCTTCTGGGGTCCGGTCCGGGGCTCAAGCGTCATCGGCCGGGTCGTCGTGCTCTTGTGGCACGACAGCCATCCCGAATTCCGCTTCTTCTGACCGGGTCCGGGGCGCTATGGCGCCCGCAGGCCGGGGGGTGCCTTGAGCCCCCTACGGCACACCATGACCGGGCCAGCTG
>DASQRM010000192.1:0-7894 GCA_035642895.1 Streptosporangiaceae bacterium | reverse complement strand
CAAGGCCACCGCGTTCCTGCGGCTGTGCGAGGCTCACCGGCTGCCGGTCGTCTCGCTGGTCGACACCCCCGGGTTCATGGTGGGCCCGGAGGCGGAGCGGACGGCCATCGTGCGCCGGTTCGGCGCGATGTTCGTGGCCGGGGCCCGGCTGACCGTGCCGGTCTGCGCGGTGGTGCTGCGCAAGGCCTACGGCCTGGGTGCGATGGCGATGACAGCGGGCGACCTGCGGCGCCCGGCCATCACCGTGGCCTGGCCGACCGGAGAGTTCGGCGGCATGGGCCTGGAAGGGGCGGTGCGACTGGGCTACCGCAAGGAGCTGGAGGCGATCGGGGACCCGGCGGGCCGCCGGGCGCGCTACGAGGAGCTGGTCGCCGAGCAGTACGCCCGCGGCAAGGCGGTCAGCACCGCGATGGCGTTCGAGATCGACGACGTGATCGACCCGGCCGACACCCGCGCCGTGCTGGGCGGCGTGCTGGCCCAGGCCGTCAGCTACCGTGCTAACTTACCTGGAAACTGTCCGGGTAAAGATCCGGGTTCACGGCGGAGCGTCCTGGTCAGCGCGACCAGTGCGGTCAGCAGGCAAGCGAGCCAGACCCCCTGGACGATGAAGGGTTCGAGATGCTGGTCGCGCCGGAAGTACACCGCGGTGCGGACGATCGTGACCGTCGCGCCGGGCGGTAGGAAACGGCCGATGAAAGCGTAGAACGGCGGCAGCAGCGGCTGCGCCACCGCGCCGCCCGAGGATGTGTTTCCCAGGATCACGAACAGCCCCCAGGTGGGGACGATGGCCCAGCGGTGGACCAGGACGAGCATGGTCGAGGCGAACAGCGCGGCCACCGCGACCTCCGTTCCGGTGGCCAGCCACAGCTCGGGGAACGGGCCGTGCAGGGCCTGGATCAAGGGGTCCGCCACCGAGGCCAGGACCAGGCCGCCGGCCACGGCGAGCACGGCGATAGCGGCCAGCCAGTTACGGAATCCGAGCCCCGGCGCGTTCGCCCGTAGCTGGAACATGGTGACGAACCCGAGGATCGAGGAGGCCAGGGTCAGGTAGAAGGAGACCAGGCCCTGCGGGTCGGACGGCGGAAGCGGATGCAGGTCGACCAGGTCGATGCGCAGGCCGGTCTTCAACGTGAGTTGCTCGACCGCCTGCTCGAGCAGCCGGGCGACGGCGTAGCCGGAGGCGCTCGATACCAGCAGGCGCGGGGCGCCGTGGCCCAGTACCAGCGCGGCGTAGCTGGACTGCTGGTCGATGGCCTCCTCGGCCGCCGTGGCCGAGGGGTACGGATGGAACACCATCCCGTGCTCGGTGGCCTGCTCCAGCGCGGTGAGCAGGGGCTGCTCGTGGTCCGGGGCGCCGACGAGCCCTACGATGATCCGGTGCGGCGTGGCCCGGCCCAGCACGAGGCTGTAGGAGATAGCGAACAGCGCCGTCATCGCGATGGCCACCGAGATGACGACCAGCGCGTTCTTGTGCGGCCCAGGGAGACGGAGGCCCGGGTTCACCCGGTTCCGCCGCGGGTCGCCAGACGCTCGCGCTGGGGCACCACGACGTACTTCGGGTCCTTGGACGACGCGACGCCCGCCTCGAAGGTGCCGAAGCGCTGCAGGACGCTGCCGCCGAGCAGCGCCAGCCCAGCTGCGGCGGCGGCGATCCGGCTGCGCCGGGCCAGGGTCGCGGCGGTGATCATCCCGCCCAGGTTGAGACACTCGGCGGCCCGGCGGATGCGGTGCGCCCGGCCTGTCATATAGGCCTGCGTCTCCAGCCCGGGGCGCCGCTCGATCAGGCGGGACCCAACGGTCTCGGCCGCAATGCCGGCCACGGCCAGCCGACGGGCGGGCCCGGCCTCGGCCACCGGGGCGAGGATCATGCCGAGGCCGCCGCCGCTGGCCGCCGCCGACCCGGTGAACACGAACGGCAGTTCCCGGCGGACCTCGTGCCAGGCGGGCACGGCGGTCTGGGCGAGCAGGGCTGCGGTGTAGGAAGCCAGGCCGGGGGCCAAGGCCGCGGCGGCCAGTCCGGCCGGCCGCGCGGCCAGCTGCAGCAGCCGACCCGGCCGGGTGGCCCGGAGCGAAGGCGGGAGCAGCTCCGCTACCCCGGCCAGGCCGGCGCCCGACCCGTACGTAGTCAGGATCCAGGTGCCGACGCTCATCGGCGAGGTGGGCTTGGCCACCCGCAGCATGTTGAGGAAACGTTCCGGCCGGCCCAGGTCGGCGACCAGCAGGTACATGCTGGCCAGCAGGCTGGCCAGGCCGCCTAGGCGGCCCGCCCGGCGCAGCGCCGGGCGGCCGGTCAGGTCGGCGCCCGCGGCCAGCAGCGCCGAGCCGGCCGACAGGCCCCCGGTGAAGAAGTACGCCGGGATTCGCCATTCCCAGACCGGCGGCTTGAGCACCGCCCGCCCGTAGTAGGACCGGAACGTGGCGTGGGGCACGTTGACCGGCTCCCGGCTGCCATCATCGGGACCGCGCCTGCCGTCCACCTGGCCGGCGGCCCTCATCGAGGCCTCCGCCCGAGGAACGCCGACACAGCCGCGCCGGCCAGCGCGGCGGCGGCCAGGCCGGTGTACTTCCACGTCGTGGGCAGGTCCCGCGTCGGCACCACCGGGTCAGGCGGCAGCCCGTACACCTCGGGTTCGTCGAGCAGGAGGAAGAAGGCGCCGTCGCCGCCTACCCCGTCATCGGGGTCGTGACCGTAGAGCCTGGCCTCGGGCACGTCCGCCTCGTGCAACTCGTCCAGCCGCTGCGCGGCCCGTTCCCGCAGCTCGTCCAGCGGGCCGAACTGGATGGACTTGGTCGGGCAGGCCATGGCGCAGGCGGGTTCCAGGTCGCCGCGCAACCGGTCGTAGCACAGCGTGCACTTCCACGCCCGGCCGTCCTCTTCCCGCCGGTCGATCACCCCGTAAGGGCAGGCGGACACGCAGTAGCCGCAACCGTTGCAGATATCCTGCTGCACCACCACGGTGCCGAACTCGGTGCGGAACAGCGCCCCGGTCGGGCAGACGTCCAGGCAGGCGGCGTGCGTGCAGTGCTTGCACACGTCCGAGGCCATCAGCCAGCGGAACTCGGTGCGCTGGTGGTCGCCCTCGGTCCGGCCGGGCAACTCAAAGGAGGGAAGACCCAGGTCGGCCGGGGTGGCCGACGGGCCTACGGGCAGCCCGGCCAGGCCCGCGTCCTGCTGGCCGACCGGCCGTTCCTGTTCGATGAAGGCGACGTGCCGCCAGGAGGACGCGCCCAGCATGCCGGTGTTGTCGAACGACATGCCGAGCAGGTTCAGGCCGTCCTCGGGCACGTTGTTCCATTCCTTGCAGGCCACCTCGCACGCCTTGCAGCCGATACAGACCGAGGTGTCGGTGAAGAAGCCGACCCGGGGCGGGTGCTCGAGATGACCGGCGTCCGCGGCGGGATCGGCCAGCGGGCCATAGAGACTGTGGTCGTGCGTCATCGATTCTCCTCGGACCGTGTGTGCGCGGGGGCCGAGCCGTCGGTGGTGGTCTGGACGCGGGTGCCGGTTTCCGGTGTGACGCCGGCACGCTGCCGGTAGCCGGCGACGTAGTCCAGCAGGGCCGGCCCACGCGGGCGGCGCCCGGGGCGGACGTCGCAGGTCAGAACCTTGCTCTCCTGAATGAACACGTTCGGGTCGGCGAAGACCCCCATGAGGTCGTTGACGATGTCGCCGGTGGTCAGTCCGCGCTGGGCCCAGTGATAAGGCATCCAGACCTGGTGCACGACGCGGCCGTCGACCCGCAGCGGCATCATCCGGTCGGTGACGAACACCCTGGCCTCCACCGCAGTGCGGCTGGTGATGACGTGAGCCCAGTCCAGGTGGCGCAGCCCGCGCTCGGCGGCCAGTTCCGGTGACACCTCGACGAACAGTTCCGGCTGCAGCTCGGACAGGTAGGGAAGCTGCCGGCTCATGCCGCCGGCGGTGTGATGCTCGGTAAGCCGGGCCGCGGTGAACACGTAGGGGAAGACGTCGGTGCTGGCCTCGGGCGGCGACGGGTTGGACGGGTTGTCCGGGCGGCCGTAGACCTTGCGAACCGGGTTGGCCTGCTGTCCGTACAGCAGGTTGCGCATGGGCGATTCGTGCGGCTCGTAGTGGGTCGGCAGCGGCCCGTCGGCCAGCCCGGCCGACGCGAACAGCCAGCCCTTCCCGTCCGACATCATGATGAACGGGTCGTCGCCGTGCAGCGCCTCCGGCCCTTCCGCGCCCTCGGGCGGCCGGTAGTCCGGCGGCTTGGTCTTCTCGAAGTCGGGGACGTCGTACCCGGTCCACTCCCCCTTGTCCGGCTCCCACCAGATGAGGGCCTTGCGCTCGCTCCACGGGCGGCCCTGAGGGTCAGCCGAGGCGCGGTTGTACAGCACCCGCCGGTTCAGCGGCCAGGTCCAGCCCCACTCCCCGCCGTAGAATCCCTGCTCGGTGTGCGGCTTGCGGCGGCGGGCCTGGTTGACCTCGTCCGCGTACACGCCGCTGTAGATCCAGCAGCCGCACGCGGTGCTGCCGTCCGCGCGCAGGTCGAGATACCCGCTGACGGCCCGTCCGGTGCGCAGGTCGATACCGTTGACGTGCCGGAGCACGTCCGCGCCGGACGGCTCGTCGCCCTCGGTTCCGTAGTCCCAGGCGAGGTCGAGCAGCGGGCGGTCCCGCTCGTCGGCCGACCCGGCCAGCTTCTCCTTCAGCCGCAGGCCCAGATGGTAGAAGAACCACAGGTCCGAGCGCTGATCGCCGACGGGCTCCGTCGCCTGGTCCCGCCACTGCAGCATCCGTTGGGTCTGGGTGAAGGTCCCGGCCTTCTCCACGTGCGAGGCGGCCGGCATGAAGAACACCTCGGTGCGGCACTGTTCGGAGACGATCTCGCCGGTGTCAATCTCCGGCGCGTCCTGCCAGAAGGTGGCGCTCTCGATCATGACCAGGTCACGGACGATCAGCCAGTCCAGATTGGCCAGTCCCAGCCGCTGCAGCCGGCCGTGGGCCGAGCCGACGCCCGGGTTCTCGCCCAGCAGGAAGTAACCAGACACCTTGGCGTCCACCATGTCCATCACGGTCTGGTAGGTGCCGTGGTCGCCGCTGATCCGGGGCAGGTAGTCGAAGCAGTAGTCGTTTTCCGCCGTGGCCGTGTCCCCCCAGTACTCCTTCAGCAGGGAGATCATGTAGCTATCCGCGTTCCCCCAGAATCCCTTGTTGCCCTGGCCGCACAGCTCTGTCAGGTAGCTGGCCAAGTTCTCGTGGGTGTTGTCCGGCATCGGCAGGTAGCCGGGCAGGAGGTTGAACAGCGTCGGGATATCGGTCGAGCCCTGGATGCTGGCGTGCCCGCGCAGTGCGTAGATCCCGCCACCGGGGCGGCCGATGTTGCCCAGCAGCAGCTGGATGATCGCCCCGGCCCGGATGTACTGCGGGCCCACCGAGTGCTGGGTCCAGCCGACGCTGTAAACCAGCGCGCCGGTGCGCTCCCGGCCCGAGTTCTCCGTCCAGGCCCGGCAGACATCGAGGAAGAGATCCTGGGGCACGCCGCAGATCCGCTCGACCATCTCGGGCGTGTACCGGGCGAAGTGCCGCTTGAGGATCTGGAACACGCAGCGCGGATGTTCCAGCGTCGGATCAGAGGCCAGGTCACCGGCCGCACCTTCGAGCACCGGGCCGCCGGAACCGGACTGATAGGGCGACGACTGCTCCTTGTGCCGAGCGCCCGAGGCCGACTCGGCCGCGACGCTCTCGTACGACCAGGTGAACCTGTCGTAGGCGGCGGTATGCGGGTCGTACCCGCTGAACAGGCCGTCCAGGTCCTCGGTATCCTGGTACTGCTCGTTCACCAGGGTCGGCGCGTTGGTGTACGCCCGCACGTACTCGCGGAACTCCAGGCCGTTGGACAGGATGTAGTTGATCACGCCGCCGAGGAAGGCGATATCCGTGCCGGCCCGGATCGTGACGTGCTGGTCGGCCATTGCGCTGGTCCGGGTGAACCGCGGGTCGACGTGGATAACCCGGGCGCCCCGCGCCTTGGCCTCCATCACCCACTGGAAGCCGACCGGATGGGCCTCGGCCATGTTCGAGCCCATGATCACGATGCAGTCGGCGTTGATCAGGTCCTGCAGGTAATCGGTGGCGCCGCCGCGCCCGAACGAGGCTCCCAGACCGGGAACTGTGGCCGAGTGTCAAATTCGGGCCTGGTTCTCGATCTGGATCGCGCCCAGGGCCGTGAATAGCTTCTTGATCAGGTAGTTCTCTTCGTTGTCCAGGGTGGCGCCGCCCAGGCTGGCGATGCCCATAGTCCGGCGCAGCTTGTTCCCCTGCGGGTCGGCGTCCTGCCAGCCCTTGCGCCGGGCGTCCAGCACCCGGTCGGCGATCATGTCCATCGCCGTGTCCAGGTCGAGCTGGTGCCAGGCCGTACCGTACGGCGGCCGGTAGAGCACCTTCTGTTCCCGCTGCGGCCCGGTGACCAGCTGCTTGCTGGCCGAACCCTTGGGGCAGAGCCGACCGCGGGAGATCGGGCTGTCCGGGTGGCCTTCGATCTGGATGACATGCCCGTTCCTGACGTAGACGCGCTGCGCGCAGCCCACCGCGCAGTACGGGCAGACCGAGGCGACCTCCCGGTCGGCGGTCTGCGTGCGCGGCGTCAGGGTCGCCGACCGCGGGGATTCCGCCGCTCTCCCCCGGCCCAGTGGGTCCGGGCCCGTCAGCTGCCGGTACACCGGCCACGATTTGATCCACCGCGCCATGCCCATCGGCGTGTCCTTTCCGGTGCTCGGTACAGCCAGGCTGCTGCGGCCGCGCTGACCACCACATCCCCCGGTCGGCTAAACCGGATGGCCGGGCTAAAGCACTTCGAGCGGTGTGCTGGCCCGGGCCGCGGCCGACGGTTAGCGCCGATACCGGTGACTGCCCATTTAGCGCCGCCTGGAACCGTGGTCGGACGTGGGCCGTCCAAGGGTTACGGCTCCGCTGGAAGGTGAGGAGGCCGGAATGGCCGCACGGGCAGTACTGGCCCTGATCGCCATCGCGACCGTCATCGGCCTGACGGCGTGCGCGAGCGCCTCACGCCAGGCTGCCGCGACCGGGCAGGCGTCGCCGGGTGCGTCGCTCTGCGCCAGCGACCAGGGAGTGGACCGGGTGGTGGTCAGCCCGGCCTCGTCCCCGCACGAGATCACGCTCCACGGGGCGACCCAGGTGCGTGCCCTGGCCACCGCCCTCTGCACGCTGCCGCCCATGGCGTCCGGTCGGTCCTGCCCAGCCGCACCAGGCGGATCGGTGCGGCTGGTGTTCGCGGCCGGAGAACAGGGCTTCCCGCCGGTCAGCGTCCAGGAGTCGGGCTGCCGCAGCGTGACCGGAGCCGGGCCGGTCCGGTCGTGGTCCGCGGCCTCGCCGTTCGGGCAGCAGCTCAGTGAGGCGGTGGGCGGTGTGGGCCGACTGATCCCTGGCACGCACCCGAGCAGCGTGCCGACCGGGGGGTGACAGGCCGTGCTCCCAGGCGGCCGGGGTGGCCGCCTGGGAGCACGCGGTTTACGGAGTGTCCGGGATGGGCTTGTTACCGCACCCGGCAGGGGTTAGCCATGTCTCCGCTGTTGAAGTTGTTGTAGAGCTCCTTCGTGGTGAATCCGGGCTCCGGGTAGACGGTCTTCAGCAGCGGCCCGTACTCGGCGGTGGAACTGCCGCCGAAGTTGTTCGTGGTGAACGGCAGGTACTTTCCGCCCTCCTGCCAGGTGCACGTACCGTGCCTGACTGTCGTGGAGTAGAACGGGTAGAACTGCGCGCCGTGCGGCGGGTTCACGCAATTCGCGCCGGTGTTCCGGTCGCAGAACGGCGGGTTGGCCTGCGAGTCCGCGGCCTCGATGCGGGGCAGGTCGGTCTCGAACGCGACGGTTGAGTAGTTATGCCCGCGCGTGGTCGGGCTGGTGAACAGGA
>DASQRM010000191.1:0-2436 GCA_035642895.1 Streptosporangiaceae bacterium | reverse complement strand
ATCCGGCCCGCCTCGATCACCGGACGGCGGACGCCCGAGGTCCGCGAACCCTACTACCAAGGTCGGGAATAGCCGGCGGGCCGTGCGTCCGGGACCTTAGTGGGTGACGCCGGAAGTTCGTCGAGGGTCGTCAGGCTGCCTCCGGTAGTCCGGCCGGTTCTGGGGCAGCGTGTTCGCGGGCGCTGATCCTGTCCAGGAGCCGGGCCAGGTCTGCGGCGGTGAACTTCCAGTTGAACGGCCGGGCGGTCTGGTTGTAGCGGTCGACGAACGCGAGCAGGGTGCCGGCGAGTTCGTCCAGGCTGGCGAAGTCGCTGGGCGTGAGGACTTTCGTCTGGGTGACGGAGAAGAAGATTTCGGCTTGGTTCAGCCAGGAGGCGTGGACCGGGGTGTGGATCATGATGGCGTTCGGCCAGGCGTCATGCAGCCGCTTGACGGCGGCCTGGCCGCGGTGATCTGAGCCGTTGTCCACGATGACGAACACCCGGGGCGCGTCCTTGTACTCCGGCAAGCTCATGACCTGGCCCATCAGGTCCATGAACGGGGTGATTCCGGTGGTGGCCGGGGTGGCGGCGAACACGTTCCCGGTGTGCACGTCGAGCGCGGCCAGCAGGGCGAGGGCACCGTGCCGGACGTATTCATGCTCGACCCGGGCGGCCTTGCCGGGTCCGGCTGGGGCGGTGGGGCGGCAGCGGCCGCGGGCCTGAATGGACGGCTTGGCGTCCACGGACAAGATGCGGTCGCCGGGCCGCAGCCGCCTGCCTTGGTAAAACCCCTGGTACAGGTCCAAGATCACGGTCGCCTTCGCGGCGAAGTCCGGGGCGCGCGGGGAGATCCACGACTGGTACTGCCAGGGCTTGACCGGGTGCTCGGCCAGGATCCGCAGCACCGATGAGGCCGAGAGCTGGCGGGCCAGCCCGGCCCTGCCGATCTCGGCCAGCAGTTCCGGCCCGGTCCAGCGTGACAGCGGCACCCCGGTCGCGGCGGGCAGCTGGCAGGCCAGCGCGACGACCGCAGCCCGGGTCAGCTCGCCGATCCGCCGCGGCCGCCCGGAACGGGGCAGGTCAGCCAGCCCGTCCAGGCCGCGGCCGGCGAACCGGCCCCGCCACTTGCGCACAGTGTCCACGCTGATCCGCAAGTCCGCGGCGATCCGCGCATTATCCCGGCCGCGCGCGGCAGCCAGCACGATCTGCGCCCGCAGCCGGTCCCGGTGCGCCGTCTTCGCTCCGCGGACGCGTTTGTTCAAGGCGGTGCGCTCGCCGGCGCTCAGCACGACCGGCACCGCGCGAAGCAGCGGCATGGCGGCTCCGGGTCAGATCACGGCAACGTAATCCGCTCCCGGGCACGGATCCTAACCGGCCACGGCACGACCGCGCGGAATGATGGGGCACATGCCCGCCATCCCGGAATCGACCCGCAGCTCGATCACCTTGCGGCTGCTGGATCACGCCGAGAAGAACTGGCCGCAGCTGGCCAAAGTCCGGGCCAGATACCACGGCAGCTTCGCCTACATCACCGGCGTGCTCCGCGACGGCCAGCAGATCCCCCTGTTCCGGCTGCGCTACGGCGGCTCCGCCCACTCCTTCGGCTTCGCGATCTACTCACCCGCCACCGACCGCTACCAAGACGCCGTCCTGCGCACCGGACTCCCGACCGGCACCCCGCAAGAAGCCCTCGACACCGCCTGCACCGTCCGCCTGGCCGACCTTGACTCATAAGAACCCGACGAACTTACGGTGTCACCCACGTAGCTACGCAAGCGGGCCGGGCCGCTGGGTGCTGCTGGTGACGGTTCTGGGATCGGCGATGGCCTCCATCGACGCTACCGTGGTCGGCATCGCCCTACCGGCCATCGGGCGCGATTTCGGCGCCAGCCTGACGACGCTGCAATGGGTCGTCACCGCGTACACGCTCGCCCTGGCCGGGCTGCTGCTGTTCGCCGGGACGCTGGGCGACCGGTACGGCCGGAAGCGGATCTTCCTGGCCGGCGTCGTGTGGTTCGCGGTGTCCTCGCTGCTGTGCGGGCTCGCCACGAGCGCGGTGATCCTGATCGCGGCCCGTGCCGTGCAGGGAATCGGTGCTGCGTTGCTGACCCCGGGCAGCCTGGCCATTATCGAGGCCTCGTTCTCGCCGGGAGACCGCGACAAGGCGATCGGGGCCTGGTCGGGCCTGTCCGGCGTGGCCACGGCGATCGGGCCGTTTCTCGGCGGATGGCTGGTGCAGGCGGTGTCCTGGCGGCTGATATTCGGGATCAACCTGCCGGTCGCGGCCATGATCATCGCGGTGGGAGTGCGGCACGTGCCTGAGTCCCGGAATCCGGAAATGACGCACAGCAAAGTCGATATGACCGGAGGGATACTCGTCACCCTGGGTCTGATCGGGGTGACCTACGGGCTGATCGACGGTCCCGTCAGTGGCTGGATCCGGCCTGTCCCGCTG
>DASQRM010000190.1:0-79246 GCA_035642895.1 Streptosporangiaceae bacterium | reverse complement strand
CCGCGACGCGGCCCTGGATCTGGAGCTCATCGTGAAGATCCGCGACGCGGTCAGCCTGCCGCTCGTGCTGCACGGCTCGTCCGGGGTCCCCGACGACGGCCTGGCCGCGGCGATCCGCGCGGGAATGACGAAAATCAACATAGCGACCCAGTTGAACAAGGCCTTTACCGCCGCCGTCCGCGCGTGCCTGAATGGCGACACCGGAATGGTCGATCCCAGGCGGTACGGTTCGGCGGGGCGCGATGCGGTCGCCGCCGAGGTCGCCCGCCTGCTGCATGTGATCGGAGGCGCCGGTGACCCGGTATCGGCGGTGGAATGAGCTGCTGGAACTGCTCGCGGCGGCCGGGCAGCTCCAGGTCGAGGAGGCCGCGAAGGCGCTCGGGGTGTCCGAGGCCACCGTCCGCCGGGACCTCGACGAACTGGCCCGGCAGCAGATGCTCACCCGGATCCGGGGCGGCGCGGTGGCCCAGGGCGTCACCTACGACCTGCCGTTGCGGTACAAGAGCGAACGGCATCCCTCCGAGAAGCAGCGCATCGCGGCGGTCGCCGCCGGGCTGGTGCGGCCGGGCCAGATCACCGGGCTGAACGGCGGCACCACCACGACCGAGGTGGCCCGGGCCCTGGCCACCCGCTCCGACCTGAACTCGCAGGTGCCGTCGCCCGCCGTCACCGTCGTGACCAATGCGCTGAACATCGCGACCGAGCTGGCCGTCCGCCAGCACATCAAGATCGTGACGACCGGCGGGGTGGCCCGGCCGCAGTCCTACGAGCTGACCGGGCCGCTGGCCACCGGGGTGCTGGAGCAGGTCGCCCTGGACGTGGCCATCCTGGGTGTGGACGGGATCGACGCGGTGGCCGGCGCCACCGCGCACCACGAGGGCGAGGCGAGCATCAACCGGCTGATGGCCCGGCAGGCGGCCAAGGTCGTGATCGCCGCGGACAGCTCCAAGGTGGGCCGCCGGGCGTTCGCCCGGATCTGCACCGCCCGCGAGATCGACGTGCTGGTCACCGACGCCGGGATCGCCGCCGAGGACGCGGCCCGGCTCGAGGACGCTGGAGTCGACGTTGTCACCGCCTGAGACCCCGGCCGCGCCGGCCGCGCCGGGCGGGCTGGAGCCGGGCGGGCTGGATCGGGCCATCGACCTGGTGGTCATCGGCGACTGCAACCCGGACGTGCTCGTCCTCGGCGCCGACGTGACCCCCGGGTTCGGCCAGGAGGAGAAGCTGGTCGACAGCATGTCGCTGGTCATCGGCGGGTCCGCGTCCATCACCGCGGTGGCCGCGGCCCGGCTCGGGCTCAGCGTCGCGCTGGTCGCCGCGGTCGGCGCCGACCCGGCCGGGCAGTTCATGCGGGACCAGCTGGCCGCCGAAGGGGTGGCCACCGACGCCGTGGCCGCGCGCGAGGACATCCCGACCGGGATGACGGTGGCGTTGTCGAACGGTGGTGACCGGGCCATCCTGACCGCGCTCGGGGCGGTCGGCTCACTGACCGCCGGCGACGTCCCGGCCGCGTTGCTGCGCCGGGCCCGGCACGTGCATTTCAGCTCGTACTTCCTGGTCGAGGAGTCGCTCGGGCCGGGCCTGGTCAGCCTGATCGCGACCGCCCAGGCGGCCGGGGCGGCCGTGTCGCTGGATACCAACTGGGATCCGTCCGGCCGGTGGGGCGGCGACCGGCTGGCCGCCGCGCTGGCCCGGGCCGACCTGCTGCTGCCCAATGAGGCCGAGGCGGTCCGGCTGAGCGGCGAGCCGGACCTGGACGCCGCGGTGCCAGTGCTCACCGCGGCCGGGTCCCGGCTCGTGGTCAAGCTGGGTGCCCGCGGCGCGCTGTGCGCCGACGGCAGCCGGCGGCACCGGGTCAGCGTGCCTCCCCTGGTGCCAGTGGACGCGACCGGGGCCGGCGACTGCTTCAACGCCGGGCTGATCGCGGGCCTGCTCCGGGGCCTGGACCTGCCCGAGGCGGCCGCGCTCGGCTGCGCCGCCGGCGCCCTGTCCACCCGTGCGCCGGGCGGCACCGGCAGCTGCGCCGACCTGCCCACGGCCCTGGCCCTGGCCGGCCATGCGTCGGTGACCGCCCCCAGCCCCAGCACGCCCGCGTAAGTGTCCTCGAATCGGCGCCCCGGGCGCGGTCTTCATTTCGGCGGGGCCGCAGGCGTATGGTGAAGGGTACGTCGCAGCTGGGGGGTGGCCGTGATTACCATCGGTTACCGGAGGCAAGTAGCAGCTCTGCTGACCGTGATGACCAGTCTTGCTTTAATACCGATCACCCAGGCTCAGGCAGCCGCACCCCGTGCGCCCCAGTTCACCAGCTTGTGCGGCGCTATGGATAGCACGCATCCAGCCACGGTCAGCCACGTCATGTTCATCTTGTTCGAGAATAAATCGTACGGCTCCATTGTCGGCAGCAAGTCCGCGCCCTATATCAATCAGACTCTGATTCCCGGCTGCGGGCTGGCCACGAACTACCACAACTACTCGCATCCGTCCGCGTCCAACTACCTGGCCCTCACCTCGGGGGCGGTCCAGGGCAAGGCGGTCAGCGCCGACTGTCTTCCCTCCGGATGCCCGCAGTCGCAGGCGTCGATCTTCTCCCAGCTCAGCGACGCCGGGCAGGCGTGGCGTGAGTATGCCGAGGCGATGCCGGGCAACTGCGACAAGAAGAATTTCGACAACACGGCCTATGTCAATGCTGATGGCAGCACCGGGGAGTACTACTACGTGCGGCACGCGCCGCCGGCGTACTACACCTCACCACCCGTGCCCGGGAACTGCTCCAGCTGGGACGTGCCGCTCGGCACGACGAGCTCGGGAAACTTCCTGGACGCGCTATCCCCCAGCAGCGACGGGCTCCCGGCATTCAGTTTTGTCACGCCCGGGGGATGCAATGATATGCACGATTGTTCCACCCTCGTAGGAGACGATTGGCTGAGGGAGTGGATTCCGGTCATCCAGCAGTCTGCCGCCTACCAGAGTGGCCAGCTCGTTGTCTTCATTACCTCGGACGAGGGTACGGGTTCCGACAAGGTCAATGGCGAGTCGTGCTGGGATACCACTCACGCTGCTTCCGCGACCTATCCCTCCTGCCACGTTGCCACCATGGTCATGTCCCCCTATACCCTCCCAGGCACCAGGTCAGGCAGCTACTTCAACCACCTGGGCCTGCTGGGCACCGCCGAGGACCTGCTCGGGTTGCCGCGGCTGCCCACTGCGGCCGGGTTCACCGGGCTCGAGTCCAAGTTCGGGCTCTGACGGGCCACATCCCGGGAATGATCTCAGCTGGCGGTTACGCCATTAGCGGCGGAGCGAGATGGTGGTCTGCTCATGGGCCGCGGAGGGATCGCCGGTGTCCACGTTGAACACGAGGAGCTGGCCACTGAAGTGCGCCTTACCGCGGTGGAATGTGCCGTTCCCCGGCGCGGGCACGTCGTACCGCACCACGTGCCACTGGCCGTCACAGGGAATGGACGGCTCGACGAGGCCGTCGGTGCTGACGTCTCCCTGCGATATGAAGACGGTGAAGTCACTGGACTCCCACCCTGGATCACAGGCGAGCCGGGTGACGACGGATAGCGAGCCGTCCAGGTTCAGGTGGACCTGCTTCGCGGTTTTCTCGTGTGCCACGCCCACCGGCCGGTCCTGCGCCGTGGCTACCGGCGCCGCGGCAGCCATACCTGCCAGCACGAGAACGGGAAGTGCGATAGCCCGTTGTAGCCCACATGACCGGAACGCCTGACTCACCTGGCCCAGTTTCACCTGACAGCCCCCTGCTGACGGAAGGCACCCCGGAACCCTCGGTGCCAACTGCCTAGGCTCGCTGAGCCCGCCGCACGGTGCATGAAGGCCATGTGCAGAAGGTATGGAGACCGGGGGCGTGGGTTAGTTTGACCTAGACCGCACTCGGACTTTGGAGGGATGCGATGTCCCAGTACCCAGACGAACTGGGGTCATGGTGGACCGAGTTTCCCGGCAGCGACCGCGCCGCCTGGCTCACGCCCTCCCCGTCTCCCCTGAGTGATCTGGCCCCGGCGCAAGACGGTGTCAGGGGCGCTGTCTCGAGGCGGGCGCTCAAGCGCAGGCTGGTGATTCCTCCTGGCAAGCGCGAGCGAGCCAAGCGCGAGGCCGTCGCGGAGTGGCGACGCCAGACGGTGGCCGCCATCCGGAAGCCCTCCCTCAAGTCGGGCGTGATCACCCTGGGGTCGGGCTTCGGCGGGACCGGCAAGACTGACGTGGCCGTGACGCTCGCGGCGATCTACGCCGCTGCGCGGCCCGCCGACCGCGTCATCCTCGCCGACAGCAACGACGACATGCCCCATGGGTACATCAGGCTCGGCGGAGTACCGGTCGAGGCGCTGCCGGTGGGCCAGCGGACGTTGTCCATCCGGGGCTTTTACCAGGCGTGCACGGATGCGAGCATCAAGGTCTACGCGGATCTGCGCGATGCCGTCGCCTGGCTGCAGGGTGTGGCGGTGATCCGGGGCGACACCGCCGATGAGTGCGTGGGGATCGATTTCGGGGAGCATGAGTACCTGACGGTGCTGGAGTTTCTCCAGTGCATGTCCAACATCGTCATCAACGATGGGGGCACAGGACTGTTTTCCCAGCTTCAGGTGGGCACGCTGCTGCACGGGGACAAGTACGTCTTCGTGACCGAGGCGTCTCAGCTGGGTTTCTGGTCCATCGATCAGGTGTTCAGCCGGTACCGGAACTATGAAGGCGAGAAGGACAGGCCGCTGAGCGAGCGGGAAAAGAAGCACCTGAACGGGCTCATGGACGAGGCCACGATCGTGGTGGATAAGTTCAGCGAAGACGACCCGGAGCAGGCTCGCTGGCTGACCCGGATCCGCGAGGGCTTCGAGGGCACGCAAGTGTCGGTGGTGGCCACCCCCTGGGACCAGGCGCTCGCCAACCGGGTGACTTTGGATCTTGGTGCCGTCGCCGGGACCACGCTGGACGCCAAGCTCGCGATGGCCGAGGTGGTGCTGCGCGGAGTCGACCGGGCTAACCGCAGACGTCTGGGTCTTCCCGATGAGGTGGCGCACGCTGCCGGCAACGGCCAGGGAGCCCTGGCCGAGCCGCCCCGCTGGTTCTCCGAGCCTGAGCGGCCGGCCGCCGATGCCGCCGCCCCGGAGGCGGACAGTGATGCCGGGCCGGTGCGCTCCCCGTGGCCAACCGGGGGAGTTGGCGGCTGAGCCCGCAGGCCGGGCCTCGTCCGGACGGGGCCATGTACGACGAGGAGCAGGTCGCCGGGATACGTCGCTGGCCCATCGAGGAGACGGAGAAGGGCTTCGGCGGTCCGGCGCACCGCTCACCGCTGACCGCCGGGCAGCTGGCCCGCGAACGCCCCGGGGCAGGCGCCGGGCTGCTCAGCACGCCGCGGGTCCTGTTGCGAGAGCAGGCCCTGCGGCACAACATCTCGGCCATGGCCGCCTACTGCGCGGCGCATGCCGTCACCCTGTTCCCGCACGGTAAGACCACCATGGCGCCGCAGATTCTCGCGGCCCAGCTGGACGGTGGCGCGGCGGGGGTTACCGCCGCGTCGATCTCGCAGGTCCGGACGTTCCGGCGCTTCGGCGTACGGAACGTCCTGCTCGCCAACGAGCTCGTGGATGACGCCTCCATCAGCTGGGTAGCCCGTGAGCTGACCGCGGATGGGCAGTTCTCGTTTCTCTGCTACGTCGACAGCGTCCCGGGGGCCGGCCGGCTGGACGCGATCCTGGCCGACTGCGGTTTCACGGGCCGGCTGCGCGTGCTGGTCGAACTCGGCCACGAGGACGGCCGGACCGGCTGCCGCACCCGCGCGGAGGCGCTCGCCGTGGCGGCCGCGGTCGGGCGCGCGCCGCGGCTCGAGCTCGCGGGGGTGGCTGGCTACGAGGGCTCCCTGCTGGCCCCTACGCCCGCCGAGACCGCCCAGAAGGCCCGGGCGTACTGCGAGGAACTCCGGCAGCTGGCCCTCTCCCTCACCGCGTCGGGACAGTTCCCGGAGCCGCCGGTGGTGACGGCGGGCGGCTCGGCCTACTTCGATGAGGTCGTCGACGTGCTGGGCCGGCCGAGCGACTGGAACCTGGTCTTGCGCAGCGGGTGTTACGTCACCCACGACCACGGGCTGTACAGCCGCATCGCGCCCTCGGCACGGAACACGACGGCCGTCCCCGTCCTGGAACCGGCCCTGGAAGCCTGGGCGCCGGTGCTCTCCCGGCCCGAGCGTGAAACCGCGGTGCTGGGAATCGGGCGCCGGGACGTCTCATTCGACGCCGGAAACCCCGTAGTCCGGTATGGTCGCGCGGCCGGCGGAACGACCCTCGACACCGGCGGTGCGGTGGTCAGGCGGCTCTTCGACCAGCACGCGGTGCTCTCAGTCCCGGCCGGGGCCGGGCTCGCGCCCGGCGACGAGGTCTGCCTGGGCATCTCGCATCCGTGCACGACCTTCGACAAGTGGCGGTGGATCCCGGTGCTCGACGGCGAGGACCGCATTACCGACGTGATACGCACATTCTTCTAGGGGCCACGTTCTTCCTGGGACCGTGATCTTCCAGGGACTTGGCCCTCACATGACCGCGAGTTGCCCACCGTCGATGACGATCTCGGCGCCGGTGATGAAGGACGCGTCGTCCGAGGCCAGGAAGGCGTACGCCGCTGCCACCTCCGATGACCGGCCCGGACGGCCCAGCGGGATGCTGCCGCTGGCATACCCGTCGGTGAACTCCTGCCCCCCGAGGTCGGCGCTGATGGCGGCGTTCAGCGGCGTCTCGATGTATCCGGGACACAGGGCGTTGACCCGAATGCCGTACGGCCCGAGTTCGACCGCCATGGTCTTGGTCAGGAGCAGCGTCCCCGCCTTGGACGCGTTGTAGTGCGCGTAGTCCGCCTCGCCGCCCAGGCCGTTCGTTGACGACATGTTGATGATGACCCCACCGCCGCCCTGGTCCACCAGCACCCTTGAGGCCGCCTGTGCCACCAGGAACATCCCGCGCAGGTTCACCGCGATGATGCGGTCCCAATGCGCCGCGGTGATCGCCAGAAAGGGCTCTCGCCAGGCGATCCCGGCGTTGTTGATCAGAACGTCGAGGCCCCCCAGCGCCGCGCAGGCCGAGTCGACCAGCCGCGTCACGTCATCGTCGCGGCTGACATCGGCCGCGATTCCGGCCGCCGTCCCGAATTCCGCCAACCCGGCGACCGCCGCGTCCACCTCGTCGGGGTCGAGTCCGCAGAGGAACACGCGGGCGCCCTCTTCGAGGAAGCGCTGGGCGGTCGCCTTACCGATTCCGCTGCTGCCGCCGCTGATGAGAACTCGCTTGTCCGGGAGCCCCCGCATGGCGCTCTCCTCCTCTCGGTGCCTCAGCCGGCCGCGGCCAGGATGAAGGCCAGGACCTCGGCCTCGTAGCGGAGCTGGTCGTACCGGCCGGCCGGGCCGACGTGCGCCCCGGCACCCAGTTCGGGCCGGAACAGGACCCGGCCGCCGGTGCCGCGATCGGTGGCCCGGAGCCGGGCCACCCACTTGGCCGGCTCGTGGATCAGCACCCGCGGGTCGTGCAGGCTCCCGGTGACCAGCAGGTCCGGCCGTGGGCCGTCCGGCACGTTGTCGTACGGGCTGTAGGAACTCATGTACGCCCGCATGGCCGGGTCGCGCGGGTCGCCCCACTCGTCCCACTCGGTGATGGTCAGCGGGATGGTCGGGTCGAGCATGCTGGTCACCACGTCCACGAACGGAACCTCGGCGACCACCGCCCGCCACCGCTCCGGCGCCATGGAAAACACCGCACCCTGCAGCAGCCCCCCCGCGGACAGGCCGCGCGAGACGATCCGGTCCGGCGCCGCCCATCCCGGATCAGCGGAGCCCGCACCGGCCAGCATGTCGGCGGCCGCCATGAAGTCGGTGAACGTGGTCCGCTTGCGGTCCAGGTGGCCCTCGGCCCACCAGCGGCGCCCGCCTTCGCCACCGCCCCGGACGTGCGCCACCGCGTACACGAACCCGCGGTCCAGCAGGCTCGGCGTGACCACGCTGAACTCCGGCCACGAGCACGCCTCGTACGCGCCGTAGCCATACAGCAGGACCGGCGCCGAGCCGTCGCGGCGCAGCCCGCGCCGGTACGCCACGGTGACCGGGATCGGGGTGCCGTCCGCGGCGGGCGCGCTGATCCGCTCGCTCACGTACCCCGCCGGGTCATAGCCCGGCACGTCCTGGCGTTTGCGCAGCTCCCAGCGGCCGCTGGCCAGGTCCACATCGTGCCAGGACGGCGGCTCGGTCAGCGACTCGGTCCGCACGGTCACCGCCGCCGCGGTGTAGTCCTCGTTCACGGCCAGGGCCAGCGCCCGCTCCGGGCCGCCCGCCCCGATCAGATGCTGCGTTCCGGTCTCGCGGTCCACCACGCGCAGCTGGGTCGCAGCGCCGCGGCGCTGCTCCACCACCAGGTAGCGCCCGAACACGTCGCAGCGCACCAGCCGGGTATCGCCGGTGGGCCCGATGACCTCCGTCCACCGCGCTCCTGACCATGGGCCCGGGCCGGGCGCGGTCACGGGCGTCCGGACCAGCCGGAACTCGGCCGCCCCGTCGTTGGTGACCAGGTACAGCTCGCCCCCGTCCGGCCCGCCGGCATGGTCGGCGTAGTACTCCGTGCCCGGCCGTCTTGGCTCAATAACGAACGGCGCCACGCCGGTGTCGCCCGCCGGGATCAGCAGGGTCTCGGTGGTATCCCGGGACGCCGTCTCGATCAGCAGCCACGTCCCGCTGCGGGTGGCCCGCACGGTCAGCTCGAACCGTTCGTCATCCTCCCGGTACACCAGCGAGTCCTGCTCCGGCGCGGTGCCCAGCTCGTGCCGCCAGACCTCATGCGGCCGGTACGCCGGGTCGGTGACCACGTAGAGCAGGGACCGGGAGTCGGCGGCCCAGGCCAGCCCGTAGTACGTGCGCTCGATGCGCTCGGCCAGGTCGGTGCCGGTGGCCAGGTCCCGGACCCGGAGCTGGTACACCTCGTCGCCGTCGAAGTCGACCGAGTAGGCCAGGTACCGCCCGTCCGGGCTGACCTCGCGCACCCCCAGCTCCGCGTAGCTGCCGGCGGCGGGATCCGCGAGGAGCAGGTTGTTGTCCAGCAGCACCTCGCCGGGGCCGCCTCGGCCAGCGGACCGGCAGAACTGCTCCAGCTGCTGGCCGGCCACGGTCTGGGTGAAGTACCAGAACCCGCCCTGGCGCCACCGGACCGACTCCTCGGCCGGCGGGAGCCGCGCCGCCATCTCCGCGAACAGGTCCTCGCGCAGCGCGCGCAGCGGGGCAGTCTGCTCGTCGTAGTAGGCGCGCTCGGCGGCCAGGTGCTCCCGCAGCTGCGGCTGGTCCCGGTCGCGCATCCAGGCGTACGGGTCGGCGCCCGGGGCCCGGGGCGCGCTGGGCGGGCCGGAGCCGGTCATCGCGATCTCCCCGGTCGCTCCGCCGGGCCCCCGAGCAGGGCGCGCAGCGGCCCGGCGGGCAGCCCGTACGAGGTGTGGCCGTCCCGGCCGGTGACGGTCCCGGCTTGCAGCAGGCTGTTCAGCACGGCCTCCTCGGTGGCCTCGACCACGGCGGCGAAGTAGTCGTCCAGCGCGCCGCCGGTCACCGGGGACCGGGACGGCGCGGCCCCCCGGGGCGCGCGCAGCCCGGTGGCCAGGGCCAGGAAGATCTCCCCGCTGGCGTGGTGCGCGGTGCTGCCCATCCGGGCCAGGCCGAGGCCGGCCCGGCGGGCCAGCCGCTGGCAGGCGGCCGCATCCAGCGGCCCGTCGGTGAGTACCACCACGATGCACGACCCCGCGGGCCCGGGGCGGGCCCCCGGCTCACCGGGGTCGGGCAGCAGCCGCCCGGCCGGCACCCCGGCCACCGTCAGCCGCTCCCGGTCGCCGAAGTTGGTCATCGTGACCACCCCCACGGTCGCCCCGTCCGGTACCACGCGGGACGCGGTCCCGATGCCGCCCTTGTATCCCAGGCAGCTCATCCCGGTGCCCGCCCCGACCGCGCCCTCGTGGGCGGCCTGCGCCCCGGCGGACGACCGGGCCGCCGCCAGCGCGGCCCGTACGTCGTCCCGCTGCACTTGCATCCGGCGGTTTTCGTTGAGGAAACTATCGTCGCATTCGGCCACGATGGGGATGATCACGTCCTCGTCGCCGATCGCGGCCTGCTCGAGCATGAGCAGCTCGCAGGCCGCGTCGTAGACGCGGCCCAGTTGCATGGTCGAGGTGAGGAACACCGGCGTCTCGGCCAGTCCCCATTCCTGCGCGGCGAGCAGGCCGGTGCATTCGCCCGCCCCGTTGAGCACCGCTCCGCCGGCCGGGACGGGAAAGCGGAACAGGTCGCCGCCCGGGTCGATCACGGTCACCCCGGTCCGCGCCGTGCCGCGGCCGGCCGGCGGGGGCGGCTCATCCCGCCAGACGGTGGCGTGCCCCAGCCCGGCCCCGGGCACATCGAGCACCGACCCGGTCGGGCCCGGTGGCAGCAGGCCGAGGGTGATGCCAAGATCAGGAACGCGCGGCATCCCGCGATGCTAACCCCGCCGCGCGTGCCCGGGGAGGGTGGGAGTGAGTCTGAAGCTGCCGGTGGTGTGGAGCGAGGACTGCCTGCGGCACGATCCCGCCGGTGAAGTGTGGCTCGGCCTGCGGGAGCCCGGGACCGAGATCCCGGCCCGGGCGCTGGTCCTGCGCGACGCGCTGGTCGCGGCGGGCGCGCCGGTGACCGCCGCGCGGCAGCACGACGACACCGTCCTGCGCCGGGTGCATGATCCAGCGCTGCCCGATCACCTGGCCTCGGTCTGGGCGGACTGGGAGGCCGCCGGGCTGCCTGCGGAGTACGGGCGGGACCGGGTGGTGCCCTATGTGTTTCCCACCCCCGGGATGGTGGCCGGGCTGCCGCTGCGGACCCCGCCCGCCGTGCACGGCCGGGCCGGGCTGTACTGCTACGACACGATGACGCTGGTCGGCCCGGGCAGCTGGGCCGCGATCCGGGGCGCGGCGGACGCCGCGCAGACCGCCGCGGACCTGGTCAGCTCGGGCTCCCCAGTGGCGTACGCGCTGTGCCGGCCACCTGGGCATCACGCCACCCGCAGCGCCTACGGCGGGTCTTGCTACCTGAACAACGCCGCGGTCGCGGCGCAGGCCCTCCGGGCGGCCGGGGCGCCCCGGGTCGCGATCCTGGACATCGACGCGCACCACGGTAACGGCACCCAGATGATCTTCTGGGACCGGGCCGACGTGTGGTACGGGTCGCTGCATGTCGACCCGGGCGCGGGGTGGTTCCCGCACTACGCCGGCTACGCGGACGAGCGCGGCACCGGCTCCGGTGAGGGCTTCACCCGGAACCTGCCGCTCGCCCCCGGGACCGGCGACGACGGCTGGCTGGCCGCGCTCGGCGCGCTGTGCGGGGAGGCGCGCGCGTTCGCCCCGGACGCCGTCGTGGTGTCCCTGGGCCTGGACGCGGCGGATGCTGATCCGGAAAGTCCGCTGCGGGTCACCGAGGCCGCCTACCGGGCCGCCGGGCAGCGGATCGCCGCGCTGGCCCCCACGGTTGCGATCCAGGAAGGTGGCTACGACCTCCCCTCGCTGGGCGCCTACGCGGTGGCCACGCTGGAAGGCTGCGCTAGCCCCTGACCGGCCCGGGTCAGGCGAGGAGGCAGGCGGCCTCGTGGTCAGGCGCCACCGTGGCCTTGGGCGGGCGCAGGAACGGATCCTCGATGGAGCACTGGGGCTCGGCGATGGGGCAGCGCGGGTGGAACCGGCAGCCGGGCGGCACGTCGACCGGGTTGGGCGTCTCACCCTGGAGGATCTGCGGCGTGCTGCGCTGCCGGGGGTCACGGTTCGGGACGACGGACAGCAGGGCCCTGGTGTAGGGGTGCTGCGGGTTGCGGACCACGTCCCGGGCCGGGCCCTGCTCCACGATCCGGCCGAGGTACATGACGGCGATGCGGTCGGCGAAGTGCGCGGCCGTGGACAGGTCGTGAGTGATCATGAGGACGCCCATGTCGCCGTCGCGGCGGAGCCCATCCAGCAGCGACAGCACGCCCGCCCGGACCGACACGTCCAGCATCGACACGGGCTCGTCCGCGAGCAGCAGGTCCGGATCGAGCACCAGCGCCGCGGCGATCGTGACCCGCTGCCGCTGGCCGCCGGAGAGCTCGTGCGGATAACGGTTCAGGAACTGCTCCGCCGGGACCAGTCCCGCCCGCTCCAGGGCGCTGATCACCAGGTCGCGCCGCTCGGCCCGGGAGCTGCCGATCCCGTGCACCAGCATCGGCTCCTCGACGGCGTCCTGGACCCGGAACCGGGGGTCGAGGGACTCGTAGGGGTCCTGGTAGATCATCTGCAGCTTGCGCCGCAGCGGGCGCATCTGCTGCTGGGACAGCCCGGTGATCTCGGTGCCGTTCAGCCGGATGGTTCCGGATGTGGAGTTCACCATCCGCAGGATGGTCTGCGCGGTGCTGGTCTTGCCGCAGCCGGACTCGCCGACCAGGGCCAGCATCTCGCCGCGGGCCAGACTGAAGCTGACCCCGTCTACCGCGTGCACCGTCAGCCGGGGCTCGCGGGCCAGCCGGCCGGTCAGGCTGCGCCGGACCGGGTACTGCGTGACCAGGCGGTCCACTTCCAGCAGCGGTGCCTCGCTCACGGCGCCTGCCCGGCGGGCTGGCGGGTGAGATGGCAGGCGGCCTCGTGGCCGGGGCCGACCGCGTGGAGCACCGGGTGCTGGTCGGCGCAGGGCTCGAACGCGGAGTCGCAGCGCGGCCGGAACGGGCAGCCGGGCCGGTTCCGGTCCAGCCGCGGCGGCGCACCGGGGATGGAAACCACCTCGTCTTCTCCGTACAGGTCGGGAGTGGCGGCGAACAGCAGCCGGGTGTACGGGTGGCGGGGCGCGTGGAAGAGCGTCTCCATCGGCCCGGATTCCACGATCTCGCCCGCGTACATGACGGCCGCGCGGTCGCAGACCTGCGCCACCACCGGCAGGTCGTGCGTGACCAGCACGAGGGCCAGGCCCAGGTCGCCCGACAGCCGGATGAGCAGGTCCAGGATCTGGGCCTGGACCATGACGTCCAGCGCCGTGGTCGGCTCGTCGGCCAGCAGGATCTTCGGGTCGCAGGCCAGCGCCATCGCGATCGAGGCCCGCTGGCGCATGCCGCCGGAGAACTCGTGCGGGTACCGCTCGCCCGCGGTCGCGGGGATGCCGACCAGCTCGAGCAGTTCGCCCGCCCGCCGCCGGGCGGCCGCGCCGTGCGCGACGCCGTGGAAGGCCATCGGCTCGGCGATCTGCCAGCCGATCTTCTTCACCGGGTTCAGCGCGTTCATCGCACCCTGGAAGACCATGGCGATGTCGGTCCAGCGGTGCGCGCGCACCGAGTCCTCCCCGCCGGCCAGGATGTTGTTGCCGTCCACCCGCACCTCTCCGGCCAGCGACGCGTTGGGCGGCAGCAGGCCCATCAGCGCCAGGATGGTGGTGGTCTTGCCGCAGCCGGACTCACCGACCAGGCCGAAGCGTTCGCCCGGGTCCAGTGAAAAGCTCACCCCGGCTGCCGCGTGGACCTGGCCTCCGCGGGGCAGGTCGAACCAGACGTGCAGGTCGTCGACTTCGAGCAGGCTCAAATCGCGCCCGGCCCCCTTCCGACCAGCGGGCGCAGCCGCCAGCGGCGCACCGACAGGTTGGCCGCCTTCAGCCGCGGGTTCAGCGCGTCCTCGACGGCCTGGCCGAACAGGAAGCAGCCCACGATGACGGCGGCGATGACGAGCCCGGCGGGCACGATGGCCCACCAGGCGCCAGAGGAGATCGCGGTCCGCTGGAACGCGTTCTCCAGGATCGTGCCCCAGGTGGTGACCGTCGGGTCCTCCAGGCCGAGGAAGGCGAGCGCGGTCTCCAGGTAGATCGCGATCGCGATGGTGAGCACCGTGTTGGCGATGAGCAGCGGGCCGACCTGGGGCAGGATGTGCTTCCAGATGATCCGCGTGTTGCTGGCCCCCATCGCCCGGGTGCGTTTCACGTACACCCGCTCACGCACGCTCATGACCTGGGCCCGGATGATCCGGGCGGTCGAGGTCCATTCCAGGATGCCGATCACGATGATCACGTGGAACAGGCTGGCCCCCCAGACGTCGGCGATGACGATCATGAGTACCAGGTCCGGGATGACCAGCAGGTAGTCGGTGATGCGCATCAGCCCGATGTCGATCCAGCCGCTGAAGTACCCGGATAGAAGGCCGACCCCGCCACCGATGATCATCGCGACCAGGGTGGCCGCGAACCCGACCACCAGGGAGATCCGGCCGCCCTGCATGAGCAAGCTGAGCATGTCGATCCCGCCATCGTCGCAGCCGAGCCAGTGCGCGCCGGACGGCGGCGCGTACACCGCGCAGGTCTTCTGGGTAATGCTGTACGGCGAGATGTACGGGGCCACGATCGACAGCAAGACGAAGAAGACAATGATCGACAGGCCGACGACGGCGGCCTTGCGCTCCCTGAGCACGGTGCGGAAGAAACCACTGCGCGTCGACGGCTGGCCCTCGGCCTCGACGGCGAGCGCGGGGTCCTGTAGGGGCAGGGTCACTGCGAGATCCTCGGGTCCAGGCGGAAGTAGAACAGGTCGGCGGCGAAGTTCAGGATGATCACGGCCACGGTCAGGATCAGGAAGCCGCCCTGCAGCATCGGGTAGTCGCGCTGCTGGATCGCGTCGTACATGGCCAGCCCGATACCCGGCCAGCTGAAGATCACCTCGATCAGTACCGCGCCGCCGACGATGTACCCGAGGTCCAGCGCGACCAGGGTGACCATCGGCAGCAGGGCGTTGCGGAACGCGTGCCGCCGCACGATCCGGCGGTCGGGCAGCCCTTTGGCCCGGGCGGTGAGCACGTAGTCCTCACCGAGCGTCTCCAGCATGGAGGACCGGACCACCAGCGTGTAGCTGCCGTAGGCGGTCAGCATGAGGGTCGCGGCGGGCAGGATCATGTGCTGCGCGATGTCCCCCAAGTGCGCCCAGAACGGCTCGGCGGTGAACAGAAATGGGTTCTCCATGCCGCCGGCGGGCAGGGTTCCGGCGAAGATGATCAGCAGCATCAGGCCGAGCCACTGGGTCGGGAACGCGTAGAAGAAGATCGCCCCGTTGGTGCTGAGGTGATCCGGCACCGTCCCGCGCCGCCAGGCCGACAAGACGCCGGTCGCCACCCCGACCACGATGGCGGCCACGGTGCCCACGGTCACCATGGGGATCGTGTTCTTCAGGTCCGCGATCAGCAGGTGGCTGACCGGCTGCTGGTTGGCGAACGAGATGCCCATGTTCCCGTGGAACAGCTCACGGAGATAGATGACGTACTGCTGCCACTTCGGCTTGTCCAGGCCGAATTCCACGGTCAGCACGTGCTTCAGCTGCGGGCTGGCCTTCGGCACCCGGGCCAGGTCGGACACCGCGCTGCCGGGCAGCACCCGGAACAGGAAGAAGTTGATCGTGATCGCGACGAACACGGTGACGAGGGCGAAGAACCCCCGCTTGATGACGTAATCCGCGCTGCGCACGCCTCAGCCCGCCTGGTGCACGCTCTCGAACGGGATCTTGGACATCGAGTTCCACGAGATGCCGGCGACCAGCGGCAGGTCGGTCCACGTGGGCGAGTGCGCCTCGATCGTGTCTGGGTAGTCGAGGACCAGGTACACCCGCTGGCTCGCGATCATCTGCTGCATCTGGTAGACGATCTGCTGCCGTTTCGCCGGGGTGGTCGCCGCGCTCTGCGCCTGGTACAGGCTGTCGTAGGCCTTGCTGCAGTACCCGGTGTCGTTCCACGTGTCCCACGTCACGCAGGTCAGCACGGACAGCATGAAGTCCGGGTCGCTCAGCGGGTACCAGTCCCACATCGAGAGCTCGAAGTTCTTGTAGTCATTGGCCGTGATTGCGTCGTAGGCGGCGGAGGCGTCCAGCACCTTGAGATTGAGCTGCACGCCGATCTTCTTGAAGGCGGGCTGGATGATCTGGAATGACCGCTGGCCGTAGGTGTTCTGGATGTCGGTCGGCATGACCACTGTGTATGACATCGGGTGGCCGTTGGCCATCCGCACCCCGTTCGGGCCCATCTTGTACCCGGCCTGGTCCAGCAGTTGATTCGCCCTGGTCAGGCTGAACGGAGTCGGCTTGATGGCCGGGTCGCTCCAGTGGCCGGTGGCGGGCGGGATGATCGTCGACCCGGGCCGGCCGTGCCCGAGCAGTGATGTCGATACGATGGCCTGCCGGTTGATCGCGGCGTCGAACGCCTGCCGCACCAGTGGGTTCATCAGTTCCTTATGGCTGGCTTCCTGCTTCGGGTTGGCGTTGATGATGAAGTCGTCGAATACGACGCCCGGGCTGGACGGCACCACGAAGTGGGCGGCCTTGAGCGTGGCCACCGAGGTGGGTGTGACGGTTTCCACTCCGTCCAGCTGATGGCTCTTCAGCGCGGTGATCATCGCGTCGGTGGTCTGGAAGAACTGCAGCCCGAGGCCGTCGATGTGCGGCTTGGCGCCGTAGAACGTCGGGTTGCGCTTGAACAGCATGATCTGCTTGGGCGTGTACTTGGTCAGGATGAACGGCCCGCCGGACACGATCGGCGCGTTGTTGGTGAACCGGGTCAGCGCCTTGCCGTTGCCGGTGGCGTACTTGGCCCAGATGTGCTCGGGCAGGATCGGCGTTTGCTGCATCTGGGACAGCACGTTCGCCACCGGCTGCTTGTAGGTCAGCACCAGCGTGGTGGCGTTAGGGGCGGTCGCGCTCTTCATGTGCGCGACGTAGCCGGCCGAGTTGGCGGTGGGGCCGTCCTGATACTTCAGGATCGTGCTGTAGGTCCAGGCCGCGTCGGCCGCGGTCAGCGGCTTGCCGTCGGACCACTTGGCGCCCGGCTGGGTGTGGAAGGTCCAGACCTTCCCGTCCGGGCTCTCGGTCCAGCTGCGCGCGAAGTCCGGCACGAACTGGAGCTGGGGGTTGTACTGGACCAGCATGGGATAGATGTACTCGAACGTGACGTACGCATCAGCCTGGAACGCGACGAACGGGTTCAGCGAGTCGATGCTGGAGTTGCTGCCCAGCCGGAACACGCCGCCGTTCTTGACGGAACTCCCGGACCCGCTGCTGCCGCAGGCGGCCGCGGCGAGCGTCACGACGGCCGCTACGGCGATCAGTCGGGCCAGGTGGCGGCGCCCGCGCCGGTTTCCCCGGCGGGGGCGCAGTTCCGCCCAGAATCCCCAGCGTCTTCCGGGCAGCTGACCGTGGCTTTCCATCCGCCCACCCTCGTTTCTGGAGCCGACCCGGAATCCGCCCCGCCCGATCTGCCGGATAATCATCTGAATAGCCGTTTAGGGTCGCTCATCAGGACATGGGCGTCAACCCCCGCGCCGTAACCGCCGCCTCGACGTGACCTAACGCGCGCCCGGCTCACTGAGCGTGCCCCGCTGCGCCAGGCTGTACAGCAGCGCGAACGACGGGCCGACCAGCACCACGATGATGGCTACCACAACCAGTTCCGTGACCCCGGCCGCGGCGGGCGCGGCGGCATCATGGATGGTCAGGTGCGGTGGCAGCAGCAGCGGGTACTGGGCGAGCGCCCAGCCCCAGATCACGGCGGTCACGGCCAGGGCGGCCAGCAGCCGGATCAGCCTGGTCTGGTCCAGCACCAGCAGGACCAGCACGGTGGCGCCGGCCAGGACCGAGATCACCACCAGCGGCAGCGCCCGCCCCGCGGTCAGGATCGAGAACACCCGGGCGGCCGTCGTGTGCAGGACACCCAGGGTGATCGCGGCCAGCAGGCCGGTCACGACTGCGGCGGCCAGGGCCCGGCGGGTGAAGTACCTGCGCAGCCCCGGCTCACCGGCGCGCTCGCTGTCGATGGCCAGGTAGACGGCGGCCAGGTACGCGGAGGTGGCCACGAACAGGGCGCCGGTCAGCAGGGAGGTCGGATTCACCCACGACGAAACCGGATCGCCATCCGCGCCGCGCACCCGGCCGGTCACGATCGCCCCGATGGCGGTGCCCAGGAAGAACGGCGTCAGCAGGGAGGCCAGGGCGAAGACCGCGCCACTCACCCGCTGCCAGCGCAGCGTCTGCACCTGCGAACGGAACGCGAACCCGGCCCCGCGCAGGACGATGCCCAGCGCGGCCACGCTCAGCGGCACGAACAGCGTGGTGAAGATCCGGGCGAAGGCGACCGGGAAGCCGGTCCAGAGCAGCACCAGGGCGATGATCAGCCAGACGTGGTTGGACTCCCACACGGGCCCGATGGAACGGTCGATCCGCCGCCGCGGCGCCGCCCCGGCCGCCGTAGAGCCGGCCAGCAGATCCCAGACGCCGCCGCCGAAGTCGGCCCCGGCCAGTACGGCGTAGGCCGTGATCACCAGGATGAGCACGGCCGCGACGATGTCGGGGATCATCGCGGCGGCTCCGGTGGGCGCGCGGTCGGCTCGGCGGGCGGCGCGTAGGGCACGGCGGGTTCCGGCTGCCCCGGAGTCCCCGTGCTCCAGCGGCGCTGCATCACGAACAGGACCGCGAACGTGGCCGCCGTCAGCGCCCCGTAGATGACCAGGGTCGCGGCCAGCGTGCCGGTCACCCCGCTGGCCGTGGTCGCGGCCTGGCTGGTGAGCAGCACGTGATACACGGTCCAGGGCTGGCGGCCCACCTCGGTGACGACCCAGCCCGCTTCCATGGCCGCTGTGGCCGCGACCCCCGAGAGCGCCCCGCCGATGAGAAACACCGTGCCTGGACGGCCCTGCGGCAGGTCGCGGTGGCGCCACCAGGACCAGGCTAGCCAGATCCCCCAGAGCAGCAGCAGGGTTCCGATGCCGACCATGAGGTCGAAGCTCAGGTGGATGAGGGTGGGCAGCGGCGGCCGGTAGGCGGCCGGGACGGTGTCCCAGCCGGTCACCCGGGTGTGCGGCGAGAAACCTACCAGCAGCGAATCGACGTCGGGCAGCCCGATGCCCGCGATCACGTGGCCGTGGTACCAGATGCCCGCGATCCACTCGGTGGCGCCGCGCGTGGTGTGGTCGACGTACTCCATCGACGCGAACTTGACCGGTTGGTGGATCGCGATCGCGCGCGCCGCGGTGTCACCGATCACGATCTGGACCGGCGTCACGATCGCGGCGATGGTGAACGGCACGCCGAAGCCGAGCCGGGTGTAGCGGTCCCGGTGGCCGCGGAGCAGGCCCACCGCGTACGGCGTCGCGGCCAGGCCGCCCGCGACCATGAAGGCGGCCAGGATCATGTGCGGGGCCTCGTAGTAGGTGGCCTGGTTGAAGAACACCGCGACCGGGTCGACGCTCGTGATCTGGCCGTGCGCCATGGTGTAGCCGGACGGCTGGTTCATCCACGAGTTCGCGGCCACCACCGACAAGGCACCGAGGATGCCACTGATCACGATCGGCCCGAGGGTCCAGAAGTGCAGCCACCGCGGCAGCCGGTCCCACCCGTACAGGTAGATCGCCGTGAACACCGCTTCGAGCAGGAAGAAGATGCCCTCGAAGCTGAACGGGATGCCGATGGCCGACCCGTACGTGCCCATCAGTCCCGGCCACAGCAGGCCCATGTCGAACGACAGCACCGTCCCGCTCACGGCGCCCACCGCGACCAGCACGGCCATCACCTTCGACCAGCGCCGGGCGAGCAGCAGCGCGTCGGCGTCACCGCGCAGACCGAGATAGTGCGCGGTCATCACCACCGCGGGAAAGCCGATGCCCATGCAGGCCAGGATGATGTGGAAGCCCAGGCTCGATCCCATCTGGGCCCGGGCCGGGATGACCTGGTCCGATTGCAGCGCCAGGCTGCTCAGCACCTGTCTCGCCTCGCCCTCCATGTCGCGGCTGGCTCCGCTACCCCCGCCTATCCTGGCAAACAGGGGCGAGAGGCTTGGAAGGGGGCTAGCGGCCTGAGTTCGCTTCTCCCGGTACGCATCGGGTCAGACGAGTGATCAGCGCGTAGAAGGGTAACTCTAAGGCGTGGGGGTTGCTGGGCTTGTGTTGCGAAACCGCTACCGGCTGGACGTGCTCATTGCGTCCGGCGGTATGGGGGATGTCTGGCGGGGTACCGACCTGGCCATTGACCGGCGAGTAGCGATCAAGCTGCTGCGCTCGGAGCAGGCCGACGATGAGGACGGGCTGGCCCGGTTCCGCGCCGAGGCGCACCATGCGGGCTCGCTATCGCACCCGAACATCGCCCAGGTCTTCGACTACGGGGAAGCCCGGGCGGCGGAACCCGGATATCTCGTCATGGAACTGGTGGAGGGGCTGTCCCTGACCAGGATCCTGGACGACGGGCCGCTGCCCCCCGGGGACGCGATGGATGTCGTCGCCCAGGTGGCCCGGGGACTGGCCGCCGCGCACCAGGCCGGCCTGGTTCACCGGGACATCAAGCCCGGGAACTTGCTGGTCAGGCTGGACGGCCTGGTCAAGATTACCGACTTCGGGATCGCCACCGCGGCCGGGGAAAATCCGGTGACGCAGCCGGTCACCCAGCCCGGGATGCTGATCGGAACCCCGGCCTACCTGGCCCCGGAACGGATCTCGGGTGTTCCCGCAACGCCCGCGACCGACCTGTACGCGCTCGGTGTCGTCGCGCATCAGTGCCTGACCGGAAAGGTCCCGTTCGCGGGCGAGCCGCTGGCCGTGGCTCTCGCGCACCTGGACCGGGGCATCCCCCCGCTGCCGCCAACCGTGCCGCCCGAGGTTGCCGCTCTGGTCACCGAACTCACCCGCCAGGATCCCGCGGCCCGGCCCGGGTCCGCCTGGGATGTCGCCGTGCGCGCTGAGCACCTCCGGGTGATCCTGTCCGGCCCGGAAGCCCCCAGCCCGGGCGATGGGACCACGACTCTGCCTGCCCGGGCGGACGGTGCCGGGCTGGCTTCTCCGGCTGTGGCTGGCCCGGCTGTGGCTGGTTCGCTGGTGGCTGGCCCGGCGGCGGCTGGCGCTGCGCTGGCTGGTCCGGTAGTGGCTGGCCCGGTGGTGGCTGGTTCGCTGGTGCCTGGGGCCGCGGCCGGCGTCGCACCGGCCACCCCGCGTCGCCCCCCGTCCCCGGTCCGGCCGGGCCCTCGGGGTCAGCGGCCGCGGCGGCCTGGCCCGGCCCGGCACAAGGCGAGCCTGCCGGTCCGCGGGGCCCTGGTGCTGACCGGCGTCGCGTCGGTCGGGTTCATCAGCTGGACGCTGGCCACGTTGCCCAGTCAGGTTGGGTCGCGCACGCCGTCTGTGACCCCGCCGGCGTCCAGCCAGAGCACCGCGCCGAGCCTCCTGCCCCGGCAGAGCCCGCTCGCGGCCACGCGCATCGCCGGAGCCAACGGCGGTAGTGCCGACGTGGCGCGGGCGACCGCCACCCCGCAGGTGTCCAAGTCGGGCCGATCCGCGTCGCCGAAGCCCACGACACCCGCACCGACCACGCCGGTGCCCACGACACCGGTGCCGACCACGCCGGTGCCGACCACGCCGGTGCCCACGACACCGGATCCCAGCTCGGCCGGGCCGACGACACCCATCGGCTCAGTGCCCCCGAGCACAGCCCCGGCCGTTGTCATTGCCCAGCCCGCGCCGCCCAGCCTGCTGAGCGTGCGGATCGTCCCCTGACGCGAGGCTCAGGGTTGCGGGGCGGCCGCCAGAGGCGGCGGCACCGCTCGGCGATCCCACGGGCCGGAGACCCGGGCCAGCACCAGGGCCGCATCATCGTCGAGGGGTGCGCCCACGTACCGCACCAGGTCGTCACGCAGCCGGTCCAGCAGGTCGCCATCCGCGCCGCCAGCCCTCGCGGCCACCTCGGCTACCCGCTCCTCGAGCGGATAGAACTCCCGGCGCGCATTCCGGGCCTCGGTGACGCCGTCGGTGTAGAGCAGCAGCGCGTCACCGGGCTGCAGCGGCACGGTCCGCTCCGCGCCTGACGTGTCGCCAAGTGACATCAGCCGCAGCGGCAGGGCTGGAGCGGGCACGTTCACCGGGGTGACTCGCAGCCGCCTCGCCGGGCCCTGACCGTCACTCTCGCCTGGCCCGTTCCCGGCTGGCCCGTTCCCGCCCGGACTGAGCACCAGGGGCGGCGGGTGACCGCAGTTGTAGATGGTCAGGCTGCCCGCGGCCGGGTCGATCTCGGCCAGCACGGCGGTAACGAACTCCTCGAGCGGTGCCGCGGGGCGGCGGGCCAGGCTCGCGTCGATCCGCCTGGCTACCTCGGCCAGCGTGTAGACCTCGTGGGCGACCTCGCGGAACACCCCCAGGACGTCCGCGGCGATCTCCACCGCGTCCAGTCCCTTGCCCCGGACGTCGCCCACGATCAGGCGGATGCCGAACTGGGTCCGCGTGACCTCGTACAGGTCGCCACCGACCCGGGCCTCGGCGGCCGCCGCAAGGTACACGACCCCAAGCTCCAGCGGCCCGACCTGGCGCGGCAGCGGGCGCAGCAGGGCTCGCTGCGCCGCCTCGGCGACCGAGGTGACGTCGGCCAGTCGCTGGTTCTCCTGCCCGCCTCGCGCGCCTCCGGAGGCGCTGATGAGGGTCACCACCAGGATGGACACCGCGGTGACCGCGGGCACTTCCGCCGTGGTGGTGAACGGCGCCGCCGCGATCGCGGCCAGCAGCATCACGGCGCCGTAGGCCAGCGGGAGGCGCGGAGTCGCCGCGCCAATGCCGGCCAGGGCCGGTGGCACCGCCAGCAGCGGCAGCAGGAGCTGTCCGTCCCAGGCGCTGCTCGTGGCCAGGGCGATCAGCGCGGCCACTGCGGGCAAGGCGCACAGGGCCAGCCAGCGGGCTTGCCACGGGGCCGCACGCACAGCCGACCGGCCGCGCGCCAGTGGGGCCAGCATCTAGCTATTTCTTGCGGTCAGCCTGCGGGCCGTCCGCTGGCCGCGAGTTTCGGCAGCCGCGTCACGCAGCATGGGGGGTGCTCCTCGCTAGCCGAGCGGATACCGCGGAGCCGAGCGGATACCGCGGCGGGGACCGGGATAAACGTCAAGAATAGTGCACCGGCCCCGGGTCTCCCGCCCGCTGAGTTGCGTCAGCCGGCCTGGGCCAGCGCCCCGAACGCGAGCTTGGGTTCCCAGCCGAGGCCCTGGTAGCCGGAGCCGGGACCGCCGGGGACCATCCTCACCACGCCGTAACTGGCCAGGTCCAGGTCACGGCGGGAACCGGGGCCGGGCACGAACTTGTAGCCCGCGAAGGTGAACCAGAAGGCGAGGTCCACCCCTTCGGCCTCGAAGATCTTGGTCAGCTCCCGCAGGTAGGTGACCTGCTCGTGCTCGTCGCGGACGTAGTCGCCGTCCAGGACGGGCGGCTCGGCGCTGGTGTCGAGGATGGCCCAGCCCAGGCCGCCGCGGTCCGCCGCGCCCGCGTAGCCACAGCAGCCGAACTCGGTGATCGCAAGCGGCTTGCCGTGCCGCAGGCGCTGGCGGAGCTCCAGCCGGAAGCGGCCGGCATTCCCGGCGTCCCGGTAGGCGTCCACGCCGACCACGTCGAAGGGGGTCCAGTCCACTGGTTCCCACATGCCGGACGCGTAGCTCAGCGGGCCGCCGAACCGGCCGCGGGCGTCCTCGGCCGTCGCGGCCAGGAAACCATTGAGCTTCCCCGGCAGCGCCGCGAACGCGCTGTGCAGCTGCTCGCCGCCGGCCTGCAGTCCGGCGATCCGCTCGTACACCGTGCCGCCGGGCAGGAAATCCGCGCCGAACAACGACAGCTCACAGCCGCACACCAGGACGACTGCGGCACCGGACCGGCGCAGGTGCTCGGCGCGGTCCGCGCACTCCGCGAACAGCGGGGCCAGGTCCGCGGCGGCCAGCTCGCACGGGAACGGCGCGAACCACACCTCCAGCCCCGCGGCCGCCGCGAGCTCCCCGGCCACGCTGAGCCGGGCCGGATCCCCGCCGGAGATCCGTACCGCCGTGCCGTGCAAGTCGTCCGCGATCACCTGCATCTCGCGGCGGACGATGCCCGCGTCGAACTGCTCGCGGCTGCTGACGCCGCCCGGGGAGAACCCGGTGTCGTAGTTGATGCCCTGGCCGCGCATAGCGGGATCCTCTCCTCACGGGTGCCGGTCTCCTGGGCGGGCCGGCCTTGGCCGGGGCGGGTCAGCGTCCGGATGTCTCCGCGTCGATCATCTTCTGGATGGGGGTGGCGGCGACCCCGCCGGTCACCATGGCCAGGCCGATCGCGCCGAGGGTGAAGACGGTGCTCAGCCAGACCATCGTGGTGACCGGCAGCGTGTACGCGCCCACCAGGCGCGCCGCGCAGTCAGCCAGCAGTGTCACACCCCAGATCGTGCTGAACGCCAGCTCCAGCCGGCGAAAGCGCCTGGATCCGGCGGACAGCCGGTCCCAGGCCGCGGTCCGCTCCGGCCTGCCCTGGGTCATGAACGGCTTGAGCCCGGCGGACATGAGCGGGCGGTGCAGTGTGACCGAGGTCAGGATGGCGATCGCGATGACGCTGCTGACCAGCGAGTCCTTGGCGATCATCGCCCGCGGGTCCCCGCTCAGGAAGCTCACCACGATGCCGGCCAGGTTGACCGCGAGCATGAGCAGGGCCAGCAGGTTCGCCTTCCGCTCGGCGGCGAAGCCAGCCATGGTGCGGCCCGCGGCCGGAATGCTGCTCAGGGCCAGGGATAGCCACAGGCTGACCCCGAACACGTCGCGCAGCAGGTAGAAGGAACCCAGGGGGACGCCGACGTCGATGGCGAGTGGTCGCAGGGACGTGAGCAGGTCAGCTCGGCGGTCCGGGTCAGCTCGGCGGTCCGGGTCAGCTCGGTGGTCCGGGTCAGCTCGGTGGTCCACGGCCGTCGGATGCTCCCGGCCTGACCCGGCCGGGGTGGCCTGGGTCGCGGGAGCCGCGGCGGCCTCGATCGATGGCGGCGGGCACGAGGTCTGCGTCATGAGCACCAATCTAGGAAGGACATAAATGTATGTCAAACATAATTTTGTGCTCATCCTAACTTACGGGGTAGGCTACGGGCATGACATCCGGACTCCGCGAACGGCGGAAGCAGGAGACCCGGCAGGCGATCTCGGACATCGCCACGCGGCTGTTCGTGGCGCACGGGTTCGACGAGGTGACGATCTCCCAGGTGGCCGACGCAGCCGGGGTGGCCAAGATGACGGTCACCAACTACTTTGCGCGCAAGGAGGACCTGGTCTTCGACCGCGCCGAGACGGTCATCGGGCACCTGGCCGAGGTCGTGGCCGCCCGGCAGCCCGGGGAAAGCATGCTCAGCGCGATCCGGCGCGACTACGCGGCCGCGGTCGCCCGTGCCGATGTCACATTGGGGCTGTCCAGCCCGGCCTTCGCCCGGATGATCGCGGGCAGCCCGGTGCTGACCACCCGGGAACTGGAGATGCTGCTGCTGCGCGAGCGCGCCCTGGGCGACGCGATAGCCGCCGAGACCGGGACCGACGGCCCGCAGCAGCGGCTCGCCGCCGCGCTGCTGGCCTCGGTGCACCGGGTGTTGTACACCGAGGCGCGCCAGCGCAGCCTGGCCGGGCAGCCGAGGCCGGAGATCTGTGCCGTCCTGGCGGAGACCGCATCCCAGGCGTTCGGCCTGCTAGAGCCGGCCCTGGGAACCAGTTACCGGCGTGCCTGACGGCACCGCTCACCGCCCGCACGGCTCACCACCGGCGCCGCGGGGTCCTACGCTGGAGCGGTGAACGCGGACGGCCGGACCCACCCTGTCGTCCCGGCCGTGGTGCGCACCAAGGCCCTGGTGGTCGGCGCCGGGCCTTGGCTGCACGGCCTTGCGGGCCTGATCGCCAGCATGGAACAAGAGTGGTCCATCACCGTGGGGCGCTCCTACCAGGACGCCACCGAGGCCCTGGTCGCGGAGGCCACGCTGGCCGACGGCACACCCGCGGTGCTGAAGCTGCTCGTCCCGGGGCCGGATAACAACGCCCGGAACGAGGTCACCGTGCTGCGGCTGGCCTGCGGCGACGGGTGCGTGCGGCTGCTGCGGGCGGATCCGGAGCGCGGCGCGCTGCTGCTGGAGCGGCTCGGCCGCCCGCTACACGAGCTGGGACTGCCCCTGGCGCAGCGGCTCGAGATCCTCTGCACCGCCGCCGCGCGGGTCTGGCGCCCGGCTGCGGGCTGTGGCCTGCCGACCGGGGCGGACAAGGGCCGCTGGCTCACTGCCTTCATCACCGCGACCTGGGAGGAACTCGGCCGCCCTTGTTCGGAGCGTGCCGTCGGCTACGCCCTCGCCTGCGCGGCGGACCGCATCGCCGCGCACGACGACGCCCGTGCGGTCCTGGTGCACGGAGACGTCCACAAGTGGAACGCGCTGCAGGCGGACACCGGATTCAAGCTCGTCGACCCCGACGGGCTGATCGCCGAGCCCGAGTATGACCTGGGAGTGCTGATGCGGGAGGATCCCGCGGTCTTCCTGGCCAGTGCGGCCCGCAACGGTGCGGCCGACAACGATGCGGCCCACAACGATGCGGCCCGGGGGATGGTACGCGAGAAGGCCTGGGAGCGGGCCGGATGGCTGGCCCGGCGCTGCGGCCTGGATGCCACCGCCATCTGGCAGTGGGGCGTGGTCGAACGCGTCTCGACCGGCCTGCTGACCACGAAGATCGGGCTGCAGCCGGTGGGCCGGGAGATGCTGGCCGTCGCCGACCAGATTTGCGACGAGTAGGCGGATTCTTCGCCCGGCCGGGGGTCACCGGCCCCTGCGACTGGTCCGCCCGTGAGCCCGGGCCGACCGCGCAGGAGGCGCCTGATCTGGCTGGCCGGTCACACTATCTGGGCGATCCCGCGGGTCAGCAGGATCGCCGCGCAGAACGAACGGTACGTGGCCAGCGGGTCGTCCCCGGTGCAGCGCAGTTCCCGCGGGCCGGTGCGCACCACCCCGCGGACCCAGCTGGCCGCCTCGGCGATGTCGGTGGTCCGGACGGATAGCTCCAGCACCGCCTGGCCCAGCGGTGGCGGCTGCGCCGTGGCCGCACCGGCCACCGCCCGCTCCGCGCTCTCCCGGATCAGCGCGCACGCCTGCGCCGGGTGCAGGCTGTGCGCGGCTGACCGGCTGACCGGCTCCTTGACCACGGCCGCGTGGACGCCGGGGATGAGGGCCGCGGTCTCCTCGCAGGCGCACCGGTCCCCGGTGACCAGCACCACCGGCACGCCGTAGTGCGCGGCCACCAGCGCGTTGATGCCCGCCTCGCCGGTCACCACGCCGTCCAGCCGGGCTTCGATCACGGCCCGCGGGTTATAGGTGTGCGACAGCCCGGCCGCCACCCCGATCGAGCCGTGGTAGGACACGAACAGCACCGCGTCGAAGCTGCTGTCCAGTCCCTGCATCATGTAGAGCGGCTTGTGGCTGCCGGAGATGTAGGACGCCTGGCCCGCCAGGGCGTCCGGCGGCAGGTTGCGCATGGTCGAGTGCGAGTCGTTGACCACGATCTCGCTGGCCCCGCCCGCCCGCGCGCCCTCGATGGCCGCGTTCACCTCGGCGAGCAGCAGCCGGCGGCCCGCGGCCGCTTCCGGGCCGTCGCCGACGCATTGCGCCCAGTCGACCACCCCCGCGGTGCCTTCCATGTCGCTGGACAGGAAAACCTTCATGACCGCCTCCATACCCGGAGCGGTACCGACCGACCGGTACCGCCGCGGATGGTCAGCTCACCCGGTCAGGCTTTCCGCGCGACTCCCACCAGGTTCCCGAACCGGCTGGGGTCCTCGGGCACGTCGGCGGGCGAGTCGGGCCGCCACAGCGGGACGTAGACCAGCCCCGGGTCCACCAGCTCGAAACCGTCGAAGAAGCGCAGGATGTCCGCTGGCGGCCGGGCCCGGATCGGGGTGGACACGGTCCGGTTGTACGCCTTCTCGAAGGCCTTCACCACCGGGGTATCGCCAGTCGCCGTGATGTGACTGAGTACGAGATAGCTACCCGGCGCGAGCGCGTCCCGCAGCCGGGTAACCAGATTCCAGGGGTCGTCAGCGTCGCTGATGAAGTGCAGCACCGCGACGAGCAGCAGCCCGGTGGGCTCGCCTGGGCGGATCAGCCGCGCGACGGCCTCATGGTCCAGGATCTTGTCTGGCTCACGCAGGTCGGCGTCGATCACGGCGGCGTTGTTGTTGCCGTCCAGGATGACCTTGCTGTGCGCGATGGCGACCGGGTCGATGTCCGCATAGACCACCCGCGCGGCTGGGTCGGCCTGCTGGGCGACCTCGTGCACGTTGCCCTGGGTTGGGATGCCGGAACCTATGTCGAGGAACTGCCGGATACCGGTCCCGGCCAGGAACCGCACGGCCCGGCCCAGGAACGCCCGGTTGGCCCGGGCGAACGTCCGGGCGTCGGGGTCCACTGAGGTAAAAGCCCGGCCCGCATCCTGGTCGACCAGGAAATTATGGCTACCGCCCAGCAGGTAGTCATAGACCCGGGCGGCGTTCGCCCGCCCGGAGTCGACGCCCGCCGGCACCCAGTCGGGCTCGTCAGCCACATGCGCCTCCTGTATCAGCCACGCGCGCCTCCTGTATCAGCCACGTGCGCCTCCGTATAGGCCGCATTAAGCCGCGCATAATGCGGTACCTTTCGTGATTGCACGATATCGCACAGCACTGGATCTCCGGGTCCAGGAATGGCCGTGCTCCTGGGCAAGGATTGGTGCAGACGCGGTGGTGACACAGATAGCCGGGGCGGACGATCCGGCGCCACCCGGCCGGCCCGGCGCCGGCGGAATCAGCTTCGCGGTGCTCACCGTGGACGCAGCCGGGCTGGTGACCTCATGGTCAGTCACGGCCGAGCGGTTGTTCGGCCGGACGGCCGGGGAGATAACCGGGCAGCACCTGGGTGACGTGCTGCTCAACCGCCCGGGCCAGCGCGAGCTGTTAGGGCAGGCGCTGGCCGAGGTCGGTGCGGGACGGCCATGGACCGCGGCCGTGGACCTCGCCTTCGCCCGGACGGGCGGCCTGGCCACCATGCACTGCGAACCGGCGCCCGGCGGCTCACCGGCCGGGCCTGGCGGTGCTCTCGTGATCATCCAGAGTGCTCCGGCCATCCCGGCCCACCCCGGCCCGGACCTGCTGAGCGAGGCGGCGACCCGGATCGGCACCACGCTCGACCTGACCCGCACGGCCCGCGAGGTCACCGAGGTCGCCGTGCCCGCGTTCGCCGCCGCGGCCACCATCTTCGTCTCCGAACCACTGCTGGCCGCCGATGATGTCGCGGCCCGACGGTCGGAGTCCACCGCGGTGGTGCGCCGCCTCGCAGCCCGGCTGGCCGGGCAGCCACCGGCGGTCACCGACAGCGTGCTCCGCCCCGGCGAAGTGCTCGTCTTCGACGGGGCCTCACCCAGCTTCCGCGCTATGCGCACCGGTCAGCCGGTCCGGTCCGATCACCTCGGCCAGGAGACCGTCGACCGGCTGACCCGGCGGCCTGGCGGCCATCAGATCGCGGCCGGCTACACCACGTTCCTGGCCGTCCCGCTGGCCGCGCGGGGTCTGGTGCTGGGCTGCGCGACCTTCGCCCGGGCCCCCCGCGATCCCGGCTTTGAGCCCGATGACATCGCACTGGCTGCCGAGCTGGCCGCCCGGGCCGCGGTGTGCATCGACAACGCCCGGCTCTACGGCCGGGAGCGGCGGACCGCGTTTGCCCTCCAGCACGGCCTGCTGCCCCGCGAGCCGCGCATCCCGGCCGGGATGGAGGTCGCGCACCGGTATTTCCCGGTGGGGGCGAGCGTGGTAGGTGGTGACTGGCACGACATCGTGCGGTTGCCGGGCGGGCGGGCAGCGCTGATCGTCGGGGATGCGATGGGTCATGGCCCGGAGGCGGCGGCGGTCATGGTGCAGCTGCGCACCGCCGCCCACACCCTGGCCAGCCTCGATCTGCCTCCGGAGGACATCTTGCACCGGTTGGACCGGATGGCCGCCGGGATGCCCGCGGCGCCGTTCGCCACCTGTATCTACGCGGTGATCGACCCGGAGCGGAATTCGTGCGTGATCGCGAAGGCCGGCCATCCGCCGCCGTTGCTGGCCCGGCCCGACCGGGCCCCGCTGGTGGTCGACCTCCCGCCCGGGCTCCCGCTCGGCCTCGGCACCGGGTCCTTCGAGGCGGCGGAAGTAAGCCTGTCCCCGGGGACCACCCTCGCCCTGTACACCGACGGCCTGGTGGAGAGCCGCATCCGGCCGCTGGACGAGGGCATCGCCGCGCTGGGTGCAGCCCTGGCCGCGGTGCTGGCCCCGGCCGGCGGCCCACTCGACACCGGCTGCGAAACGGTCACCCAGGCGCTGCGCCAGCGCGGCGACGATGACATCACGCTGGTGCTGGCCCGGATCCGGCCCGGGGGTATCGGGCTCCCCTAAGCCGGCCCAGCTGACCCCCGGGCCCGGCCAGTTCCACGGCCAGCCAGCTCAGCCGAGTGGCGCGCCGACCCGCTCCCGGATCTCCTGCACCGCCCACTGATTGCCGTCCAGGTCGGCGAAGAATATGAACTTCCCACCGTCCCGGGGGTCGAGCTGCTGGATCTCCGAGACCTCGACGCCCCGGCCGGTCAGCTCGGCCTGGGCCGCGCGGATGTCCCTGACCACCAGCTGGAGCCGCGCCGCGGCCCCACCGGGGGCGTCCGCGCTGATCAGTGCCGGGCCGATCACGACCGAGCAGGCCGATCCGGGCGGCGTCATGTGCACCACCCGCATGTCCGGTGTGGGCTGCGTGTCGGCATCCAGATGGAATCCGAGCTTCCCGAGATAGAAACCTTTGGCCCGGTCGATGTCGGTGACCGGCACGACGACTACTTCCAGTTTCCAGTCCATGATGGCTACTCCTTCCGGCTGGCGCGCCTGGGCGGCGCTCCTGGTCCTAGGACGGAGCTGCTGCGAGAGTCTCGACATCGCCCCCGGGTTTGGGTAAATTACGCCGGCCATCCGTCCCGGCCGGAGGGTGATGCCACAGTGCGGGCGCTTCTCGCCCACTGGCCCGCCCGGTGATACCCCGGGAATCAGCAGCGCGCTACGGCCATTTCGACAACCCCGCCGTGAATACGTCACCACCCGCCCGGACTCACCATTTGCCCTGGATCAACTTCCTGGGCACGGGCACGTTCTCCGGGGTCATCTCGAATACGCGGGCGGCTATCCCTGCTACCGCGACGCCCGGTTACGCAGCATAACCCGGTATCGCGACAACGGTGCCCAGCCGATTCGGGCGGGCGGTATCTGTATTCTGCGAGATAATGGCTCTGGCGCCTGCTGGTCAGCGTCGAGGCGGTCGTCGGCTAAGCCGGGGGGACCCCGGTGGTGCTGGTCACGTGCGCGGGAATGGCACCGTCATGGCGGTCGCCGGTCGTGGACGTCCCGGCCGGCTCGAACATCAAGATGGAGCCGCCGGGGGAGCTGGGCTTATGCTCGGTGCCCCGGGGCACCACGAACATGTCTCCGGTCCGCAGTTGCACGGTCCGCTCGCCACCGCCACCGGTGTCACGGAGCGAAATATTGAACTGCCCGCTGAGCACCAGGAAGAACTCATCGGTGTGGTCGTGGCTATGCCAGACGTGGTCACCGCGGGTGTGTGCGATACGGACGTCGTAGTCATTGACCCGGCCGATGATCCGGGGCAGGTAGATCTCGTCGAACTGGGCGAGCGCGGCGGCGACGTTCACTGGGCTGGATTCCATGACCCTACGATCCGCCGCCGGTCCGGACCCGTCTTGTACGGTCTTGATGTGGACGGCGGCCGGGAAGGGAACTGTCACGTCGAGGCCTGGGTACCGCCGGTCCCCGGGATCGCCGAGGTGTTCCACGCCCGCATGACGGGCTGGGCGTACCCGCCACACTGCCACGACACCTGGGCGGTCCTCATCGTGGACGCGGGCGCCATCCGCTACAGCCTCGATCGCCGCAGTTGCACGGCGGGCGGCGAGACCGTCACCATCCTTCCGCCCGGAGTCGTGCACGACGGGCGTCCCGCCCCCGGCCAGCTCGGCTTCCGCAAGCGTGAGCTGTACCTGCCGATGACGTTCCTGCCCGCCACGCTGGTCGGTGCGGCGGTCGACCACACGGCGATCCGGGATGGCCGGCTGCGCCGGGCCCTGGCCGGGCTGCATGACTGCCTCACCAGCGCTGACCCGCCCAAGGACGACCCGCCCAGCGATCACCCGCCCAGCGCTGACCCGCCCAAGGACGACCCGCCCAGCGGGAGGCAGCCTGCTGCCTGGCTGGCCGATCCCGGTGAGCAGCTCCGGGTGCAGGCGCGGCTGGGTTTCGTCACCGAACGCATCGCCGCCCACCTCGGTCACTGGCCGCCGCACCGCGAGCCGGAGCCGCACCTGGCCGGCCAGTTGCGCGATCTCCTCGACGAGCACCTGGCCGAGCCGGTCACGCTCGGGGCCGCCGCGGCGCAGCTGGGCCGGTCCGTCCCGCATCTGGTCCGCAGCTTCACCCGCGAGTTCGGGGTGAGCCCGCACGCCTACCTGATCGGCCGCCGGGTGGACGCCGCCCGGCGCGCCCTGCTCCAGGGCGCCCGCCCTGCCGACGTCGCGGCAGACCTGGGTTTTTACGATCAGGCGCATTTCACCCGGCACTTCAAGCGGCATGTGGCGGTCACCCCCGCCCGGTTCGCCCGGGGCCGGGCCTGTCCGGTCGAGGGCCGGCCTGTCCCTGACCCCGGTCCCCGCGGGTAGGCCCAGGCCCACCCCGGAATTAGGTACGCCCCCATAGCGCCCGGCGCCCCGGCGGCGTCACGATGGGTGACATGGGAATCCTGGTGGTCGTCCTGTGGCGCGTTATCGGCCGGCTCCTGCGTCGTCTGGGCCGGGGTGTCCTGCTCGTGCCCGTGGCCGCGATGGCCCCGGTGCTGTTCGGGCTGCGCCCGTGGACCGTGGCGGCGGTCCTGCTGGCCGTCGTGGTCGCACTCTGGCGGCCGGTCATGGCGGCGATGGTGCTGCCGGTCACCATGGTGGTCGCCGGCATCAGCGGTCTGGTGGTGGCGGCCACCACGCCCGCGCAGTCTTGGTGGGCGGTATCCGCGCTGGTCGCGTTCAAGCAGCGCCTGGTCAGCGGGCCTGGCGCGGCCAAGATCGCCCAGATCAAGATGGTCCGGGCGGGTGCCGTGGTCGGCCGCCGGTCCGTCGTCGCCCGGCTCGCGCCGGGGCCCGGTTCCCGGACTACGGTCCTCGCCCCGGTGCCCGGTTCCCGCATTACGGTCAACGCGCCGCTGTCCGGGTTCCGCGGTCCGGTCAAGATGCCCGCGGGCGCGCACTTCTACGGCCCCCCGCCGAAGATCGCCGTCCAGGCGATGGCCGGCCGGGGATGGTCGTGGACCGTCAAGGGCGGGGGCCTGCCCGTTCAGATCCACCGCGGCGCCGGATTCTGGCCTGGCTACCTGGTGCCGCTGGCCTTGCTGCTGCTCACCCTGGGCCTGTGGCTGCTGCCGCGTACCCTGGCCGCGCTGCGCGCGCACACCGCCGGGCTGCTCTCCTACCTGCGGCGTCGGATGCTGGAGAATCGCTGGGGCATTCTCCTGATCCCGGTCGCGCTGCTCGGCCTGACCGTGTTCGGCGTGCACCTGTGGACGGTCGCGCTGGTCCTGGTCTCCGTCGTCACCGCGGTCCGGTGGCCGGTCATCGCCGCGGACCTGGTCCCGCTGGCACTGGCCGCGTTCGCGGCCCGCGGTTTCATGCTCGCCGCGAGCTGGCAGTCGCTGCCCCCGAGGCTGGCGCAGCCCGCCCTTCTCTACGGGACCGTCCTGGTCAGCAGCCGCGAGACGGCCATGCTGGCCGGGGCCGAGGCCAGCGCGTTCCTCGTGGTGGCTGCGTGGCTGGTGCCGCGGACGCTCGGGGCACATACCCGCGCGCTCCTGGTCCCCCCCGGGCGGGACCTGGAACTGGAGGGCCGGGTGCAGCGGCTGACCGAAACCCGGAGCCTGGCCGTGGACCACGCCGCCACCGAACTGCGCCGGATCGAGCGTGACCTGCACGACGGCGCGCAGGCCCGGCTGATCGCGCTGGGCATGAACTTGCGCGCGGTCGAGCGCATGCTGCCGGCCCGGCCGGAGGCCGCGCTGGCGCTGGTCGCCGAGGCCAGGGAGACGTCGCTGCGCGCCCTCAGCGACCTGCGCGACCTGGTGCGCGGTATCTGCCCGCCAGTCCTGGCCGACCGGGGTCTCGGCCACGCCGTGCGGGCCCTGGCCCTGGACACTCCATTCCCGGTGGACCTGGACATCGACCTGCCCGGGCGGCTGGCCACGCCGGTGGAGTCGGCCTGCTACTTCGCGGTGGCGGAGGCCCTGGCCAACGCGGTGCGGCACTCGGGGGCGCGCCGGGTGCATATCCGTATGGAGCACCAGGCGGGCCTGCTGCGGGTCCAGGTCGCCGACGACGGGGCGGGCGGGGCGGACCCGGCCCGGGGGTCCGGGCTGCGTGGCGTGGAACAGCGGCTAGGTGCGTTCGATGGCATCCTGGCGGTGAACAGCCCGCCGGGCGGGCCGACCATGATCGCCATGGAGGTGCCGTGCGCGTTGTCGTCGCCGAAGACCTGTTCCTGCTGAGGGACGGGCTCACCCGGCTGCTCGGGGCGCACGGCTTCGAGATCGCCGCGGCGGTGGACAGCGCACCCGACCTGCTGTGCGCGCTACTGGAACAGCGGCCTGACGTGGCGGTGGTGGACGTCCGGCTGCCCCCGTCGTTCGCCGATGACGGACTGCAGGCGGCGCTGGCCGCGCGGCAGCAGGTGCCGGGGCTGCCGGTGCTGCTGCTGTCGCAGTACGTCGAGCAGCTGTACGCGCGGGAACTGCTCGCCGACCAGTCGGGCGCGGTCGGCTACCTGCTCAAGGACCGGGTCTTCAACGACGACCAGTTCGTCGACGCGATCCGGACCGTCGCGTCGGGCGGCACCGTGATGGATCCCGACGTGGTGTCCAAGCTGCTCGGCCGCCGCGCCCGGGACGAGCCGATCACCCGGCTGTCCGCACGGGAACGCGAGGTCCTGGCCCTGATGGCCGAGGGCCGGTCGAACGTGGCCATCGCGCAGCGGCTCTTCGTCACCGAGAAGGCGGTCAGCAAGCACACCACGAGCATCTTCACCAAGCTCGGGTTGGCCGCCTCAGAAGACGACAACCGGCGGGTGCTGGCCGTCCTGGCCTACCTGACCGCCCTGAACGCCTGAACGCCCTGAACGCCTGACCGCCCGGTCGCTCACGCCTGCCGTTCACGCCGGGTCCTCCGGCCAGCCCGGGGCCTGCTCAGCCCTCTGGCTGAGGGCCTGATCGGCCAGTTGCCTGAGGGCCTGTTCGGCCAGGGCGCGGCGGGGCAGGCCGGTGGCCAGCGCCGCGGCGACCACGTCGTCGTGCTCGGGCTTGGCCCGGTGCGGGCCGATCTTGACCCGGATCCGGTGGCCCTGGACGGTGACCTCGGCCTCCTGCCGCGGCAGCGCACGGCGCTGGACAGCGTGGCACCGCGCGCCGAGGCTGCCCGTCTCGGCGAGCAGTCGCGCCTGGACCGGACCCGCCTGGCCCGGCCGGCACAGCGCGGTGACGACGTGCGCCGGGCGGCCCTTCTTGCCGGTCGCGGCCGTGATCCAGGCGTCCAGGGCCCCCGCGCCCAGCAGCAGCCCGGGCAGGTCGCCGAGCAACTCCCCGGTCACGTCATCGACGGTGGTCTCCACCATGATCAGGGTCTCGGCGTCCCCGGCCGGATCCTCCGGCTCCTGATCGCGCAGGGGCTCACCGAGCAGGGCGGGCAGCACGTTGGGCCGCCCCGGCACGTTCCGCGCGCCTGCCCCGTACCCGCTGCCGGCCACCCGCATCGCGGGCATAGGCCCGTACCGGCAATCGGCCGCGCGCAGCAGCGCCGCCCCCGTCGGGGTGACCGTCTCTGCCGCCCCTCCGGCCGACCCGGTGAGCGTCCCGGTCACCGCCGCCCCGTCCAGCAACGCCACCGTGGCCGGCGCCGGGGCCGGGAACTGGCCGTGGCGCATCTCGATGACGCCGGCCCCCAGCGCGAGCGGCGCCGACCAGACCGCGCTGACGCCCAGCGCGTCGAGCGCCGCGGCCACTCCCACGGTGTCCACAATCGTGTCCACCCCGCCTAGTTCGTGCAGATGCACCTCGGCCGGCGGCATGCCGTGGATCCGGCCCTCAGCCTCGGCCAGGGCGGTGATCGCCGCGGTGGCCAGCCGCGCTGCGGCCGCGGGCACCGCGGCCTGGGCCAGCGTGAGCAGCTCCGCGGCGCGGCGCGCGGGCACGTCGTCGTCCACCCGGACCCGGGCCTGGCAGGCGGCCAGCCCGGCGCGCTGCACCGGCCCGGCGGTCAGTTCCCAGCCGGTGAGCCCGGTGCTGGCCACGGCGGCCCGGACCGCGCCGATCGGCGCGCCCAGGTCCAGCAGCGCGCCGAGCAGCATGTCACCGGAGATGCCGGAAAACGGGTTCAGCCAGAGGATCACGGGCGCCTCATCTCGCCCGGCGGCGCATCTGGTTCGCGGGGCCGGAGAGCGGCGGCCCGGCGGCGCATGCTGAACGCCAGCCGGTGGGCAGTCATGGCGGCACCGAACCCCGAGTCGATGTTGACCACGCAGACGCCAGCCGCGCAGGAGGTCATCATGGCCAGCAGCGCGGTAATGCCGTCCAGCGCCGCGCCGTACCCGGTCGAGGTGGGCACCGCCACGACCGGGACACCGACCAGGCCGGCCACCGCGCTGGCCAGCGCGCCCTCCATGCCGGCGATGACGATCACCACGTCGGCCGCGGCGATGTCCCCGGCCACGGCGAGCAGCCGGTGCAGCCCGGCCACGCCGACGTCGCGGAACTCGGCGACCTGAAGGCCGGTGGCGCGGGCCACCGCGGCTGCCTCGTCGGCGACAGGCCCGTCCGCGGTGCCCGCGGTCACCACCGCCACCCGCCACCCGTCTGGCCGGGCGGGCCGCCAGCACAGCAGCCGGGCCCGGGCGTCGTAGCTGCCTGCCGTCACCACCGCCCCCTGCCTCTGGGCGGCCGCCAGCTCCTGCGCGACCTCAGCCGCCGCGCCAGGTTCCAGCCGGGTCACCAGCACCGGCCCGGACGTGCGGTCCAGCAGCGCGGCCGCGATGGCTGCGATCTCAGCGGGCTGCTTGCCCGGGGCGTAGACGACCTCCGGCAGTCCCTGCCGCCGCGGCCGGTCCAGGTCGACGGTGGCGAACCCGAGCGGGAGCGCCGGGGGAACCGGCTCAGGCCCGCCCGCCTCGGTCACGCCGCGCTCCCTTCGGCCTCCGCGCCCACGAACGGGATCGTCTGCGGGCCCTCGGGCAGCACGCAGACCCGTGCGCCAGGCCCGGCCGCCGCCAGTTCGGCGGCGACCGCGGCGGCGATGTCCGGCACCGCGAACAGGTGCGCGCTGCGCAGGTCCGCCTCGGTCAGGCCGGCCGCGTGCACGCCCACCCGGGCCCGGCGCAGCACCCGGGCCAGCACCTGTACCTGCCACTGGTCCGGCACGGTCGTGGTGCGCGCCGCGATCGAGGCGAGCAGCCGCTCCGGCGTCGGCTCGGCGGCCAGTTCCGCGCGGAACGAACCGTGGTCGGGGAACCCGTCCGCGCACTCGGCGGCGCAGATGATCAGTCCGCCCGGCGCCACCACGGTGGCCGCCGCGGACATGCCCTTGACCGCCTGGTACAGGTTCTGGTCCAGCGGGAACCCCGCGTTGGTCGTCACCACCACGTCGAACAGGCCATCCACCGGGCGCATGGAGACCTCGCGGACGTAAGCCCGGGCCGCCGCGTGCATGGCCAGCACCTCGCCGCCGAACGCCCCGACGACCTGCTGCTCCCGGTTCAGGACGACGTCGAGTGCGAAGTCCACCCCGGTCGCCGCGGCGATCGCCCGCACGTCGTCGTGCACCGGGTTGCCCTCACACACTCCCCAGGTGGCCTGCTCGCTGCCGATCCGCCGCGCGTCGTGCAGGGTCAGCGTGGTGTCCAGGCCGGCCAGGCCCGGCGCGACCAGCTTGGGACCGCCGCTGAACCCGGCGAAGAAGTGCGGCTCAACGAACCCGGTGGTGATCTTCGCGTCCGCTTCGGTCCAGTACTTGTTCAGCCAGACCGGCACCCCGTCGCCGTGCTCCCCGCACCAGGTCAGCATGCTCTCGTCGCGTGCGTCGTGGTTGACCACCCGCAGCCGGGCGGCCAGCTCGGGGCCCAGCATCTCGCCCAGCTCGGCCGCCGTGTTGCCGCGGTGCGTCCCGGTCGCGATCAGCACCGTCAGGTCGTCGGCTGTGACCAGGCCCTCCAGCTCAGCGAGCAGCGCGCGGAGCATGGCCTCGCGGGGTTGCGGCCGGGTCACGTCGCAGACCGACACGGCCACCCGCTGCCCCGGGCGTACTACCGCCCGCAGCGGCGGCCCGGCCACCGGCTGCCCCAGCGCGCCGCGCAGCGCGGCCGGGACATCCGGCACGGCCGGATGGTACGCCGGCGCGACGACCGTGGTGCGGTCCGCGGGCAGCGAGATACGCAGGCCCTGGCGCCCGTAGGCCAGGTCGATGTCCAGCAGGCCGTCAGCAGGCATCACGCTCCGTCCACGCCTCGTCCGGCACCACCGTAGCGAAGCGGGTCAGGGTCGAGGCAACCTGCTCACCGCTGCGCATCCCGAGGGCCCGCACCGGGGCACAGCACCTGCGGGGCCGGGTCACGCCCGGGGTCGCAGCCGCAGGCCGCCCATCCCGCCATCCACGGCCAACTCGGTGCCCGTGGTCGATCCGGCCGCCGGGGAGGCCAGGTAGACCACGGCCGCGGCGACTTCCTCGGCCGACACCAGCCGGCCGTGCGGCTGCCGGGCTTCCAGCGCCGCCCGCTCGGCGGCTGGATCGGGCGCCACGTCCAGCAGTCGCGCGACCCAGGGCGTGTCGGCGGTGCCGGGATTCACCGCGTTGACCCGGATGGCGTCGGGCATCCCGTCGGCGGCCATGGCCCGGGTCAGCGCGGCCACCGCGCCTTTGCTGGCTGAGTACACGGCCCGGTCCGGCAGCCCTGCGGTGGCCGCGATCGAGGCCGTGTTCACCACGGCGCCGTGCCCGGATTCCCGCAGGTACGGCCAGGCCGCGCGGGACACCCGGGCGGTCCCGATCACGTTCACGTCCAGCACCCGCTGCCATTCGGCGTCGGTGCTCTGCTCGACGCTGCCCTGGGCGCCGATGCCCGCGTTATTGACCAGCACGTCCAGGCCGCCCAGCCGCTCGGCGGCCGACTGCACCGCGGCCTGCACCGCGTCGTCGTCGGTGATGTCGGCCTGTACGTAACCGGTTTCGGCCGGCAACCACCCGGGTGGCGCTTCCGTCATGTCCAGCACCACCACCGCCGCGCCCTCGGCTGTGAACGCCGTGGCGATCGCGGCGCCCAGACCGGACGCCCCGCCGGTGACCAGCGCCCGCAGGCCCGTCAGCTGTCCCATGCTCATCCTTTCCCCGCTGCGGCTGCGCGGGCGGCGTTCCACGGCGACCTCCCGCCCGCTGATCTCGACATCATGGCTGATGTATTCGCTCTACTGGGTGGACACTGAGTTCTGAGCGCTAATCCGGTGGGCTTCTCACCGGCCGGGGGGATTTCCACTGGCGTTCGCCAGGGTCGCCGTCAAAGAGGGTGGCTTGCGGAACATCGCTGATTTCCCGGGCCGCCAGGTCCGATTCGGTCTCGATGCGCCCGTCGCGCCGGATATGGGCCACCGCCACGCCACGTTTCCCCAGGACCCGCCCGATAAGCAGGTGGCGGTGGCAGCGGGCCGGATCCTCCTCGCTGCAGAGCAGGGCGATGCGCTGCGTCTGTGCCCCGGCCAGTATCCGGTCGATTCCCGCACCGAACGCCGGGCTCTCGGCGAGCCGGCCATAGAGCACGTGGCCCTGCGCGTCGTAAAATTCAGAGCCTTCTGGCCGGCCCCCGAGTTCCCGGCCGAATGGGAGGTAGCTGATGTCGCACCGGGCCAGAGCCTCATGGAGTTGTCCCGCGTTGAAATGCGGCACATAGCGGGACCGGGGCACTGTGCGCACATCGGCGACGGTCTGGATGCCGTGTTGCTGGAGCAGGCCCAGGAAATCGTCGAGGGCTAGGTTGGAATGGCCGATCGTGGACAGGCCTGGCGCGGTGTTAAGCACGGCTGGTTCCCGGGTCTTCAGGCGCCCGGAATCCGGGGCGTGTCCGGGGTGCTGGTGGCGTCTGCGATGGCCTGCTCCCAGTGCTGGAGGTACTGGGAGTAGTGCGCGGCGAACCGGGCCAGGTGGGCGGCGGCCTCGTCGGACAGTGCCGTGAGGTCGTATTCCACCGTGGCGGCCCCGGCATCGTCCAGGGTGACGGTCACGGTGCCCGCGTTCTGGCCGTGGACGACCCGCGCGTAGCGGACGAACCGGCCGGGTTCCCGGGCGCACACCACCCAGGTCGTGCGCTGCGGGCCCTGGGCGGTCTCGAACACCGTGCCCGGTTCCGTGTCGTCCTCGGCCGGGGCGGGGAACTGCGGATCCCAGCCGTCGGCCCACAGTCTCTCGCCGCACGGGGTGAACAGGAACAGGGCGGCCTCGTATCCGGGCGGCAGTCGCACGGATCCGCTGAGCCGGGCGCGGCGCACGGGGGTCGGATTCGCAGTGCTGTGTGTCGGCGAGCTGTGTACCATGGTACAAAGGTAACATGACGACCGTGGAGCGTGTCCAGACCGGGGTCCGGATGGAACGCAGCCTGCTCAAGGTGCTCAAGGGCCTGGCCGAATACATGGACCTGTCCCTGGGCGATCTGCTGGAAGGCATCGTGCTGCACGCGTTCGAAGGGGAGCAGGCGTTCGGGGCGCCCACCCTGGAGGTCATCGCGGAGCTGAAGCAGATCTACGGCTGCGACCTGACCGCGGCCGACAGCCACCAGCTGACGGAGTCAGGGAGCTAGCCGGAGGCGGGCGGCCAGCGCGGCCTTGGCGGCCGGCCAGTCGTCATCCACCATCGCGTACTGGACCGTGTCGCGCCAGCTGCCGTCGTAGCGCAGCCGGTGCTTGCGCAGCACGCCCTCACGCGTCGCACCCAGCCGCTCGATCGCGGCCTGCGACCGGGTGTTGAAGATGTCGGTGTGCCAGACGACCCGGACCGCGCCGAGGGTCTCGAACGCGAACGTCATCAAGAGCAGCTTCGACTCGGTGTTGTGCCCGGTGCGCCACCAGCGCTGGCCCAGCCAGGTGTGCCCGATGCTCAAGGTCCGCAGCGCGGGGTTCACCTCATAGAACGAGGTGGTGCCGGCGAACTCCCCGGTGGCCGCGTCGATCTGGGCGTACGGCAGGCGGGCTCTGCGGTCCCGGGCCGCCAGGGCGTCGGCGATGTGCCGGGCCGCGTCCTCGAGCGTGACTGGCTGGGCCACGGCGCCGCCCGGCGGGCTCATCCAGCGGAACACCTCGGCGGCCGCCTCGCCGGTGCCCGTGGCGGCCAGGTATCCGGGTGCGTGCTCCAGGGCCAGCGGCTCCAGCCGGATCAGCCGTCCGGCCAGCACCGGCATCGCCAACCACAGATCATCACTCACGCCCGGCATGATCCCAGCCCCGGCCCGGACGCCGCCCCTCATTTTCTGCCCGTCATCGCGCCCGGCCTCAGCCGATCAGTGCGGGGATTCGGGCTTCCAGACGGTGAAGTTCTGGTCGCTGTTCCCCCACGGGGGGCGCGGGAACAGCACCCACTGGCCGTGGCGTTGTCGAGGCTTGCGGTAGCCGAAGCTTGCCGGTAGACGATCCCGGCCGGCGCGGTGACCGGCGCCGTCCAGGTCCGTCCGGTCGACGTGTTGCTGACCGCGAACACGTCGCGGCCGGCGGCCTGGTCACGGTAGATGCTGAGCCGCAGGATGTTGCCGACCCGTGGCGCCAGCGGCACGGTGGCGTGGCCAAGGCCGTTGTCGTAGGTGATACTGCCCGCCCCGCCACCGGTCTGGAGCTGCAGCAGCGCTGAGTGCGTGCCGTCGGAGAGCCCCAGCTCCGCTGGGCCGCCGCGCTCGCGGGCATGTTCACCGCAGGCGCTGCAGCGCCCGCGGTTATCACCGCACCGAACGTGCAGGCGATGAATCGGTTCACGGAGATCCTCCCTGGGTCACCGGTCAGGTCCAGGCGAGGCCGGGGCCGGGGGCGTCGTCGGCCAGCACGGTGCCCTCGATCAGGCCGTAGGGACGGTCGCCGGGGTAGTACACCTCATTGTCGTTGGGCAGCCCGAACGGGACCAGGTCCACCAGGTAGTGATGTTTGTTCGGCAGCGCCAGCCGGACCTCGCACACCTCCGGCACGGCCTCGATGATCCGCTCGCCGATGGCGTACAGCGTCTGCTGCAGCGAGTAGCTGTAGGTCTCGCTGAACGCGGACAGCAGCGCCTCCCGCGCGATCCCGAACGCCGCGTCCCAGTCCGGGCCCGGCGGCCTCCCGTCCGACGGCCCTGCCCCCCGGTACCGCCACCACGCGCTGACCTGGGTAGCCAGCATCCGGTCCCGGGTCTCCGCCAGCGTCGTGTACTCATCGCGGGGGAAGCCCCAGAACTCGGAGTTGGTGGTGTTCAGCACGGTCAGGTCCTTGACGCCGGCTACCACGCTCACCCCGTCCTCCACGTCGTGGACGACCCGGCAGGCCCGGGTCAGCTCACCGGTACGGGCGAACGAGTGCCGGCTCTCGCCGACCGGGGCCCAGCCGTACTCCTCGACCGCCACCCGGGCCCGGGTGATCTGGGCCTGGCTGGCCACGAAGTGCGCGGCGAGCTCCATCCCGAGCACCTCGGGCGGCACCGGCCCGAGCCGCTGGGCGAACGCATACACGGTGTTCTTCTGCGTATCGGTGGCCAGCACCGCGGAGTTGTCGCCGGTCAGGTGGGTCGCGGCCAGGTCGCCGGACAGGCTGGTGGACACGTTCCAGTCCCTGATCACGTCGCCGCCGCCGGCGCCGGCGGCGCGGGCTACCCGCATCACCCGGACCTCAGCCTTGCCGTACCGGTTCGCTCCGAGGTGGACCATGCGCGCAAGCCCTTCTGTGGTTAGTCCGATCGTGTCGAGGTCCACACGGCGGCCCTCAGCCTTCCGTCATCACGAGGACCCGGCGATCGCGGCGCTCGCTCTGGCCGCGGCCGCGGCGAGTTCGGCCGGGTCAGCGGTAAGCAGTTCGCCGCCCGCGACCACCTGCTGGCCGCCGACGAACAGGTGCTCCAGCGCGGGAGCACCGAACACCAGCGTGGTCACCGGGTCCGCGATGCCGGCCCCGGGGAGCTGGTCGACCCGCCATACGGCGAGGTCAGCCAGCTTCCCGGGCTCCAGCGAGCCCATTTCGGTCTCGCGGCCCAGGCAGCGGGCGCCGCCCATGGTCGCCATCCGCAGGCAGTCCCGGGCGCTCAGCGCCTGCGGGCCGCCGGCGTAGCGGGCGGCCAGCATGGCCTGGTGCAGCTCGCCGACCATGCGGCCGGACTCATTCGACGCGTTCCCGTCCACGCCCAGGCCGACCACCACGCCCGCGTCGAGCAGCCTGCGGACCGGGGCGATGCCCGCTCCGAGGCGGCCGTTGGAGGTGGGGCAGTGGGCCACGCCGGTGCTGGTCGCCGCGAACCGGGCCACCGCCTCGTCCGACAGGTGCACGCAGTGGGCCAGCCACACGTCCGGGCCCAGCCAGTCCAGGTCCTCGGCGTACTGGGCGGGCGTGCGGCCGTACGTATCCAGGCAGAACTGCTCCTCGTCCTCGGTCTCGGCCACATGAGTGTGCAGCCGGACGCCGGCCGCGCGGGCCAGCGCGGCGCAGTCCCGCATCAGCTCCCCGGTCACCGTGAATGGCGAGCAGGGGGCGACCGCGATGCGGGTCATCGAGCCGGGGGACGGGTCATGCCAGCGGTCGATCGCGGCCTGCGAGGCAGCCAGGATCGTGTCGTGGTCCTCGACCACCGAGTCGGGGGGCAGGCCGCCGGCCGACTGCCCCAGGTTCATCGAGCCGCGGGTCGGGTGGAAGCGGATCCCGATCCGGCGGGCGGCCAGGATCTCCGCTTCCAGCAGGTCGCCCGCGCCCGCCGGGAAGACGTACAGGTGATCGGTGCTCGAGGTAGCGCCGGTCAGGGCCAGCCAGGCCAGGTTGGCCGCGGCGGCCGCGCTCAGCAGCTCCGGGGTCAGCCGGGCCCAGATCGGATACAGGGTCTGCAGCCAGCCGAACAGGGTCTCGTCGGCGGCATACCCGCGAGTGATCCACTGATTCAGGTGAGAATGGGTGTTGACCAGGCCGGGGGTGACCAGCCGCCCGGAGCCGTCGATCCGGGTGGCCGTGGCGAACTCCGGCGGGACCGGTCCGGGACCGGCCGCGGCGACCCGGCCCTGGTCGATGACCACGTGGCCGGAGGGGTATTCGCGGCCCGCGGGGTCCACGGTGGCGACGTAGCAGCCCGCAATGGCAATGGGTTCGGTCACAGCAATGGGTTCGCTCACGGAGCCCCTCTTCCGGTCGCGGTGCCAGCATGGTCTCCGGCCGATGGTTCACCGGTGTGTCCCTCGCGCCGTCAGGCCTCACGGTAGGTCGAGCCGCCGTCCGGCGCCACGGTGCTCTAGACGCCTTCAGGAGCCACGGTAGGTCGAATAGGCGTACGGGCTGAGCAGCAGGGGCACGTGATGGTGCCCGGCCGGGTCGGTGATCTGGAAGATCACCACGATCTCCGGGTAAAACGTCTCCGCGGTGGGGGACTGGGCCTTGAGGTAGGCCTCGGTCGCGAACACGATCCGGTGCACACCCGCCGTGGCGCCGGGGGCCAGATCGGCGACCCGCCCGTCCCCGTCGGTCCGGCGCCGGGCCAGCTCATGCCACCGGCTGCCGTCCTGCCGGCTGAGGACGAGCTCGAGCCCGGCCGCGGGCCGTCCCGTGGTCGCGTCCAGCACGTGCGTGGAGATGCTCATCCCTGGTGGTTATGCCCTCTCGGTCCGTCGAAAGTCGGCCAGTCGAAAGTCGGCCAGTCGAAAGTCAGTCACTCGGAAGTCGGTCACTCGAAGGTCCGGGCCAGCCGGAGCCGGACGATCTTGGTGAGCTCGTGCCGGACCACCTCGCGCTCGGTGGCGGGATCGTGGCCGAGCCGGGCCCGCAGTGCGGCCAGCATGCTGGCCGCGGGCATCCCGGTCGCGCAGATCAGGAACACGTACCCGAACCGTTCCTCGTAGGCGGCGTTTCCGGCCCGCAGCCCGGCCTGGACGTCCGGCCCGGCGTCCCGGGTCCCGGACTGCTCCTGCCGCGACCAGGCCGCCTCCCGGTCCCGCGGGGTGCCCTGGTCCCGCGGGCCGCCCTGGTCTTGCGGGCCGCCCTGGTCCCGCGGGGCGGCCTGGTCCGGCAGGCGGGCGCCTATCCGCGGATGGGCGGCCAGGGCGTGCTCGATGTCCGGCCAGCTCAGCGCCGCGATGGTGGCGTCGGACGCAGCCATCAGGGCTTCCATGGAGCGGTAGGGTCGTCCGCTGATCATCCGCTCGATCCACCGCGTGCTGGCGCAGGCCGGGCGGAGCAGGCCGGTGGCGGTAGCGGCGGTCGCCCCATTCAGTTCGGCGACGGCCACCTGGCCGGAGTCAGTCACCCCGCCGACCCTAGCGTCCCCAGCGCCCACATCGCCGTGTGCCAGACTCGGGTACGTGCTCGCCATCCCTCAACGTGGTGCCTTTTGCGCTCTATACGGGGCAAAATGCACCCCGATAATGCCGGGGGCGCGCGGTGGGTGAGGTGACGGCGATCCGGGGACGCCGGGTCATCACGCCGGAGGGCGAGCGGGCCGCGACCGTGCTGCTGCGCGACGGGGTCATCGCCGGCCTGTCCGGCTACACCGGCGCGCCGGACGGCGTCCTCACCCTGGCCGCGGACGAGGTGCTGCTGCCCGGGCTGGTGGACAGCCACGTGCACGTGAACGAGCCCGGCCGGACCGAGTGGGAGGGGTTCGCCACGGCGACCGCGGCGGCGGCCGCCGGGGGGGTGACCACGATCGTGGATATGCCGCTGAACAGCATCCCGCCGACCGTGACCGTGCCCGCGCTGCGCGCCAAGCAGGCCGCCGCGGCCGGCCAGCTGGCGACCGACGTCGCGTTCTGGGGCGGTGCCGTGCCTGGCAACCTCGCCAGCCTGCGCCCGCTGCACGAGGCGGGGGTCGTGGGGTTCAAGTGCTTCCTGCTCCCCTCCGGCGTGGACGAGTTCGCCCCGCTCGACGCCGCTCAGCTCGCCTCGGCCATGGCCGAGATCGCCAGCTTCGGCGGCCTGCTCATCGCGCACGCCGAGGACCCGGAGGTGATCGCGGCGGCGCCGGCCGCCTGCGGCCGCCGGTATGCGGACTTCCTGGCCTCCCGCCCGCCCGAGGCGGAGCAGCGGGCCATCACGGCGCTGCTGGCGCAGACCCGGCAGACCGGGTGCCGGACCCATATCGTGCACCTCGCCAGCGCGGCGGCGCTGCCTGCGGTCCGCGCGGCCAAGGCGGCCGGCCTGCCGGTCAGCGCTGAGACGTGCCCGCACTACCTGACCTTGCGGGCCGAGGACGTCCCGGACGGCGCCACCGAGTTCAAGTGCTGCCCGCCGATCCGGGACGACGCCAACCGCCGCGCGCTGTGGGCCGGGCTGCTGGATGGCACGATCGACTGCGTCGTATCCGACCATTCACCGAGCACGGTGGCGGCCAAGCGGATGGACACCGGTGATTTCGGGGACGCCTGGGGCGGCATCGCCTCGATCCAGCTCAGCCTGCCCGCGGTGTGGACCGAGGCGGCCCGGCGCGGCATCGGCCTGGACCGCGTGGCGGGCTGGATGGCCACCGCCCCGGCCACGCTCACCGGCCTGGCCGACCGGGGCGCGATCCGGCCTGGCCTGCGGGCCGACCTGTGCTGCTTCGCCCCCGACCAGAGGTTCGTGGTGGACCCGGCCACGTTGCGGCACCGCAACCCGGTCACCCCGTACGCGGGACGGACCCTGACCGGCGTGGTCCGGCAGACCTGGCTGGCCGGGCGGCCGGCCGGACCCGGCCCGGGGGCCGGCGATCCGCAGGCCGGCAGCCCGCGCGCCGGGCAGCTCGCCAGGCCCGCGGGATGCAGATCGTGAGCGGGAAGCCCGGGGACTTCACGGGGCTGCCCGACCTGGCCAGCCGGGCCCTGGGCGGGACGGTGCTCTACGCCAACGACGAGTTCTTCGCGGACGCACACAACCTCATCGAACCCGGGCCCGCGGTCCACGATCCGGCCGCCTTCGGGATCCGCGGCAAGGAGTACGACGGCTGGGAGACCCGGCGGCGCCGGGAACCAGGCGCGGACTTCGTCATCATCCGGCTGGCCGCGCCGGCGATCGTGCGCGGCGTCAACATCGACACCGCGCATTTCCGGGGGAACTACCCGCCGTCCGGCTCGGTCGCCGGGGCCACCCTGCTCGGCTATCCCTCAGCGGCCGAGGTGCTGGGCGCCGCCTGGACCCCGCTGGCGGGCCAGACCGATCTCGGGGGTGACCAGGCCAACCTGGTGCCGGTCACCGCCCCGGACCGGCTGGTCACGCACGTCCGGCTGACCATCCATCCCGACGGCGGCGTGGCCCGGCTGCGGGTGTTCGGCGAGGTAGTGCCCGACCCGCGCCGGCTCGGCGGCCGGGTGGACCTGGCCGCGACCTGCGCTGGCGGGCGGGTGGAGGCGTGCAGCAACATGTTCTTCTCGCGGCCCGCCAACGCACTGGCCCCGGGGCGGGCCCAGGTCATGTCGGACGGCTGGGAGACCGCGCGCCGCCGCGACGACGGGAACGACTGGCTGGTGGTGCGGCTGGCGGTACCGGGCGTACTGCACCACGCCGTGATCGACACCACCCGTTTCGTCGGCAATGCGCCGGGCCTCGCCCGGCTGGGCGACGAGGAGAGCGGTGCGGAACTGCTGCCGCGGACCCGGCTGGTCCCGGACACCGAGCACTGGTTCCGGATCCGGGCTGGTGACCCCACTGGGCTGGTGCGGCTGGACATCTATCCCGACGGTGGCATCTCACGGCTGCGGCTGGTCGGCGTGGTGCCGCCGGAACGCCGCGAGCAGATCGCCCGCCGCTGGCTTAGCCTGCTGCCCGCGGACGTGGCCGCCGGGGTCGACCAGGGTGAGTTCTTCGACTGACCGCTGCGGGCCCGGGGCGGCCGGGGTTATTACCTACGGCGGCGTGGCCAGGAAGCCCTGAGCGTCCGCGTCATGCAGGGCTGCCGCGAGGTCCTGGGCGTTCAGGCGGCCCTCGGCCCCCGCCGCCCGGGCCGCCAGCCAGAGCGAGCCGCCCACGGCGGGCAGCTTGGGCGCCGCGAAGTCCCGGCCGCCGGTCACGTGCCGGACGTGCTCCCGCAGTGGGCCCAGGAAGATCTCCCCGGCCCGGAAGTTGCTGCCGATCAGCGTCACCTCGGCTGGCCCGCCGAAGTCCAGGGCGGCGTAGACGGCGCTGATCTGCTCGGCCAGGGCCACCGCGGCCTCCCGGTAGATGCCGGCCGCCACGTCGTCGCCCTCGTCCGCGGACTCACCCACCTGCGCGGCGAAGGCTGAGATTCGCGCTTTGTCGAAATCCCGGTAAATGACCGGCTTGATATCCTCGATGTGCCGCAGGCCGTAGAATTCGAGCAGGCGCGGGACGAGCGGCGTCCAATCCCTTCTTCCGTCCCGGTAGGCCAGGACGGTGCGAATCGCCGCCACGGCGACCATGTACCCGGATCCCTCGTCGCCGACGATATGGCCCCACCCGCCGCTGCGCCAGGCCACGCCGCGGGCGTTAACTCCGAACGTATTGCTTCCGGTACCGGAGATGGCCGCGATGCCGGGCGCGGCGAGCGAGCCGGCCGCCCAGGCAGCCACGACGTCATTAACGGCCAATACGACTGGTGCGCTTAGTGCGGTCACCCCGGACAGCAGGCGTTTGCGTTCGGATTCGGTGTCTATTCCCGCGACACCCAGTACCGCTGCGGCTATCGGTTTGGCCTGCCCGAGGGCTGCGCTAATCGCCTCATTAATGGAAGCTGCCGCCGTCTCGTACCCCACCGCCTCGGGATTACTTGGTCCGGTTTCCGCCGCCGTTACTGTGCCAGCATCCAGGTCAAATACGGCGGCTATGGTTTTCGTGGCCCCACCGTCTACCCCGATCAGGCGGCCGCTGGCCGCCGTGCCGCTGGCTCTTCTGCTGGCCGCTGGCAGCAATTCCGCGGGCAGTGTGACGAGGCTGCCTTTACGTTGCCCGCTATCTACTGATGTACTATGCATCGAGTCCCATCGGCCAATCTACGAGCGGATCACAGTGCGCCTAGACTACCTTGCTTTGGGTAACCCGACCCTGGACGTCCAGGCGGGGGGGTCTTTCGTGCTGGGCGGTTCGGTAGTCTACTCCGCATTGCAGGCGGCGCGGCTAGGCCTTAGCGCCGGGATCGTGGGAAGAGCGAATCCGGTCCAACTGGAGCCGTACTGGCAACCTTACGCCGGGGAAGTTGGACTGACCCTGCAGCCCGCTGAGTCGACCACGATGTTCCGAAACGTGTCGATGGAAGATGCGCGTGAACAATGGCTTGAAGGCTGGGCCGGGGGTATCCAGGATCTGGGCGAATTGCCGGACAGCGATATTCTGCATATCGCGCCCGTGGCCCAGGAAGTAACACTGGAGAAACTCGTCGCGGAGGCCCGGTCACGTTTCGTCCTGCTCACCCCCCAGGGGCTGGTCAGGAGGTGGGCCGGCCTCGGCGCGCGGATCGAGCAGTTCGCGCGGGACTTCCCCGCCGAGGTCTCGTCGATGCTGGACGTGGTGGTGGTGTCCGAGACCGAAGCCCCTTACGTGCGCGAACTCCTGGCCGCGGTGCCGCGCCACGGCGGCCTGGGCGTGGTGACCCGGGGACGGCGGGGGTGCGAGGTCCTGACCCGGGACGGGTCCGCGGAGTACACCGCGGACCCGGTGCGCGCCCTGGTCGACCCGACCGGCGCCGGCGATTGCTTCGCCGCCACGCTGACCACCGAGATGTTCCGGGGCCGGCCGGTGCCGGAGGCAGTGCGGCTGGCCACGGCCGCCGCGTCGCTGTGCGTCAGCGGCCCGGGACCGGCCACGATCGGCACCCGGCCGCAGATCATGACCGAACGCGGGTCTTTCCCCGGCGGGGCCGGTTCCCTGGATCGTCCCCGTCCGGGCGGCTAGCCGTTCCCGGGTGGATGGCGGTGTAGTCCCGGGCCCGCTCGACGAAGATGTTGTGCAGATCCCGCGCGGCGAGCGGGGGTGAGCCGGACCGGGCTCGCTGGATGACCAGGTCCACCCCGGTGTGGTCGTCGGCCAGCGGCCGCCAGGTGATCACCCCGTGCTGCTCGAGTGGATCACCGATCACGCTGAAGTCCGGGAGCACGGTGAGGCCCAGGCCCTCGGCCACCATCAGCTTGCCCATCTCGGCGCCGTCGGTGGAGTAGGAGAAGGCCGGGGGCTGCCCCTGGAGCAGGCGGTGCAGATAGCGGTGCATGACATAACCAGATCGCATCACGATCACCGGCTCGGCGAGCAGGTCGGCGGTGCGCACGGTGGCGTGCTGGGCCAGCGCGCTGTCCGCCCGCAGCACGACGACCGGGCGCCCGCGCAGCAGCCGGGTGGTCTCCAGCTCGGGAGGCATGTCGTCGCCGTCGAGGAAGTTCACCAGGCCCAGGTCGAAGCTGCCCTCCAGGACGCCGCGGTGGATCTCGACCTGCTGCGCCCCGATCACCTCGACCTGGGTCAGCGGGTGACTCTGCCGGAACTGCTGGATGGTCGGGGCGAGCAGCGGCGCCGTGGCCGCGCTGACTGTGCCCAGCCGCACCAGCCGGACGCTGCGGTGTTGCTCGCCGGCCGCGTACCGGAGCCGGTCGAACGAGTCGAGCAGGGTCAGGATGTAGGGGAACAGCTCGCGGCCGGAGTCGCTCATCCGCGCCCCGTGCCGGCCCCGGTCGAGCAGGTCGACGCCGAGTTCGCGTTCCAGGCTCCGGACCGAGCCACTCAGCGCGGGCTGAGAAATGTGCAGCTCGTCTGCGGCGCGCCGAAACGAGCCCAGGCGGGCCACCGTGGCCACGTATTCAAGCTGCTCGATCCGCACACGACCCCTCTCACCCGGCGCCCGTTAACACCAGGATAGCGATCGCTTTAATAGGAAAACCTTGCCACGCCCCCGCCGATCGGTATTGGACGGCCGGCCGGGGCGCCCCGCATGCTGAAGCTAGTTCCGCTGGCGCCACCGGGTGCCAGGCCCGCCCGCCTGGAGCCCGGCGGGGTGGGTGTGGACCCCTGGCCAGCCAGCCCAACTTCCTATAAAATAGGTCGAGAAACAAGGAATATGCGGGGCCCGAGGAAACGCAGGGCCTCAGGAATACGCCGGACCTCAGGAAACACAGCGGCGGCCGCCGTGGCCCAGGCCGACCACTGCCAGCCGGGGGCCAGCCGACCAGTACCGGAGGAGTCGCAGATGGGCGTCGTACTGCACTGGTTCCTGCCCACCAACGGTGACTCGCGGACCGACCTGAGCCTGGGCAACGCGGTCGGTGCCGCGGGCAGCCGGGCCGCTGAGGGCGGCAGCGAGCGGGCGCCGGACATCGGCTACATCGGCCAGATCGCCCGCTCCGCGGAGCAGGTCGGCTTTACCGGCGCGCTGACCCCGACCAGCTCATGGTGCGAGGACGCGTGGATCATGACCGCCGGGCTGACCCAGGTCACCGAGCGGTTCAAGTTCCTGGTCGCGTTCCGGCCGGGCCTGATGTCGCCCACGCTCGCGGCGCACATGGCCGCGACCTACCAGCGCATCTCCGGCGGCCGCCTGCTGCTCAACGTGGTCACCGGCGGCGACGACGTGGAGCAGCAGCGGTTCGGCGATCACCTCGGCAAGGACGCCCGCTACGAGCGGGCCGGTGAGTTCCTGCACATCGTCCGCGAGCTGTGGGGCGGCCAGCCGGTGACGTTCACCGGCCAGCACTACGACGTGCGCGGCGGGCAGATCATCCCGGCCCGGATCTGGCCCGAGATCTACCTGGGCGGGTCCTCAGCCCCGGCCCTCGACGTGGCGGCCAGGTACGCCGACGTATACCTGACCTGGGGTGAGCCACCACGGGCCGTTGCGGAAAAACTGGATGCGGTGCGGACGCGCGCCAAGACGGCCGGCCGGGAGGTGCGCTTCGGGATCCGCCTGCACGTGATCACGCGGGACACCGCGGCCGAGGCGTGGGCCCAGGCCCAGCGGCTGCTCGATGGTCTTGACCCGGCCGCGATCGAGCGGGCGCAGACCATCCAGCGGGCCTCGCAGTCCGAGGGCCAGCGCCGGATGGCGGCGCTGCACGGCGGGCGCGCCGACGCCCTGGAGGTGTCGCCGAACCTGTGGGCGGGCGTGGGCCTGGTCCGCGGCGGCGCGGGCACCGCGCTGGTCGGCAGCCACGACGAGGTGGCCGAGCGGATCGCCGAGTACTACGCGCTGGGCATCGATGAGTTCATCCTGTCCGGCTACCCGCACCTGGAAGAGGTCTACCAGGCCGGCGAGGGCCTGATCCCGGTGCTGCGGCGCCGCGGCCTGATGACCTCCCCCCACGACGACAACTGATCCCCTGGAGGCTGACCATGACCACCGATCCGACCACCGAGCCGCTCCGCTTCGCCTACTGGGTGCCCAACGTGAGCGGCGGCCTGGTGACCAGCACCATCGAGCAGCGCACCGACTGGTCATTCGACTACAACCGCACCCTGGCCCGGCTGGCCGAGCGGGACGGGTTCGACTACGCGCTGAGCCAGGTCCGGTACACCGCCAGCTACGGCGCCGAGTTCCAGCACGAGTCGACCAGCTTCAGCCTGGCCCTGCTGATGGCCACCGAGCGGCTCAAGCTCATCGCCGCGGTCCACCCGGGCCTGTGGCACCCCGGGGTGCTGGCCAAGTGGGTGGCCACCGCGGATCACCTGTCCGGCGGCCGGGTCGCGGTGAACGTCGTGTCCGGGTGGTTCAAGGACGAGTTCCGCCAGCTCGGCGAGCCGTGGCTGGAGCACGACGAGCGGTACCGGCGCACCGCCGAGTTCATCCTCGCGCTCCAGCGGATCTGGACGGAGGACCAGGCCAACCTGGCCGGTGACTTCTACCGGATCCGTGACTTCAGCCTCAAGCCCAAGCCGCTGTCCTGGCCGGGGCGCCCGCACCCGGAGATCTTCCAGGGCGGCAACTCCTCGGCGGCCCAGCGCAACGGCGGCCAGCTGTCCGACTGGTACTTCTCGAACGGCAAGGACTTCGACGGGGTCGCGGAGCAGCTCGCTAACCTGCGGCAGATCGCGGACGCCGCGGGACGCGCCGACGGGCCGCGGTTCGGGCTCAACGGGTTCGTCATCGTCCGGGACACCGAGGCCGAGGCGCGGGAGCAGCTGCGCGAGATCATCGCCAAGGCGCACGTGGAGGCGGTCGAGGGCTTCGGGGCCGCGGTCCAGCAGGCCGGGGCGTCCACCGCCGACAAGAAGGGCATGTGGGCCGACTCCTCGTTCGAGGACCTGGTGCAGTACAACGACGGGTTCCGCACCCAGCTGATCGGCACCCCCGAGCAGGTGGCGACCCGGATCATCTCCTACCGCAAACTCGGCGTGGACCTCATCCTGACCGGCTTCCTGCACTACCACGAGGAGATCGAGCGGTTCGGCGGGGACGTGCTCCCGATCGTCCGCGCGCTCGAGGTGGAAGCCGGCCTGGACCCGGCCGCGGTGCCCGACCCCGCCGCCGGCCTGACGGCGGCTGGCCCGGTCCTCGTGGGCGCGCGATGAGCGTCACCTCTCCCGCCGCGCCGGCTGAGGTTCTCTTCTCCCGCAACGGAGGCGCTCGCGGTGGCCCGGTCCTACGCCGGGTCGATCGCCAGCGGCGTGATCGAGCGGGACCGGGCGGGCGCGGTGCCGTACGCCGAGCTGACCGCCCTGGACGCGAGCGGGCTGCTGGGTATCACGGTCCCGGGCGCCCACTTCGGCCCCGACCTGTCCCCGGTGGTGCTGGCCGAGGTGATCCGGATCATCGCGGCCACCGACCCGGCGATCGCCCAGATCCCGCAGGCCCACTTCCTGTTCGTGGACGTGCTCGCCACCCGCGGGAGCGCGGCCCAGCAGGAGCGGCTGTTCGAGGACGTGCTGGCCGGCGCGCGGCTGGGTAACGGCCTGGCCGAGCGGGGCGGCCAGCACGCCCAGGACCTGAAGACCCGGTTGCTGGCCGGGCCGGGCGGCCGGGGGCGGGATGGTCTGCGGCTGACGGGGCGCAAGTACTACTGCACCGGCGCGATCTCGGCCCGCTGGATCGGGGTCAGCGCGCTGGACGACGACGACCGCCTGGTCCTGGCCTTCGTCGAGCGGGATGCCCCGGGCGTCCAGATCGGCGAGGACTGGGACGTGATGGGGCAGCGCGCCACGGTCAGCGGCTCCGCGGTCTTCGACCAGGTACCGGTGGACCCCGGCCTGGTCATCCCCTACGGCGACGCGTTCGAGGTGCCGCAGCAGCTCGGCGCGCGGTCCCAGCTGGTGCACGCCGCGATCCAGGTGGGGATCGCGGGCGGCGCGCTGCGTGACGCCGGCGAGTTCGTCGCGACCCGGGCCCGGCCGTTCTTCGAGGCCACCCGGGCCGGCTGGGCCGAGGTGGCCGCGGCCGACCCGCACACCCTCCACCGTTTCGGCCGGCTCGCCACCCAGGTACGCGCGGCCGAGGCGCTGCTCGCCTCCGCCGCGGCCACGCTCGAGGAGGTGGGCCGCGTGCCCCGCGATGCCCGGGAGGCGGCTCGCGGCTCGATCGCGGTCGCGGAGGCCAAGGCCTTCGCCAGCGATGTCGCGGTCGAGGTGGCCAGTGACCTGTTCGCGCTGGCCGGGGCCAGTGCGGCCGACGAGCGGCTTGACCTGTCCCGGCACTGGCGGAACGCCCGCACGCACGCCAGTCACGATCCCGTCGATTGGAAGTATCACCATGTCGGCAACTTCCGGCTCAACCACGTCCTGCCGCCGAACCACGGGCAGCTCTGATCATGACGACCACTGACCCGCGGGTGGCCCACGGTGACGTGTCGGCCGCGGACTTCCGCCACGCGATCGGCCACTTCGCCACCGGCGTCACCGTGGTCACCTCGGTCGGGATCGATCCTGTCGGCCAACTTCGCCCGCCGGGGCCTGTCCGCGGCCTGGGACGGGGTCCGGCACCGCCGGGGCCAGACCGGCAGCCCCCGGCTGGAGGACGTGATCGCCAGCCTGGAAGCCACGGTGGAACACCGCCTCGAGGGAGGTGACCACGAGATCGTCGTGGGCCGGGTCCGGGAGGTGGAGACCAGCGGCAGCGACGCGGCCCCGCTCGTGTTCTGGCGCGGCAGCTACGCGTCGCTCGGATAGCGGCAACCCGTCCCCGGGACCCTGAACCGGCCTACCCGGCGGGCCCGCCATGACCTCGCCAACTCACCTTGTGTCACCAGAAAGGACGTTATTGTGACGACCACTGACAGCAGTACTCGGAGCACGGCTAGCCGGAGCGCCCCGCTCCCGGGCATCGACCTGCACGACCCGGTCCGGGTCGCGGAAGGGCTGATCGACGAGTTCCGGTCCGGCGCCGCCGAGCGTGACCGGGACCGCGCGTTCCCGTACGAGCACTGCGCGGCGTTCCGCGCCTCCGGCCTTCTCGGCCTCATGGTCCCGCGCGAATACGGGGGCTACGGGGGCAACTTCGCGGAGCTCATGCGGGTCGTGATCGCCATCTCGGCGGGCGACTCCAACATCGGCCAGATGTACCAGCTGCATACCAGCGGCATCCGGTTGCTGCAGGAGTTCGCCTCCCCGGACGTGCAGGCCAGGTGGCTGCCGAGGTTCGCGAGCGGCGAGCTGTGGATCACCAACGCGTACTCCGAGGTCGGCACCAGGAGCGTCAACGACTTCAACACCACCATCACCCGGGACGGCGCGGGCTGGCGGCTCAACGGCCGCAAGTTCTACTGCACCGGCAGCCTGGCCGGGGACCTCACGTTCGGCCCGTGCCGCATCGAGGGCACCGACGAGGTCCGGGTGTTCTACACGCCGACCGACGCCGAAGGCGTGACGATCCACGACGACTGGACCGGGTTCGGCCAGCGGACCACGGCCAGCGGCACGACCGAGTTCCGCAACGTGTGGATCCCCGACGAGCTGATCCTCGGCAGCCCGGACACCGAGGGCGGCGGAGGCGGGGACATCACCTCCCTGAACTACCAGGCGGTGCACACCGGCGTGTTCGTGGGCATCGCCAAGAACGCACTCGACGACGCGGTCGAGTTCGTCCGCACGAAGGCGCGGGTCTGGTACGAGAGCGCCTCCGAGCGCGCCGTGGACGACCTCTACACCCAGCTGCGGGTCGGGGAGATGAAGACCGCCGTGGACGCCGCCGAACTGCTGTCGCTGCGCGCCGCCGACCTGTGCGACGAGGCCGTCGCGCATCTCGGTGACGCCCGCATCCGCGGTGAGGCGTCCCTGGTGACCGGCCAGGCGCGGCACTCCGCCGCCGAAGCCGCCCTGTTCAATGGGTCGTACCTGTTCAAGGTGTGCGGCGCGGGCAGCGTCCTGGAGAAGTACGGCTTCGACCGGCACTGGCGCAACGCCCGCACGCTGTCGCTGCACAACCCGCTCGACTTCAAGCTCCTGCACGCAGGCGACTACCTGCTCAACGGCACCCTGCCGCCCGTCGATTCGTACAACTAGCCATCCGCACACCTAGGAGCTGGACATGTCCGCTGTAGGACTGATGTTCGTGGGGGCGGTGCTGTTCGTCAACGGCCTGCTCTTCCTCGGCCGGATCGATGGCCAGGGCGCCATCGCCGCGACGGTGGTGGCCGTGGCGCCGGTCACGGTCGCGAGCCTGCGCCAGCCTCCGGTCGCACCGGAGCAGGCCGAGGCGGAGGCGGGGGTGCCGGTATCGGTGTCGTGAGCACCGGGGCCGGGAAACCGGTCCAGGTGTCCTGACCGTCTGACCCCACCCCGGGCGCCAACCGGGGTGGGGTCAGCCGGTCCTGGGGTAGGTTGCGCCGGTGACGTCGATCCAGGACCTGCTCCAGACCTACCAGCCGGACGGCGCGGCCGAGGCCGCGGACCTCGCGCGGGTGCGCGCGCTCCTCGAGCGCTCGCCGGACCCGTACCCGCGGTCACTGCCGCTGCACCTCACCGGGTCGGCGCTGATCGTCGCGCCGGACAGCGGCCGGGTGCTGCTGCGCTGGCACCCGCGCCAGCAGGCCTGGCTCCAGGTTGGCGGGCACGGCGACCCGGGCGAGCGGGACCCGCTCGGCATCGCGCGGCGCGAGGCGGCCGAGGAGACCGGCCTGACCGATCTGGTCCCGTGGCCGGACGCGCAACTGCGGCACGTGGTCATCGTCGCCGTGCCCGCGGCCGGAGATGACCCGGCGCACGAGCACGCCGACGTGCGCTTCTTCCTGGCCACCCGGACCCCGGACGCGATCGTGGCGGAGCGGCCGGACGCGCCGCTGCGCTGGCTGACCCTCCCCGAGGCGCTGGAGCTCACCACCGAGACCAACCTGAGGGAGACGCTGAACCGGGCTGGGAGATTGCTACCCGATCGTCCCTGAAACTGCGGTGTCGTAGCTCATATCTACTTTTTGTCCGAATTGATACACGATGAGCCTGCTGTGCTGCCATGCTGCCCGATGAGCAAATTGTCAGGCCTGGTGAGAGGCGGAGGGTGCCGCGTAGCTGGGCGCGCATCGGCGTAAGGCGGGTTCTTGAACACAGGAAAGTCCCACCACAGCAAGAGCAGGAAGTTCCGCAGGATCGGGCGGCACACGGCGCCCTCGCCGACGGCGAAGGTAGCCCGCCGGGCCGGCCAGGACGCACCGGCCGTAGCGGTGCTGGGCGCGCTGGCCGCGGCGCCGCAGACCGCGTTCGCCTCCACCGCGGCGCCCGCGGCGCCGGCCGGGCACACCGGCCTGGCCACCCAGCGGCACCCGGTCACGCGGGCCCAGTGGGACGCGGCCACGCAGCCCAGCCGTCAGCCGGCACGCAGCTACACGGTGCGCACCGGGGACACCCTGAGCGGGATCGCGCACCAGTTCTACGGTCACGCCAGCGACTGGCAGTGGCTGTATCACATCAACCGGGCCAAGATCAGTGACCCGAACCTGATCTACACCGGGCAGGTGTTCAGCGTCCCGGCCGACCCGCCCGCCTCGGTCCGCAACGGGACTTACCAGGCCCGGCACTCTAAGGGTCTGGCGGCCACCAGCACGGTCGACAACCAGTCGTCGGCCAGTTCGGCCAGCAGTTCAGCGGGCAGCAGCGCGCCGGCCGGGTCGTCGGGCAGTTCAGCGAGCAGCACGACGGCCACCAGCACGTCGGCCGGTCACGGCGTGTCGTGTTCGGCGTCGGCCAGCGGGATGGTCCCGGCCAACTACGCCGCGATCGTGAGCTTCCTGACCTCGCACGGCTACACCGGGAACGCGGCGGCCGGCATCGCCGGGAACATCTGGCAGGAGTCCGGCGGCAACCCCGAATCGGTCGGTGACGGCGGCGGCGGCCTGATCGGCTGGACGCCGCTGCCGGGCGGGTACGTGACCGGGAATCCCGCCGCGGACCTGCAGACCCAGCTGGCGGCGATCCTGACCTTCAACCGGATCTGGTCGCAGTACATCCCCGCGCTGAACGCCGCGTCCTCCCCGGCCGCGGCGGCCGCGATCTACGTCACCGACTTCGAGCGGGCGGGCATCCCCGCGGTCGGCAATCGCGAGGCGGCCACCGACGCCGTCGCGTCGGCGTGCGGGATCTGAGCTAGACGCGGCGGGGATCCTTACGCGCCCGGGCCCGCGGGCCCGGGCGCGTAAGATCGCGCCGGGGAGATGCGCATGGGGATCGACTACGTCCACGGGTACTCGGCCGGCGAGGAAGTCCGGCTGCATGACCAGGCCACCACGCTGACCGGGCTGCTGCACGCCGATACCCGCTACCCGGCCGGCAGCCGGGTGCTGGAAGCCGGCTGCGGGGTGGGCGCGCAGACGGTCATCCTGGCCGCTCACAGCCCGCAGGCCTCGTTCACCTCGATCGACATCTCGGCCGCCTCCCTCGCGCAGGCGCGGGACCGCGCCCGGCGGGCGGGCTACCCGCAGGTGACCTTCCAGCAGGCTGACCTCTACCGGCTGCCCTACGGACCGGGCAGTTTCGATCATGTCTTCGTGTGCTTCGTGCTGGAGCACCTGCGTGACCCGGTGTCCGCCCTGGCGGAGCTGGGGCGGGTGCTGCGCCCCGGCGGCACGCTCAGCGTCATCGAGGGAGATCACGGCTCGGCTTACTTCCATCCCGACAGTGACCAGGCCCGGCGGGCCATCCAGTGCCTGATCGACCTGCAGCGGCAGGCCGGCGGCGACGCGCTGATCGGGCGCCGGCTGTATCCGTTGCTGGTCCAGGCGGGCTTCCGCGAGGTCGGGGTGTCGCCGCGGATGGTCTACGTGGACGGCGCCCGGCCCGCCCTGGCCGAGGGCTTCACCCGCAAGACGTTCACCGCCATGGTCGAGGGCGTCGGCGGCCAGGCGGTCGGCCAGGGACTTATGGCCGCAGGGGACTGGGCGGCCGGGGTCAGCGACCTGCGCCGCGCGGCCAGCCCGGACGGCACGTTCTGCTACACGTTCTTCAAGGCGGTCGCGTTCAAGTAGGCCGCCCGGTCAGGGTGTCCGGGGCTCCAGGCCGCGCAGAGCCGTTCTGGCCAGCTGCGCCGCCAGGCCGGGCGGGGTGGCGGGCCGGGTGCCCGGCGGGGCGAACAGGACCCGGGGCAACACCTGGCCGTGAACGGCGCCCACGATCAGCGAGGTAGCCGCGTCGAGGTCGGCGCCGGCGTCGATCCGGCCGAGGTGACGTTCGCCCTCCAGGTAGTGGAGCAGGATGTCCGGCAGGCTGCGCGGTTCGTGGGGGTCCGCCGCGCCCTGCTCCTGCGCCCGGGGCTCCTCACCGGCCGGCTTCTCAGCCTCGTGCTCCGCACCCTCGTGCTCCGCTCCCCCCGCGGGCGCCGCGAAGGCCTGGTCGCCGCCGACCATCTCGTGGAAACGGCGCAGCACACCGGGCTGGGACATCAGCCCGGCGAACGCCGGCACCACCCGGTAGAGCGACTCCATGCCCCGGTCGATGAAGACGGCAAGGTTCTCCGCCACGGTGCCGGTGCCGGCCCCGGGCATCCGCGGGACCTCGCTCATTACCGTGGCGACATGCGCCAGCAGGGCCTGAGCGAGCAGGTCTTCCTTGTCCTCGAAGTAGTTGTAGAGCGCCCCGTCCGCCACCTGGGCTTCCCGGGCGATGTCGCGCACGGCCAGGCCGGCGCTGCCGCGCTCGTCGAGCAGTCGCGCGGCCGTCCTGATCAGGTGCTCGCGAAGGTTCTCTCCGTCGCGGTCCCGGAGCACGGCAGGTTTCCTAGGTGACATCGCGCTTGAGTGTAATGAGCACCGCGGCCGCCGCGAACGCCAGCGCGTAGCCGAGCAGCACCAGCCCGCCGCCCCACTGGGGTAGCAACCCGCCGCCGGGGATCAGGCTGGCCCGGTCCAGGGATTCGCTCGCGTGCACCGGCAGCCAGCGGGCTGGTCCCGACCCGATGAGCTGGCCCGCGATGCCCTCCACCACGGCGATCCAGGCCAGGGCGGCGGCCACGGCGGCCACCAGGTTGCGGACCAGCGCGCCGACGCCGACCCCGATCGCGGCGAAGGCGGCGTTGGCGGCCACCCCGCCACCCAGGATTTCCCAGGTGCCCGCGGCCGACCAGTGAAACGTGCCGCCCTTGGCGGACCACCAGGCCGCGGTGACCAGCAGGGCGGCCGCGGCCGAGGCCAGCCCGGCGGCCGCCCCGACCGCGCCGTAGGCCGCCAGCTTGGCGGTGATCACCCGGCGGCGTCGCGGAAAGCTGAGGAAGGTGTCGGTGATGGTGCCGCGGGAGTACTCGCCGGCCACCGCCAGGATGCCGAACACGAGGGTGAAGATCGCGGCCAGCCCCACGTGCCCGAAGGCCTTGTCCTGCAGGGCCGGATCGTGCACGTTGCCGCCCGAGGCAACCAGCCCGGTGATCCCGGCCACGACGATCAGCGGTCCCAGCGCGAGCAGCAGCCACGGGCTGCGGACGGTAGCGAGCTTGCGGAATTCGGTGGCGAGGGTGCGCGGCACTGATCCTCCTAGGTCAGGTTGAGAAACGCGGACTCGAGCGCCTCGTTGGTCTCGCCGATCTCGCGGAGCGGCCCGGCGAAGCGCAGTTGCCCGGCGCTGACGATGAGCACGTGGTCCGCGGTCTGGGCGATCTCGCTGAGCAGGTGACTGGCCAGCACGATGGTGCGGCCCTCGGCGGCGAGGCGGCGGAGCAGCCCGCGCAGCCAGGCGATCCCCGCGGGATCCAGTCCGTTCACCGGCTCATCCAGGATCAGCACGTCTGGGTCGCCGAGCAGGGCTGCGGCGATGCCCAGGCGCTGCCGCATGCCGAGGGAGAATCGGCCCACCCGGCGGCCCGCCGCCCCGGCCAGGTCTACCTGGCCGAGCACCTCGTCGACCCGGCGGTCCGGGATCCGCTCTGCCCCGGCCAGGACCCGCAGGTGGTCACGCGCCCGGCGGCCCGGGTGGAAGCCGCTCGCCTCGAGCAGTGCGCCGACCCGGCGGCGCGGATGGTCCAGCTGGCTGTAGGGCACCCCGCCGATCAGGACCGTGCCCCCGGTCGGCTGGACCAGGCCGAGCGACATGCGCAGCGTGGTCGTCTTGCCCGATCCGTTGGGCCCCAGAAAGCCGGTGATCTTCCCGGCCGGCGCGGTGAAGGATACGTCGCGCACCGCGGTCACCCGGCCGAAGGTCTTGGTCAGCCCGCGGGCTGTCACGTCGGTCATCCGGCATCAGTCTCCTGTTCTGAACGTTGCTTCATGAACTCTAGTTCATGAAGCAACGTTCAGAACAGGACTAGCGCCAGATGGTGTTCGTTATCCGCGATTTTCCACCGGGAAGTGCCCGCGCGTACGGGCCAGGCGCATCAGCAGATCGGTCGCCCGGGTCGGGTCAGCGGAGATCGCCCGGCGCTCGGCCGCGGTTAACTGGCCGACCGATTGCCACGGGTTGCGTTCGCGGCGGCCGTCGACGTGGCTCAGCCGGTACTGGACCTCCCCGTCGGCCCGCACGATCCACGACCAGGAGAACGTGCCCAGGTCGCTGCTGTAGGTCGTCTCGATCCGGCTGATTTCGCGCGCAGCGAGCCGAGGCACGGCGAATCCCCTTTCCAGGCGGCTTATCCGATCCCGACGGCCCCCGGGTGCCGGACAGTTACGCTCTGTCCCACTATGACAACACGCTTGCCCTGAGGTTCGCAAAAATGCATCACAAAGTCCGTATCACAACGAAACATCTAGTCTCAGCCGGGGGGACCTATCGGCAGTGCTACTGGGTACGTGCCCGTGGCGATGCTGAACCGGTGCCCGCGGTGCTACTGAACCGGTGCCCGCGGTGCTACTGAACCGGCGCCCGCGGTGATACTGAACCGGTGAGAGTGCAGGCTGCGGATTCTGTCCGGCGCCGTATCGGCGCGTCCATCTTCGAGCGGGTCGCGGGGCCCGAGGGGCCGAACCATCGCCGGGTCATCCACCAGGCCGAGGGTGACCGCTGGTTCGCCGAGGACCGCCCCATCCGGCGGGTGCACGGCGACTCCTCGATGTTCGTGGGTGGCATCCGCGCCCTGCTGCTGCAGTCGCTGCACCCGCTGGCCATGGCGGGTGTGGACGCGCATTCCGGCTACCGCGGCGACCCGTGGGGACGGTTGCAGCGGACCAGCTACTTCCTCGCCGTCACCACGTTCGGCCGGGCCAGCGACGCGAAGGCGGCGACCGAGCGGGTCAGGGCGATCCATCGCCGGGTCGCCGGGACGGCGCCGGACGGCCGGCCCTACGCGGCCTCGGATCCGCACCTGCTGACCTGGGTGCACATCGCCGAGGCGGACAGCTTCCTGCGCGCGCACACCCGGTTCGGGGCCGAGCCCCTGGACCAGGCCGGACGCGACGGGTATGTCGCCGACGTGGCCCGGATCGCCGCCGAACTCGGGGTGCCTGACCCGCCCCGCACCGAGGCCGAGCTCGCGGACCGGATCAGCCAGTACCGGGCGGAACTGCGCGGCACCGCCGAGGCGCGCGCGGCGGCCCGGTTCCTGCTGCTGACCCCGCCACTGCCGCTGGTCGCCCGGGCGCCGTACGGGGTCCTGGCCGCGGCGGCCACCTCGCTGCTCCCCGGCTGGGCCCGCCGCCCGCTCTACCTGCCTCAGCTGCCGCTGACCGAGCGCGCCGTGGTCCGCCCGGCCGGCCATGCGGTCATCCGCGGAATCCGCTGGGCGATCAGCCCCGGGTGATCGCTCGTCATCAGGCCGGTAACGCCAGTGCCCCCGGCGATCCCAGCACGGCCTGCTCGAGGATGGCCCCCGCGGCCAGCAGGCTCTCCTCGCCGCCGTCGGGACCGATCAGCTGGATGCTGGCCGGGAGCGGGCCTCCCGTGGGCACGGGCAGTGCGAGCGCCGGCACTCCGGCCAGGTTCACCGGGGAGGTGAGGCCGCGAATGCGGACCATCTCCCGCGACTTGTCCAGGGTGGGCGGGAATCCCAGCAACGTCGGGAGGGCGAGCAGGTCGACGCGCTCCCAGAGCGACGACAGGGTGGCGCGCCAGCGCACCGCATCCTCCCGGGCCGCGCCGAGTGCCGCCGGGGTGATGGTGCTCGCTCCGCGCAGCCGGGCGAGCACGTCCCGGCCGATCTTGTCCGGAGCCGCCTCGGCGTATGCGCCGTCGGAGGCCCACGCCTCCGTATCGAGCACGGTCATCGCGGCGACGGTCGCCCGGTCGAGCCCGTCCAGGCCGACCTGGACTACCTCCCATCCGGTCGCGGCCAGGGCGGAGTCGACCGCGGCGTCGATGAGGGGGTCAGCGCCGATCACGACGCGGCCGATGACCCGGGGCGCCTCGGCCGTGACGGAGAACCCCGGTTCCAGCAGTTGCATCCCGGTGATGAGGCCGGCCACGTCCCGCGCCATCGGCCCCACGGTGTCCAGGCTCGGCGCGAGCGGCCAGACCCCGGTGAGCGGAATCCGCCCCCAGGTGGTCTTGAGGCCGGCTATCCCGCAGCACGCGGCGGGGATCCGGATCGAGCCGCCGGTGTCTGAGCCATACGAGACATCGGCCTCGCCGCTGGCCACCGCCACGGCCGAGCCGCTCGATGACCCACCGGGAACCCGCAGCGGATCAAGCGGGTTGACGGGCGTGCCGAAGGCCGCGTTGATGCCGCTGATCCCGTAGGCCAGCTCATGCAGGTTGGTCTTGCCGGCCAGGCAGGCCTCGCCCCGGGCCATCGCGGCCCGCAACCCGGCCACGCAGGGAGCGTCGGCAGCAGCGGGCCTGGCCTGTTCGGCGATGGCCCGGCTTCCTGCCGTGGTGGGGAGGCCAGCGACGTCGATCAGGTCTTTGACGGCGACCCGCACGCCGGGCCCGGACGCAGCATCCCTCAAGATCCACGTGGACATAGCCGACAAGTATCACATCCGCGGTGCGGCGGTATTCCAACCATTCCTGCCCGGCTGCCGTCTTAGCTGACGAGATTGGTCATTCCCGCGGCTGGTCCCGGGAAGACGCGGACCGAGGGAGAGCACACATGAAGCCAATCACTCGTGCGGCGCGGCGCGGCCTGGCGGCCGTGGCCCTGACATGCGCCGCGGTCGTCATCCCGACTACCGCTCTGGCCGCATCCGGAAGCCCGGCGAAGCCGGCCGCGGCGGCCCGGTCGGCCGCGGCGGCGATCCCGAGGTGCGGCACCGGCGTGCTCACCGCCTGGCTCGGCATACCGGGAGACGGCTACGCCGGGGGCGTCTCCTACCAGCTGGAGCTGTCCAACACCTCCAGCCGGGCGTGCACGCTGTACGGCTACCCGGGCGTCTCCGCCCTGGCTTCCGGCGGCCACCAGCTCGGCCGCGCAGCAGGCCGTGGTCCGGCCTCGGCCAACCGCCTGGTGACGCTGGGCCGGGGCGCTACCGCCCACGTGCTGCTCCAGATCACCGACGTGGCCAGCTTCCCGCCGGCGTCCTGCGGCGAGACCACCGCCGTGGCGTTGCGGGTTTACCCGCCGGGAGCCACCAGGTCGCTCGAGGTCCCCTTCACCTTCCAGGCCTGCGGCCAGAGCGGACCGGTGTACCTGCACGTGGGGACCACGAAGGGCGGCACCGGCATCCCCGGCTTCAGCAGCTAATGTCGCATGGCCGTCGCGATGAAATGGTGACTGAAGCCAATGACTGAAGGTTCGGTCTCGACCGCCCGGGCGGCGAACAAGATCTGCTCGTGCCGCCGCGAATCGGCCCATTCCTGCTGCAGCGGCCATCCCGGGCCCTCCACCCCGTACACCTCCACCTCGGTGATGCCGCTCCTGCTGATCTCGCCGGCCAGGCCGGCCGCGGTGTGGAAGTAGGCCGTCGTGAAGAACTCGGGCCGTCCGGCCGGAGCACCCGGTGGGCCTCGGCCAGCGCCTGCAACCGGTCGTCTGCGCTGGTCAGGTGGTACAGCGGTCCGAAGAGCAGGACCGCGTCCTGGGATTCACCGCCTCGATCCGCGGGCCCGCCTCATGCGCAGACGTGGGGCGGGCCAGCCGGGTGCTCCTGGTACCGCAGGCCGTCCATGAGCAGGTCAAGCAGGCGCCCGGCCTGCTCGCGCTGCGCTGGCTCCCCGGCCGTCAGGGACACGCCGCCGAGACTGGCCAGTACGTCCGCGGGCTCGATGTCGCGGCGCAGCGTCCCGGCCTGGCCGGCCGCCTCCAGCAGCGTGGTGATCGCGGCGATCAGCTGGCCGCGGCTCTGCTCGTAGGGGTTCCGGCCCGAGGCTATGACCGCGCGCAGCGCGCCGGCCATGCCCCGCTTGGTCGTCATGTAGTCCACGAACCGGTCCATCCAGCGGCGGGTGGCCTCGGCCGGTGTCAGATCCCGGAGCAACTCCGGGACCGCGTCGCAGAGCCGGGCGAGCTCGTTGCGGTAGGCGGCTTCCACCAGGGCCTCGCGGGTGGGGAAGTGGCGGTACAGCGTGCCGATGCCGACCCCGGCGTCTTTGGCGATCGCATCGAGCGTCACCTCCGGTCCCTCCTGGGAGAAGGCGCGGACGGCGGCCTCCAGCAGCCGGGCCCGGTTGCGCTGGGCGTCGGCGCGCATCGGCCGGTCGACGATCTGCGCCACGGCACTCCTTCTGCTGCCCAGCCCGATGCGATTTGCTAAACGGAGGAAGCTCCGCTTATTCTTAAGCCGAGTAGTGGAGGCTCCTCCGTTTTCCATCATACCGGCCAGGGCCATGAAGGCAGCCTGGCCTTTGACTCTGGGGACATCATGACTGTAAACGCGCCCATCACCACGCCGTTCGGGGCCGAATCGACGGCCGCCGAGGTCGTGGACGGCATCGATCTGACCGGCCGCCGGGCCATCGTGACTGGCGGCGCCTCTGGGATCGGCATCGAGACCGCCCGGGCGCTGGCCGGGGCGGGCGCCGAAGTGACGCTGGCGGTCCGTAGCGTCGAAGCGGGCGAGCGCACTGCCGCCGACATCATCGAGACCACCGGTAACAAGCAGGTGCTCGCGGCCCGGCTGGACCTGGCCGACCAGGCCTCCGTGGCCGCGTTCGCGGCCGCCTGGGACGGCCCGCTGGACATCCTCATCAACAACGCGGGCATCATGGCCGCCCCACTGATGCGCACTCCCGAAGGCTGGGAGATGCAGTTCGCCACCAACCACCTGGGCCACTTCGCCCTGGCTACCCGGCTGCACGGGGCCCTGGCCGCCGCGGGCCGCGCCCGGGTGGTGTCGGTCAGTTCCTCCGCGCACCTGCGGTCTCCGGTGGTCTTCGAGGACATCCACTTCCTGGAGCGGTCCTACGAGCCGTGGGCCGCGTACGGGCAGTCGAAGACCGCTAACGTGCTGTTCGCCGTCGAGGCGACCAGGCGCTGGGCCGGGGACGGCATCACCGTCAACGCGCTGATGCCGGGCGGGATCCGGACCGGCCTGCAGCGCTACGTCACCGACGAGGAGCTGGAACGGCTGCGCCGCCAGACGGGCGGGGGCGGCGCCAGCTGGAAGACCCCGGAGCAGGGCGCCGCGACGTCCGTGCTCGTGGCCACCTCGCCGCTGCTGGACGGCGTTGGCGGCCGCTACTTCGAGGACTGCAACGAGGCCGGCCTGAACCAGCCGGGCTCGCGCCGCGGGGTCGCGGCCTACGCCCTGGACCCCGGCAGCGCCGCGCTGCTCTGGGAGGTCTCGGTAGACACACTGGCTGGCTGAGCAGCAGGACCTGAGCAGCCGGGCCTGAGCAGCATTACTTGCTGATCATCTGGTCTACGTTGTATGCCTGGCCGATCATGTTGAAGTGCAGCATCAGGCTGGCCAGCCGCCCCAGCAGGGTCGCGTTCATCTTGATCGGGAACTGCGGGTTGGCCTCGACGGCCGCGGAAATCGCGGGCACCTTCGCAAAGGCCTCCATGCCCTGCTGGACGGCAGCCGGGTCGTTAGTCGCGATCGTCTGAGCCTGGACCAGGGCCCGGCGGAAGGCCGCCGCGGTGTTCGGGTACTTCTTCAGCCAGCTCGCGGTCACCATGTACCCGGCGATCGGCAGGTTCTCCGTCGTGCCCTGGTTGCTGTCCGCCAGCGGAACCGCGCCGACAGTCTCCTCGGACTCACTGATGAACGGGTCGGGCTGCCACGCGGCCGCCACCGTGCCCGCCTGGAGGGCCTGTGCCATCTTCGGGAATTCAATGGGGACGAATCTTACGCTGCTCGCCGGCACCGCGTTGTCGCTGAGAATCGAGCTGACCAGCAGCTGGCCGATGTTGTGGGTCACGTTGACCGCGATCGTCTTGCCCTTCAGGTCACTGACCGTCTTGATGCCCGAATGGGCCGGGACCATGATGTCCTGGTTGTTCGACTCCATGATCGAGCCCGGCGAGAGGACCCGGAAGTCGGCGGCCTTCTTCAGCCCGGCCGCCTGGGGGTCGGCGTTGGCCAGGATGTAGGAGACGTAGTTCCCGCTCGTCACGTCGAACACGCCGGCCAGCTGCTTGCTGATGGCCGTCTTCCCGCTGATCGCCGGCACGATCGAGACATGCAGGCCCTGGGCGGCGAACAGCCCGCGCTGCTGCGCGATGTACAGCCCGGCGGAGTCGACGGCCGGGACCGCCGCCACTCTCAGGTTGGTCTTCTCCAGCCCACCTGGGGCAGCGGAGCTGCCGCCGCCGCTGCAGCCGGCGGCGAGCAGACCGCCCAGTCCGACGAGCGCGGCCAGCCCGGTGAGGGGCCGGAGCCGGAAACGACGACGCATAGGGAACTCCCTGGATTCCACGGCTGAATCAGGGGCAGACTAGCGCACCAAACCGGGTCAATTAGCCGAGATGACGTTTATATAACTCTAGGCGGCGGGCCGGTGCTTTCCCTGATGACCAGGGTGGTGGCCAGCTCGATGTGGTGCGGCTCGCCTGCACCGGGCCGGCCGTGCAGCATCCGGAACGCGGTCGCGGCCATGGCCGCGAGGGGCTGGCGGACAGTAGTGAGCGCGGGAGTGGCCCACGAGGCGACGGGGACGTCGTCAAAGCCGACCACGCTGAGATCGCCGGGGGCCCGCAACCCCCGCTCGCCGAGGGCCTGGAGCACGCCGAACGCCTGCGGGTCGTTGCCGGCCACGATCGCGGTGGGCGGCTGGGCCATGGCGAGCAGCTCGCGGGCCTGCCGCCGGCCACCCTCCGTGCAGAAGTCGTCCCGGCGGATGAGCTCCCCGGCCGTGGGGAGACCGGCCGCCTCCAGGGCGGCGCGGTAGCCGGCCAGCCGGGCCCGGCTGGACCACAGGTGCTCCGGGCCGCCGATGATGGCGATGCGGCGGTGCCCCAGCTCGATCAGGTGCCGGGTCGCGGTGAGGCAGCCCTGCCAGTTCGTCGTGCCTACCGACCGGATGCCCGGGCCGGGTTCCTCCGGAGGGTCGATCACCACCAGCGGGATGCGCGCGGCGGCCAGCCCCTGCAGCTCGCTGCTGTCCGGCAGGTGCAGGACCAGGAGTGCGCCGTCGGTACCGCGGGCCGTGGCCCGGTCCAGCCAGGCCGTGAAGCCGCCAGGTGAGTCCACGGTGCTGACCACGACGCTGGTCCCGGCCTCGTCCGCGGCCTGGACGGTGCCGCGCAGCAGTTCCTCGGCCCACGGGGTGTGCAAGGTGGCGATCAGCAGGTCCACGACGCCGAAGCCGAGCCGGGACGCGACCTGGTACCCATCCCGCCGGAGCAGTGCGGCGATGCGGGACCGGGTCCCGGCGGCGACGTCGGTCCGGCCGTTGAGCACCTTGGACACGGCGGACACCGACACGCCCGCCTCCGCGGCGATGCCCGCCAGCGTGCTGCGCCCGGTCTCGCGGGCCACGGCAGCTCCTCGTCCGGGGTTTCGAAACTCCGACTAGCCCAGTCGGCCCTGTCCCAGGCTACCTCGTTACCTTACGGCTGGGTCGGCGGCCGGGTCGGCAGCAGGGCCTGGCCCAACCAGGCTATTGACCGTCCGTCCCGCCGAATCTAGCCTGAACCACAGAGCGAATAAGTTTCGAAAATTACTGTCCCCCATCACCGTCCCGAATCACCGTCCCAGAACTACGGGAGCCTGAGGCACGTGACGACCAGCAACCCCCCGGCGCTGCAGCTCTACACCGTGCGCGAGCAGCTGGCGGTAGACCGGAAAGGCGTCCTGGACCAGATCGCCGCGTTCGGTTACGGAGCGGCGGAACCGTTCGACATCCTCAACGATCCGGCCCGGCTGGCCGCCGACCTGGCCGCGGCCGGCCTGGCGGTCTGCAGCGTGCACGCCAACCCGGCGGGCGAGCAGGCCGGCCCGGTCGCGGCCGCGGCCCGCATGCTCGGCGCGGACACCGTCATCGTCCCGTACCTGCCGCCGGCCCGGTTCGCCGATGCTGACGGCGTGCGGGCGGTGGCCGCGGAGCTGAACGGCATCGCGGCCCGGCTGGCCGGCGAGGGCCTGCGCCTCGGCTACCACAACCACGACCACGAGCTCGCCCCGCTGCCAGACGGGACCCCGGCCCTGGAGGCCCTGGCCGCCGCGCTCGACCCGGCGGTGCTGCTCGAAGTGGACACCTACTGGGCCGCGGTGGCCGGTCAGGACGTGCCCGCGCTGCTCGGGCGGCTCGGCGAGCGGGTCCGGTACCTGCACGTCAAGGACGGTCCGGTGACCCGCGACGATCCGATGACCGCCGTCGGTGCCGGGCGGATGCCGGTCGCGGAGATCCTGGCCGCCGCGCCCGCCGCCTGGCACGTGGTCGAACTCGACCGGTGCGCGACCGACATGATGACCGCGGTGGGGGACAGCCTGGCCTGGCTGGCCGCGCGCGGCCTGGCCCAGCCCCGTGATACCAGTGCCTGCTGACCCGGTGCTAGCTAATCCGGTCGGCGTGGCCGTCGTCGGCTGCGGCATGATCAGCGACGAGTACCTCCGCAACCTCACCTCGTTCCCGGACGTGCGCGTGCTGTTCTGCGCGGATCTCGTCCCGGAGCGGGCTAAGACCCAGGCGGCCCGGTACGGCGTGCCCGGTGCAGGCAGCGCCGCGCAGGCCGCCGAGCACCCGGATGTGGAGCTGGTGGTGAACCTGACCATCCCGGCCGCGCACGCCGAGGTGGGGCGGCAGGCGGTCGCGGCGGGCAAGAGCGTCTGGAACGAGAAACCCCTGGCCCTGGACACCGCGGCGGGCCGCGGCCTGCTCGCCGCGGCGGCCCGGGCCGGCGTGCGGGTCGGCTGCGCCCCGGACACGGTGCTCGGCGCGGGGCTGCAGACGGCCCGGCGGCTGATCGACGGCGGCGCCATTGGCGAGCCGCAGAGCGCGCTGACCCTGATGCAGGACCCCGGGCCCGAGCGCTGGCACCATGATCCCGAGTTCCTGTTCCGGCCCGGCGCGGGCCCGCTTTTCGACATCGGGCCGTACTACCTCAGCATGCTGGCCACCCTGTTCGGTCCTGCGGACCAGGTCGCGGCGCTCGGCCGGCGCAGTCAGCACAGCCGGGTCATCGGCAGCGGCCCGCGGGCCGGGACCAAGTTCGAGGCCGAGGTGCCGACCCACGTCGCGGCGCTGATCGGGTATGCCCGGGGGCCGGCCGCCACGCTCCTGCTGAGCTTCGACTCACCGCTCCGGCGGCACGGCTTCGTCGAGATCACCGGGACCGAGGCGACGCTCTCGCTGCCCGACCCCAACCGGTTCGACGGCGAGATCCGGGTCCGCCCGATGGGCCGCGACGGCTGGGAGACGATCCCGGCGGCCGGGGCGACCGCGAGCCGGGGCCTGGGGGTGCTGGATATGGCCCGGTCCATCCGGGCCGGGACGGCGCACCGGGCGTCCGGTGAGCTGGCGCTGCACGTCCTGGACACCATGGAAGCGGTAGCGCGCTCCATCACTGCGGGTACGTTCGAGCGCGTCCCGACCACCTTCGAGACCCCGGACGCGCTGCCGGCCGACTGGGATCCGTGGGCCGCGACCATCGTCTGAGCAGGCAGGGGATCTTGTGACTGAATCACTCGGCGTCGGCATGGTCGGCTACGCGTTCATGGGCGCGGCGCACTCCCAGGCCTGGCGTACCGCCCCGCACGCGTTCGACCTGCCGTTGCGTCCGGTGCTGACCGCGCTGTGCGGCCGGGACCGGGCGGCGGCGGAGGCCGCCGCGCAGCGCTACGGGTTCGGCGGGGTGGAAACCGACTGGCGCGCCCTGCTGGAACGCGACGACGTGCAGCTCATCGACGTGTGCACGCCCGGTGACTCGCACGCCGAGATCTCCATCGCCGCGCTGGAGGCCGGCAAGCACGTACTGTGCGAGAAGCCGCTGGCCAACACGGTGGCCGAGGCGGAGGCCATGGCCGCGGCGGCCGCGCGGGCCCAGGCCCGGGGGGTGCGCTCCATGGTCGGCTTCAACTACCGCCGCGTGCCGGCCCTCGCGCTGGCCCGCGAGCTCATCGCCAGCGGCCGGGTCGGCGAGATCCGGCACGTCCGGGCCAGCTACCTGCAGGACTGGCTGGCCGACCCGGCCTTCCCGCTGACCTGGCGGCTGCAGAAGGAGCACGCAGGCTCGGGGGCCCTGGGCGACCTGGGCGCGCACGTCGTGGATCTGGCCCAGTACCTGACCGGGCAGCTGATCTCGGGGGTCTCCGGGGTGGCCGCCACCTTCGTGCCTGAGCGGCCCCTGCCCGGCGGCGCTCTTCCCGGAACCACCGGGGCCGCCACCGGACGGGTGACGGTCGACGACGCGGTGGCCTTCACCGCCCGGCTCGAATCCGGGGCGCTGGCCACCTTCGAGGCCACCCGGTTCGCCTCCGGCCGGAAGAACGCACTGCGGATCGAGGTCTACGGGGCCCGCGGCAGCCTCGCGTTCGACCTGGAGCGCCTCAACGAGCTGGAGTTCTGCGACAACACCGACTCTGCTGGCAGCACGGGCCCAGCGACCGCGGGATTCCGCCGCATCCTGGTCACCGAGCCCGGCCACCCGTACCTGTCCGCCTGGTGGCCGCCGGGACACGTGCTGGGCTGGGAGCACACGTTCACGCATCAGGTCCGTGACCTGGTCCTCGCGATCGACACGGGTGCCGACCCGGAGCCTTCCTTCGCGGCCGGACTCCAGGTTCAGCGCGTGCTGCAGGCCGTGTCCGCCAGCGCCGCGACCGGCAGCCGGTGGACCCCGGCGTGAGGCCGGAAGTTCACCAGCAAAAATCGCCGCAACGAAAACCAACCGGAGCCGATGATGTCCCGAGCGTTCACGTTGTTCACCGGCCAGTGGGCCGACCTGCCCCTGGAAGAAGTGTGCCGGCTGGCTCACCAGTGGGGTTACGACGGCCTCGAACTGGCCTGCTGGGGCGATCACTTCGAGGTGGACCGGGCCCTGCGCGAGGACGGCTACCTGGCCGGGCGCCAGGCTCTGCTGGCCAAGTACGAGCTGCGCTGCTGGGCCATCTCCAACCACCTGGTCGGGCAGGCGGTCTGCGACCACCCGATCGATGTGCGGCACCAGGGCATCCTGCCCGCCCGGATCTGGGGCGACGGCGAGCCCGAGGGGGTTCGGCAGCGGGCCGCCGCCGAACTCGCCGACACCGCGCGGGCCGCGGCCGCGTTCGGGGTGGCGACCGTCGTGGGGTTCACCGGCTCCTCGATCTGGCACACGGTGGCCATGTTCCCCCCGGTCCCGCCGGAGATGATCGAGGCGGGCTACGCGGACTTCGCCGCGCGGTGGAACCCCATCCTGGACGTGTTCGACGCCGAGGGGGTGCGGTTCGCGCACGAGGTGCATCCGAGTGAGATCGCGTATGACTTCTGGACCACCCGCCAGGCCCTGGACGCGGTCGGCAACCGGCCCGCGTTCGGCCTCAACTTCGACCCGAGTCACTTCGTCTGGCAGGACCTGGACCCGGTGGCGTTCCTCGGCGCCTACTCCGACCGGATCTATCACGTGGACTGCAAGGAGGCCCGCACCCGGCTCGACGGCCGCAACGGGCGGCTCGGCTCCCACTTGCCCTGGGGCGATCCGCGCCGGGGCTGGGACTTCGTGTCCGCGGGGCGGGGCGAGGTCTCGTGGGAGGACGTGTTCCGGATGCTCAACTCGATCGGCTACCGCGGCCCGATCTCGGTCGAGTGGGAGGACGCGGGCATGGACCGGCTCGCCGGGGCTCCCGAGGCCCTGGCCTACCTGAAGCACTTCGACCTCGAGCCGCCGGCCGCCTCCTTCGACGCGGCGTTCAGCAGCTAACTACCGGGCACTCACGCTGGCCGGCCCGGCGCAGCGCTACGGCGCGGCGCTGGTTGGGTCCGGGGCCGCGCTACGGCGCGGCGCCGAGGAATCCAGCCGCTGGGCCAGGGCGCCGGCCGTGGGCTCGGCGATCAGGGCCGTGGCCCGGGAGGCCTGCTTGGGGATGGCCCACCACTGCCGGGTCCAGCGCCCGAACCAGGTGTGCCAGCCCTGGTACCGCTCGGCCAGGTCAGCGGCCTCGGCAGCGGTGGACTGCTCCGCGGACAGCGGCATCGAGGTGGCGCCGGGCGGGCCGCCGGCGCTGTGCAGTGCGGCGCCGTGCAGTCCGGCAGTGGGCAGTCCGGTACGGGGCAGTTCGGTACTGGCCAGGAACTGGGCCCAGACCACCCGGCCGCGGTGGTCGCCTTCGGTGCCGCAGCGGGACGCCAGCTGGGCCAGCCGGCCCAGCCCGCTGTCCGCCCCCGCAGCGCTGAGGTCGGGGCTGAGCGGCGGCGCGGCGCCGGCGCCGCCGTCGGCCACGGCGACCCGGACGGTCAGCCCGGTCCAGGTCACCTCGGTGGCAAAGAACCCATCCCGGCCGCTGGCGGTGTGCCGGACCGCGTTGGCCGCGAGTTCGGCCGCGCACATGACGATGTCCGCGCGATCGGGGTGATCGGCCAGCAACTGGGATACGAACGTGCGCACGCACGGAATCTGGTCTTCCTGGCCGGGGAAGACCTTGCACCATCTCATCGGACCGGAACAGCAAGCGGGGTCATATTTCGGCCATAACACGGATTAAGGACGCCGTAAAGGGGGGCTGGGGGCGGGTACCGCGGTGCGGTACCCGCCCCGCGCCGTGCGGGCTGCGTCCGGGTCAGCTGGTCCAGACCTGGAACTCGGAGACCTGCCCGGCGGGCCACCCGGTGTTAGCGGTGAAGTTCAGCCGCACATACCGGGCACTCGTGGACGGGAAGGTGATCGTGACCGTGTTGCCGGTCGAGGGGTTGAACGTGTACCCGGCCGACGCGACGATCGTGGAGAAGCTCGACCCGTCGGTGCTGCCCTGCACGGACAGCGCCTGGGTCCGGGTGCTCCACGAGCTGGCCGGCGGCAGGTCGAGCACGATCTTGCTGAAGCTCTTGGCCGCACCGAGGTCGACCTGGAGCCACTGCGGGAACGCGCTGTTGGTGCTCTCCCAGTAGGTGCTGGTGTTGCCGTCCGTGGCGTTGCCCGGCACATACGTCTGGGTATAGCCACTCGCCGAGGTGAGCTGGTTCAGGGCCAGGTTGGTGCTGCCCCCGCCCCCGCCCCCGCCGCCGCCCGCCCCGCCGGGGAAGATCTCGAACTCTGAGACCTGCCCGGCCGGCCAGCCGGTGTTGGCCGTGAAGTTCAGCCGCAGGTACCGCTCGCTGACGGCCGATGGCAGGCTGATCGTGACGGTGTTCCCGGTGGACGGGTTGAACGTGTAGTTCGCCGAGCCGACCAGCGTAGTCCAGGTGCTGCCGTCGGTGCTGCCCTGGACGGACAGGGTCTGGGTCCGGGTCGCCCACGAGCTGGACGGCGGCAGGTCGAGGGTGATCGACCCGACCGTCTGGGCGGACCCGAGGTCGGCTTCCAGCCACTGCGGGAAGGCGTTGTTGGTGCTTTCCCAGTAGGTGCTGGTGTTCCCGTCGTTGGTGTTCGAGGGGACGTAACTCTGGGCCGACCCGCTGGCCGTCATGGTGGCGCCCAGGGCCAGGTTGGTGGTGGCGCCGATCCCGCTGCCGGTCAGGCTGACGGTGGCCGGGCTGTTGTTGGCGTTGCTGGTCACGGTCAGCGTCCCGGTCCGGGTCCCGGACGCGGTCGGCTTGAATGTGACGTTCACCGTGCAGGAGCTGCCGGTGGCCACGCTGGAGCAGTTGTTGGTCTGGCTGAAGTCCCCGGTGGCAGTGACCCCGGAGACCGAGGCCGCGGCCGTGCCCGAGTTGGTCACCGTCACGGCCTGGGCTGCCGAACTGGAGCCGACGTCGGTCCCGGCGAAGGACAGGCTGGCCGGGGCGGCGTTCAGCACCGGGCCCGGCGCGGTACCGGTCCCGGTCAGGCTGACCGTGTTGGTCACCCCGCCCGCGTTGACCGTGAGGGTCCCGGTCCGGGCGCCGGGGGCGGTCGGGGCGAACTTCACGCTGACCGTGCACGAGCCGTTCGCCGCGATCGACGAGCCGCAGGTGTTGGTCTGGCTGAAGTCCCCGCTGGCCGCGATGGACGAGACGGCGGCCGCCGAGCCGGTCGGGTTGGAGACCGTCACGGTCTGCGCGGCACTGGTCGTGCCGGTCACGACCGAGCCGAAGCTCAGCGCGCCCGGGCTGGCCGTCACGCCGGAGGCAGGATAGGGCGGGTACACCGGCGCCGGCCAGCCGTTGCACTGGGTCGGGGTGATGCCGGAGTTCCCGCCGCCGTCGGTGATCGCGAAGCCGCCGCCCTCGCAGTTGTAGCTGGGCGCGTTACCCGCGTTGGCCTGGGCCACGCCGGTCGCGGTGACGTTGGTGAACGAGGCCGCGCCGCCGGTCTGCTCCTGCAGGGCGAACGTCCCGGTACCGGCGATCGTCACGTTGCTCAGGTTGACCCCGCTGATCGTCCCCTCGACCCACTGGACCGCTTCGAAGGGGCTCTGCTCGATCAGGGCGTTAGTGACGTTGATCGGGCCGGTAATCGCGCCCTGGCTGCCGTCGAACCAGAGCGCGCCCACGCCGAACTGCCAGTTCGGGTCGAGGTCGCCGTCCCGGATCATGGTGTTGTTCGAGATGGTGGTCGTGCCGACCGGGGTGGACGTGAAGCGCTGCCCGACCTGGATGCCGCCGCCCTGGGTGATCCCGGTGTCGGCGACCAGGTTCCCGGTGACGGTGTTGTCGTGGCCGCCGTAGATCGCGATGCCGTTGGCCAGCATCTGCAGCTCCACGGTGTTGTTCGAGATCGTGTCGTTGGCGTCGGCCCCGATGCTGGCGTCGGCCCAGGTCGCGATGCCGTCGTCGCCGGCGTTGCGGATGTCGCTGTTGGTCACGGTGGAGTTGGTCACCCCGCCGTGGAAGTTGATGCCGTCCGCGGTGGTGTCGCGGATCCGCATGCCGCTGAATTTCAGGCTGTCCATCGGCCCGTCCATCCAGGCCCCGACCTTCATGTGCTCGATCCAGATGTTCGACACGGTCGAGTTGCTCATCGCGCCGCCGATGCCGTTGACCTGCGCGCTGTCGTCACGCTGCTGGACGTTGCCGAAGATCGCGAAGTTCTGCAGGTGGACGTTGGTGCTCGGGTTCGGCGCGGAGTTGCCGTAGAACCCGGGAGCCGTGCCGGTCACCGCCGAGTACCACATCCCGGCCCCGGCGATCGTCACGTTGTTGACGCTGATGTGGCCCGGGATGTTGTACGTGCCCGGCGGGATCCACACCGTGCCGCCCGCGCCGGCCGCGGTGATCGCGGCGTTGAACGCGCTGGTGGAATCGTTCGCCCCGGTCGCGTCGGCGCCCTGGCTGGTCACTGACACCGAGCCCGCGGGCTGGGTCAGCGCGGCGCCGACCTGCTCGAAGTCGGCGAAGTCGATCGTATAGGAGGAAGCGGTGTCCTCGGAGTCGACCTGCAGCTTGAAGGTGGTGCCGGCCGGATAGGTGGTCGTGAAGAGCCGGTGCGTCTCGTCGAAGAAGTGGTGCGGGTTGCCGCTGCCGGGCGAGTTGGTGAACGGGTAGCTGCCGTAGTACCAGCTGCAGGCGTTGGTCAGGGTGAAGTCGGTCTGCTTGGTGCCGTTGACGTACAGGGACAGCGGTGCGGTGTAGACCGAGCCGTCCGGGCTGTCCGGGATGCTGTACCGGAAGTTGATCGAGTTGGTCGCGACCGGCGTGGTGAACGTGACGTACTGGCCGCTGCCCTTCAGGGTCACGGCCTTGCGGTAGGACGCCTCGTCGGCCAGCTGGCCCTGGGTGTAGTTCGGGCCGATGACGGTCCCGTTGGTGGCGGAGTTCTCCGCCTGGACCTCGGTGTACGGCAGGCTGGCGCCGCTGCCGCCGGTAGCGGAGGCGGCGGCCCAGGCCGGAGCCGCCGCCACGAGGGCGCCGCCGCTGGCCAGCAACGCGGTACTGCCTGCGAGGGCGATCAAGCGTCTGAGAGTGCGGGGGGGACGTAACACTCGGGGCTCCTGGGGGGTGAGTGGGCGGGTAAAAGTGCCCTCACCGTACAGAGCCGGACGTGTGTCTGCAATATGTCGATGGAGTTACGTAAGTATCAAACTTTTCGGGCGCATATCCGTGCGGGATCGCGGCCCCGTTGTGGCGGCGAGGGGGACCGGCGCGGGGTCAGGCCCGGGCCCGGGCCGTGGAGCCCCGGACGACCAGTTCCGGCTCGAAGAGCAGCTCAGCCGACGCGACCGTGCCGCCCTCGACCTGCTGGACCAGGGTGCTCACCACGGCCCGGCCCATCGCGTCGATGGGCTGCCGGACCGTGGTCAGCGGTGGATCCGTGCAGGTCATCAGCGCGGAGTCGTCGTAGCCCACCACGGAGATGTCCCCGGGCACCGACATGCCCAGCCGGCGCACGGCCCGGATGGCGCCCAGCGCCAGCGGGTCGTTGCCGCAGACGATGCCGGTGATGCCCGCCCGCACCAGGCGGGCCGCGGACGCGTGCCCGGCCTCCACCGAGAACATCGTGTGCTCCACGGCGTCCGCGGTGTCGATGCCGGCCTTGGCGGCCAGGGCGGTGAACGCGGCCAGCTTGCGCCGCGACGGCATGTGGTCGTCCGGGCCGATGATCAGGCCGACCCGCCGGTGGCCCAGAGACAGCAGGTGCCCCAGGGCCTGCTCCACCGCGGCCGCGTCGTCGACGCAGACCCGCGGGTAGCGCAGGTGCTCAGCAGCCGCGTTGACCAGCACGGCCGGCACGCCCCGTTCCAGCAGCAGCTCGTAGTGGTCGTGCGGGGAGTCCGCTTCGGCGAAGTTCCCGCCGGCGAACACCATCCCGGATACGTGCTGGTCGAGCAGCATCCGGACGTAGCTGGCCTCGGACAGGCCGCCGGCCCCGCGCACGCACAGCACCGGCGTGAAGCCCTGCTGGGCCAGGCCGCCGCCGACCACCTCGGCCAGCGCGGGGAAGATCGGGTTCTGCAGCTCGGGCAGCACCAGCCCGACCAGCCGGGCGCGCTCGCCGCGCATCTGGGTGGGCCGCTCGTAGCCGAGCACGTCCAGCGCGGTGAGCACCGCGTCCCGGGTCGTCTGGGAGACGCCTGGCTTGCCGTTCAGCACCCGGCTGACCGTCGCCTCGCTGACCCCGACCTTCTTGGCCACTTCCGCTAGCCGCCGTGTCATGGCGCAACTATACGGCGATTACCGCAAGAAATTGCAATAGTTTGCGACCCCGAGTAAGTCTCTTTCGGCCCGATCACGGGAGTGCCTCCGGCGTCCTTGAAGTCGGTTGCCGGTCCGGATAAGCCAGCCCTGTCACTTTGCCCAGGTCAGGCCGGCGGAGCGCGGCTGCGCCCCGCCAGGGCCGAACTGTCGATCTTCTGCGTTGCGAAGTCGTTATCGTACAAAAAATAGTCCAAGTCTTGCTAGGAAATGGAAGCGGATATACCGTCTGCGGTACCTGGTGACGGAGCTCACATCACCCCCCGTTCACTCGCCGCTCCACCCGACATCGAGGTCGTCATGAAGAGATTTCGCACCACGAACAGACAGCTTTACCGGCGGCCCGGCCACCG